>JASHON010000023.1 GCA_030041095.1 Terriglobia bacterium
CGAACCATCTGTTCAAACTCCAGGCGGGGGAAAAGCTGGAGTATTTGAGAGAAGATGCTGCATACTCGATTCACGGTGGAACCTCCTTCAGTTGAGATTAATCGTGCGGCAACACAAAACCTCAACTTACCGGAGATTCCGCCTTTTTCAAAAACCTAATTTGGACAAGCCTGGTTTGAAACCCGCCCCTACCCCAAACGCTTTCATCGCTTCGTGGGTGTCGCGAAGCGATATGACCAACTGATACGGGGATACGGAAGCGGCCGCAGCAGGCGTCCCGGGCGGCTGGCGGCGACCATGAGAAGTGACTCCTCATGCGGCGCCTGGTACGGCACTCTCCTCCGGGCGTGGGCTATCGCTAACGGTCTCGCACGAATTTTTTGCGGCAGGCATGGCAAGCGAGCCGGCGAATTCCAGTACGAGCTGCGGAGAGTGAACCTTCCCTGCTGAGCTCCGCGAAGTTTGGTGAAAGCCGTAGCGGGCTTTGACGGCAGCAGCAAGCTTCGCCAGCTCGCGCTTGTAACTTTCCGGCGCGTAGGCCGATTTTCCATAAAGCTTGCGGTAGCGCGGTGCCAGGTGCGGGTAGCGCTCTTCCAGGAACGGCATAAACTGCTTCATGGCTGACGGCATCAGAAACAGCGGAATCACGTGAAAGAATTGCGCGCCCGCGGCGGCGGCCTGCCGGGCGAGCCGGTCCAGGCTGCGCGGGGAATCCGTCAGGCCGGGAAGCACGGGAGCGGCGAGCACGCCGGCGCGGATGCCCGCAGTCACCAGGCGTGCAACTGCCTCCAAGCGCTTCGGCGGAGGCGGCGCTTTCGGCTCCAGAAGCCGTGCCATCCGCTCGCTGGTGGTGGTGACGGTCATGTGGACGCGAAATTCATTGTTTGCGCAAACCTTCTCCAGCACGTCCAGGTCTCGCAGGATCAAGACTCCTTTTGTGGTGATCGAGAGCTGCAAGCCTTCGCACGTTGCAAAAACCTCCAGAATCCGCCGCGTGATGCAGAGATGCTTTTCCGCCGGTTGATACGGATCCGTCGCGGTTCCCAGCGCGATGGGCAGACCCCGGTCGCGCGCGCGAAGAAGCTCATTACGGAGGAGCGCGGGCGCTTCAATCTTCGCGTAGATTTTGCGCTCGAAATCGAGCCCGTTGCGCAGCTCCATGAACTCGTGCGTATAGCGCGCATAGCAATACTTGCATCCGAACTCGCACCCCCGATAGGGATTGACGGTCCAGGCGAACGGCATTTTGCCGGAAGACTCGCGATTGAGGATGGTTCGCGCTTTGAGAGCAAAATATTCGGCGTTGGGGCGCTGGCGGACGGACTCGCTTTCGGCGGCGAGGCGGGCAATACCCACAAGCTGGCCGGCGGGACGCTGGGCGAAAGAAGGGCTGCAGAGCATGGAAGCCTCCAGAGATTAAGCTCTGGAATCACTTTCGCTTTTTATTCGCCTCTTGTCAAGCCCTTTTTCACTTCAAATGCCGCCCGCCTTTATCCAACCCGCAGCGAACCCGGGCCAAGGAATGCCGTTTCTGTTGCAATCACGGTGAATCAGGCATCAGGCACCGGCCAGAGCGGCCGCGCTACGTGGCTGAAATGCGGAGATCCTTCGCTGTCGCTCTGCATGATACACGGCGCTAAGCCTTTTGTATTCACCGAGCCGGAATCGCGCCCTGGCGCCGCGTGTCATGCCCCAGATTGGCAGCCCAAGCTGTGGGCGCTCAGGATGACAGGCTGGATCAATTTCTTCACACCTTCTGGGCTACTGCGTGTGGCCCGTTGCCGGTTGCCTATTGCCTCTGGCCTGTTGCCTGTGGCCTCGGGCCTGTCATTCAGCCTCACCGTTTGAGCGGAACAGGCCGGCGGCTCCGTAGACGCCGACGTTTTGCTTCAGCTTGGCGGGCACAATCGGAATCTTCTTGGCCAATTTGGGATTCAGCGTATAGCGAAGTAGAGTTTGGCGGATCTTCGAGAATAGCGGTTTTCCAATGCGTGCGACGCCGCCGCCAATCACGACGGCTCCCGGATCGAGCAGCGTGATCATGCCGCCTAGCCAAACGCCCAGGAAAAATCCGGTTTCATCCAGGATCTCTTGAGCGATTCTATCGCCTGCCCGCGCCGCCCGCTCGATCATCTCCGGGGTGATCAAGCCCAGGTTTCCACGAGTGAACGTGCGGAGGAGGCTGGCGGCTGCGTGTTCCTGGTCCAGCTTGACGCGTGCGCGGCGCACGATGGCTGGGCCGGAAGCCAGAACCTCGATGCATCCCAACGTTCCGCAAGTGCAGCGATAAGGACTGCGGTAGTCAATCGATACGTGGCCGCCTTCGCCGGCCACGCCTTGAGTGCCATGATAAATCTTTCGGTCGATGATAATTCCCGTTCCGATGCCTGTCGACACCGTAACGTAAAAAATGTCGCGGTAGCCCGCTCCGGCCCCATAAAGCGCTTCAGCCAATCCCGCCGTGTTGGCGTCGTTTTCCACGCGCGCCGGCAAGCCAAAGATCTTTTCCAATTCTCGCGCCAAGTGCAGGCTTTCCCAGCCTGGCAGATTGGGCGCGTTAATCACAAGGCCGGTTCGCCGGTCGATTGCGCCGGGAGAGCACAGTCCGATACCGCGGACACAACTCTTTCCACCGGCTGCGCGGATCAGCTTTTCCACCAGCGTCTCGACTTGTCCAAAACTCGTCTTCACGCCATCATTGGCGCGCGTTGGAACCACGAACGATTTCGTCAGCCGCCCTTCCGGAGTCACCAAGCCTCCGGCAACTTTTGTCCCGCCAACATCAACGCCTACCGTATACTCCTGCATGGATTTGCCAGAAACTCCTTTCAGCCTTAACCAGCGCGGGCGCACACCCAGCGTCCTTACGCTTCAAACCGCAAAGGGCCAAGTATACCGCACCGTGAGGTGAACTGCAGCGGGAAGCGTAACCCGAGCGCATGCCGTTGACGCTGCCATGGGGTTCTTTTAAGATGAATCGAGAGACGTTGCCAACGTCCGTCATTTGAGGTTTCATGCCCCGAGCTCAGCGCCTTCGAGACGCTCAGAAAGCCAAGACGCATCTCGAACAGGGAGCCATTCCCGAGAAGGTGTATTTTCGCATCGGAGAAGTCAGCGAGCTTGCGCAAACGGAGCCTTACGTGCTTCGTTACTGGGAAACCGAATTTCCGACCTTGAGACCTTCGAAGACGCCTTCGGGCCAGCGGCTTTACAGGCGCAAAGACGTTCAAACCGTTTTTGAGATCAAGCGGCTTCTTTACGAAGAGGGATTTACGATTGAAGGGGCGCGCAAGCAACTGGCCGGCACGGCCCGGGATGCCAAGACGCCGGAACAAAAACCTCTTTTCAGCGATGCTTCAGACGTTTCCGGGCTTCGCAGCGTGGAGCGTGAGTTGCAGAGCATCTTGACAATGCTCTCACGCCAGAATAGAGTGACGAGGGATAAAGGCGGTGACCAGTGATGAGCGGTCAGTGGCAGGTGGCTCCGCTGGCTGTCTTTTTTGTGAGCCCTGATCACTAGCCTCAGATTCTGATCCGTCGGGACGTGGCGCAGCCTGGTAGCGCACTTGCTTGGGGTGCAAGGGGTCGCCAGTTCAAATCTGGCCGTCCCGACCAGTCCCTTACAATTATCTCCGGGTCAACGTGGCCCGCCACTTCGCGGATAACGCTTTCCCGAACTCCGGTTTCGAGCATCCGGGCGACACACGGGCGAGTCTGCGCGAAGAGGATAACCGGCCAAAAAATCACTTGATCCCGCGCCTCGCGCTAAAAAGATGACCGCTTCGACGTGTTGCACGTGATTCCGATGCGCGACACATGGCTGGGTCATGGTAAAAGCCTCGCTGCGTTGCTAAGTGAGGCGAGAGACCTCTGCATCTCTTCGAAAACAAATGCTGAGATTCTTCGTTGCGCTCAGAAGGACATTCGTTGAAAGCGGTTTTCAGCATCCTGTTAATGGAAAGGACAGGGCATGGAACGACGAAAATTCCTGGCCTCATCGCTTGTAGCTTCGGCGCTAGCAGTGAACGCGCCCGCGGGCGCTTCAGGCGAGCCAGAGCGAGACTCAGGAGGCAGGCAGTATTACGAGCTCCGGTGCTACCAGTTGCGGCAGGGACCGCAAGTGAAGTTGACGAATGCGTTCTTGCGAGACGCGTTGATTCCGGCGCTCGGCCGGCTGGGGATCGCGCCCGTAGGCGTCTTCAACCAGGCCATCGGCGCCGATAGCCCCCGAATCTATGTGCTCATGCCCAGCACGTCACTTGAGACGCTGATGAGCGCAGAAACGAAGCTGGCCGGCGATAGCGCTTATCAAGAGGCCGGGAACGCCTTTCTGGCCGCGCCAGCCGAATCGCCGGCGTATGTTCGCGTGAAGAGCAAGCTGATGATTGCGTTTGCGGGGCATCCGCAGATCACCCCGCCGGCCACGACCGGCGCGCATCCCTTGCGTACGTTCGAGCTGCGTACGTACGAGAGTCCCAGCGACCGTGACCACACGAGGAAAGTGGAGATGTTCCACCACGGCGAGTTTGACATATTCGTGCAGGCGGGCTTCTGGCCGGTCTTTTATGGAGATACGCTCATCGGCTCGCGGATGCCGAACCTCACTTACATGCTGGCTTTCAGCAGCCTCGACGATCGCAACCGGCTTTGGTCTGCTTTCGGATCATCGCCTGCGTGGAAGAAGCTCAGCACCTCAGCGCGGTATGCGTTTGAGGAAATCGTCACAAACATCAGCAACGTGATCCTAAGCCCCGCGCCGTATTCACAGATTTAGCGCGCGGCGGACCAACGGCTGGCGCCCATAGCGTCTGACCTTGTCCTGCGGAACGCAACCTGCCTCAAACTGGGAACACAACAGAAGTTCTGTCGAAGTTCTATCTGTCGGCGCGGCAATGAGCAGGTGTGATAGCATGGCTGGCTACACGTCTTTAAAGGGAGAACCCGATGCGAAGTGCGCCGGTCCGATTGTTGATGTTATCCGTTTGTTTGCTGCTGGGGCTCACGCCGGCCCATGCGCAAAACCCACCGATTCTCTTCGAGCATCCCACCGTCGATGCCACGCAGATTGTGTTTGCTTATGCGGGCAGCCTGTGGTCGGTGGATCGCCAGGGAGGCGTCGCCTATCGCTTGACGTCGGGCGCGCAGCAGGATAGTTCGCCCATTTTTTCCCCCGACGGGCAACTGCTGGCTTTCACGGGCAACGACCAAGGCAATCTGGATGTTTACGTGATGCGAGCTGGGGGCGGACTGGCCCGGAGGCTTACCTGGCATCCCGGCCCGGATATCACAACCGGCTGGACCAACGACAGCAAGCAGGTGCTCTTCGGCTCTACCCGCTATAGTGTCGATCCGCTTTACGACCGTCTGTTCACCGTGCCGGTGACTGGCGGCTTTCCCACCGCGCTGCCGCTCCCTTACGCCACTCAAGGCTCTTATTCTCCCGATGGCTCGCAGCTTGCCTACGTACCTTTCCGCAATCACCCTCAGTTTGAAGCCTGGAAGCGCTACCGGGGCGGAATGGAGCCGCGCATCCGCGTGGCGCTGCTCAGCGATTCGAGCGGTTTCACGCTGCCGCGTGCGGGCGCCAACGATGAGGACCCGATGTGGATCGGCAATGCGATCTATTTTCTCTCCGACCGCAGCGGCGGCCACTTCCGCTTGTATCGCTATCAGTTAAAGTCAAAGAGCGTGCAGGCGGTTTCTCCGGATGACGGGCACGACATTCTCTCGGCGACGGCTGGCGCTCTGCATACGCCGCATCCGGCCATCGTCTATGCCGAAATGGGGAAGCTCTTTCTGCTGGATGTGAAATCCGGCCGGATCCGGCGTGTCCACGTTACCCTCCATGCCGATTTTCCCGCAGCGCAACCCCATTGGGTCAACGTGGCCATGCAACTGCGCAATCCGGCCATCTCGCCCCACGGCGTGCGCGCGGCTTTTCAGGCACACTGTGATATTTTCACCGTACCCACGCAATACGGCAGCGCGCAGGATATTACCCACACCACCGGAGCTTGCGAGCGTT
Organism: Terriglobia bacterium; assembly: GCA_030041095.1. Classification (GTDB taxonomy): domain Bacteria; phylum Acidobacteriota; class Terriglobia; order UBA7540; family UBA7540; genus JASHON01. The sequence goes on from JASHON010000023.1 coordinate 6,026, forward strand.
ACCCGGCATGGTCGCCCGACGGCAAGTCGATTGCCTATTTTTCCGACGCTTCAGGTGATTATGAGCTTTACGTCAGCCCGCAAAACGGCATCGGCGCGGTCCGAAAAATCTCACTTGGCGCGCATCCCACGTACTTCTTCAATCCGGTGTGGTCACCCGACAGCCGCTACGTTGCTTTCAGCGATATCGCGCAGCACCTGTGGATGCTGGACGTCACGACCGGCAAGATGACGTTGGTTGCCACGAGCTATTACGACGAAGGGTATAGTTCCTTTAATCCTGCCTGGTCTCCAGACAGCCAATGGCTCACTTACACGAACGTTCTGCCCAACTATTTGAGTGCGATTTTTGTCTATTCACTCGCAACGGGAAAATCCACGCGAATCACTCCCAGCGGGAGCGACGCCGAGCTTTCGCAGTTCGATCGCAGCGGCAAGTACCTTTACTTTTTGGCCAGCACCAACCCCAACACCGGCGGCGCGGTGGGCGAACTCTCGGCGATCAATCGGCCCACGGTCTATAGCGCCTACGTCGCGGTGTTGCGCAACAACATTCCTTCGCCTTTGGCCCCAAGACCCGGCGAAGAAAAGACTGCCTCAGCAAAAAAGAAGGCCGGCTCGCCGAAGAAAACACCTTCCCAGGGCGAGCCAGCGAAAGTGACGATCGACTTCGATGGCCTCAGCGAGCGCATCCTTGCTTTGCCCATGCCGCCACGCTCGTATCAAGACCTGGAAGTTTCGGCTCCGGGAGTGTTGTGGCTGGCTGCCGGCCCCATTGTCAGCCAAAACCAGCCCGATCATCCTGGTCTTTCCCTCTATCGCTTTTCGATGAAGAAACGCAAGGCGACGCTGGTGCTCTCAGACCTCCAGAACTTTGTGCTGGCGGCGGACGGCAAGAAAATGCTGCTCGAGCAGCATGCGCAATGGCGCATCGTGCCGGCAGCGGCTACGGTTGCTCCCGGCGCGGGAACCATGCTTCACACGGCTAATTTGCAGGTTTACGTCAATCCGCGCCGCGAGTGGGACGAGATGTACCGCCAGGTGTGGCGCATCGAAACGGATTTCTTTTATTCGCCACAGTTCAATGGGTTAAACATACCGGGCGCGCAACAATACTATGCCCGATTCCTGCCCGGCGTAGAGAGCCGATCGGATCTTCAGTATCTTTTCCACGACATGCTTGGCGACCTGAGCGTCTCCCACATGTTTCTCTTTCCCTCGCCGTTCGGGCCTAAACCGGTTCCCTCAGGACTGCTCGGCGCGGATTACGTCATCGATCAGAACCGCTATCGCTTTTCACGTATCTACAGCGGGGAGAATTGGAATCCGGGATTGCACGCTCCGCTCACGCAACCCGGGATTAACGTGAAGGTGGGTGATTACCTGTTGGAGGTGAATGGCCGGCCTCTCTACGGAACTGACAACATCTATTCATTCTTCGAGAACACGGCCGGCCAGCAAGTGGTTTTGACCGTCGGCCCCAACGCGGACGGCGCGAATTCGCGCCAGGTTACCGTGGTACCGGTCGAGAGCGAATTGGCGCTGCGCAAAGAACATTGGATTCACCGCAATCACATGCTCGTAGACAAGCTGAGCCACGGCCAGCTCGCCTACGTCTATCTGCCGGATACTGAAAGCGGCGGCTACACTGATTTCAACCGTTACTTCTTCTCACAAATCGGCAAGCAGGGCGTCATTGTGGACGAGCGATTCAACCATGGCGGATTACTTGCGAATTACGTCATCAACGAGCTGCAGCAGCCGTTGCTGAACTTCTGGTTGGGACGTCATGGCCATATCGGAGTCACTCCCGCGGCCGTTTTTGGACCGAAGGTGATGATCATCAACCATTTTGCGGGCTCTGGCGGCGATTACATGCCTTACATTTTCAAGCAGCAGCATGTGGGCGCCGTCGTCGGCACTCGCACCTGGGGCGGGCTGGTGGGCATTGGGCGATATCCTGTGCTGATGGATGGCAGCCGGGTGACGGCGCCCTCGAGCGCGATCTATTTCCCTGACGGGAAGTGGGACGTCGAAAATCATGGCGTGGATCCGAACGTCCGGGTGACGATGGATGCCAAGCTTTGGAGGGAAGGGCAGGACCCTCAGCTTCAGACCGCAGTCGCTATCGCCATGCGCGAACTGAAGGCTCATCCTTTCCACATCGTTCCTCCCCCTCCTTATCCGACCCGTGGAGCGGGCCTGCCCGTTGGCGCCGCTGTGACGACGAACGACCGGCCCGGAGCTGAGAAACGGTAGACCATTTCGGCAGGTTTGCGCGCGACGCTTACAGATTCAGCAATCTTAAAAGAGATGACTGATGTGCGCCGGCAAGGGAGCGCGGGATTCAGTCTCTCGTTTGGCGCGCGCGTCTTTCGTGTTCAAGAAGCCAGCGTTTGCGCTCGATGCCTCCTCCGTAGCCGGTAAGCGAGCCGTCGGAGCCGATCACACGGTGACACGGGACGACCACCCCAACGGGATTTGCGCCTGTGGCGAGGCCAACCGCGCGAGCTGATTTGGGCTGGCCGATGCGCGCCGCAAGCTTTCCGTAAGAGACCGTTGTGCCGCTGGGAATTTCCCGCAGCGCACGCCACACCTTAAGCTGGAAAGGCGTTCCGGCCATTTGCACCTGCAAATCGTCGATGGCCTCAATCTCTCCGGCAAAGTACCGGCTTATTGCATCGGTCAGACCGTTAGGGTTAGAACCGGGCTCAATGTGGAATGAGCCATCGCCATAATATCGGCGCAGAAAGTGATGCATCTCGCCTTCGCCGTCCATCCAGCCTGCGGCGCGGAGCTTTCCTTTCTCGTCCGCGACAATCAGCATCTCGCCAATCGGCGTGGCAATTCGATCCAATAAAAACTGCAAGGCCTCAGTCATAGTTCCTCCTTTCGGGAATTGAGTCAGCCTGTGTTGCCCAGAGGTGTTGGGCCGCGTAGGCGCGCCAGGGCCGCCACAACTCCGCGCGTTTGAGAAGGCTGCCCGGGTTTGAGCGTGCGCCATGCATCAAAGCGGCGCCTCGAAGCAGGCCGGCATCCGATGCAGGAAACGCATCCGTTTCCCGTAAAGCACGCAATGCGATATATTGAGCCGTCCATTCACCTACGCCGCGAATCGAACGGAATCGTGTAACGGCTTCTTCGATTGTGCCGAATGGGCGAAACAGGTTCGCATCCGTTACGGCAGCTTCTGCCAATGCTTTCAGCGCCAGTTGCCGCGCGCCCGGCATAGCCAGGCCCAGGCATTCTGCAGAGGCAAGACGCTGGGCAGAGGGAAACGTGTGAGACAAGCCGGCATGGTGGACATTACGATGCGGCACGGGCACGCCGTAGCGCGCAACGAGCTGTCCCGCAAGCCGGCGGGCTGCGGCGATGCTCACTTGTTGGCCGAGAATGGCCCGCACGGCCAATTCGAACCCATCCCACCCGCCTGGCGAGCGTAGTCCGGGACGTTGCGCCACCAACGGTCGAAGCAACGGATCGAGGGCGAGATGTCGATCGATGGTTTCGATATCCGCGCCCGTATCGAACAGGCGGCGCACGCGGGTGACAATCGCAGGGAGAGCCCGAACGCTAGGGAAGAAAATCGCAACGGCCAGGCTTTCACTCTCCGGAGAGTGCTGCACTTGGACGGACCCGGCAAAGCCGTCCATCTCAACCGTGCGTTGATAAGTTCCATTCTCCACTACTTCCACGCCCGGGATTGCCCGCGCCTGCAGGTAAGCGAGCATGGACTCCCAATCATAGGGGGGGCGATAGCGGAGACGGAGTGTGACACCCGGTTTTGAAGGCGCGGAACCGGCGAGATCTTTTCGTCGCAAGCTGCCAGGCGGGCGATGATAAAGATCGCGGAAGATTTCATTGAAACGGCGCACGCTGCCAAATCCCGCTGCCAACGCAATGGCGGTGATGGGCATTCGCGTCTCATGAATGAGCTGCTTGGCGAAGAGCACGCGCCGTGTCTGGGCCACTGCGACGGGAGAGGCTCCAAGATGCCGCAGGAACAGTCGTCGGAGCTGGCGCTCTCCTACGCCGAGGCGTTCAGACAGGCTTCCAACGCTGGCGGCTTCACCGTCAAGCGCTCCCTCGGCAATCAACGCCAATGCACGGGAGACCGTGTTTGAAGTGCCCCGCCATGAAGCCAAGTCAGGCGCGGTTTCAGGCCGACAGCGCAGGCACGGACGAAAGCCGGCCTCCTGCGCCGCTGCCGCTGAGCCGAAAAAGCGGCAATGCCCAAGCTGCGGCGTTCGGGCGGGGCAAACCGGCCGGCAATAGATGCCTGTGGTGGTGACAGCGACGAACAATAATCCATCGAAACGAGCGTCACGGCTCTGCAGGGCACGATAGCAAATGTCTCGATCGGGCAGCTCCATACCGGCATTCTCTCACGGGTCACGGAAACAGACTCGCGCTTTTCGGACCTGTTCATCTGCAACAGGCTGTTTGGGGAAAATCATCTTCGGTGCCCGAGTTTCCAGATGGCAGCGAGCGGGGCTTTACAGGCTGTGGAAAAAGTCTGGCTGCCTTGCTGAGTGCGGCGAGAGACCTCTGCATCTCTTCGAAAACAAATGCTGGGATTCTTCGCTGCGCTCAGAATGACATTCGTTGACAGCGTTCTTCCGCAGCCTGTTTAACCGTTCCAGCTCACTCCATGGCGGCGATGAGTGTTTTGTTCGGCGCTGCGCAACAGGGCGCTGCAATTTGGTATAGTGACACACAGGAGGCTTAGCCATGGCGATCTCGTCGTCAAACCCGCCGCCTCTGCCTCAGCACTCGGGCGGCAAAGTGCTTCTGGTATGCGGAGTCCTGGTGGCCATGCTCCTGGCCGCAGCCGTTTTCAGCATTTACTTTGGTGTCCGGATTATTTCCCGGAGCGTCGTCGTGCATTCGGGGCAAGGCGCTCACGGCGCCGGTCAAGTGGCCATTGACACGCCGCTGGGCAGCGTACGGGTCAGCCACGGCACGGTCGTTGACACTGGCCTCATCGGCCTGCCTCTCTATCCAGGCGCCCGGCAACTGAAAGACGTGGGCAGTAATTCCGTCGCGGCACAGTTCGGAAATGAGAACCAGTTAGGTGTGATGGCTGCGAAGTTTGAGACTTCGGACCCTATTGAGAAAGTCGCGGAGTTTTACCGGCAACGTCTCCGGGGGCAAATTACGCGATTCATTCAGAGAGATGCGAGCGGGCAGACTCTGTTTGAAATCAAGACTTCGGATGAAGATAAGATTGTGACGCTCAAGCACACCGGCGATGAGACTCGCATCGCACTCGTAAAACTGTTCCACGGGAACCACGCTGCGAATTAAACGGCGGTCTCAGCTCAGCGGCAGGCAGTGAGCGGCAAGTTTCCGAACATCAGCCTTGTTTCACACGTCACAACGTGCTGAAAGGTTTGGCGGGAAACCGCGAACCTCCGCGTTCACTGATCCTCAAACTTCATTTTAGGCGCTCCTGATGAATGACCAAGAGTCTTCCGGAACGGGCGAGGGCAAGCCGTTAAACACCGAGGGAGAGATTGCCCCGCCGTCTCCCCCGAAGCCTCCAAGCTTCTTGCATCGAGCGTTGTTTAACTCCAGCGGTTTGCGCTCCGGCTGGCGGCTGCTCATTTTTGCCGCCATTTGGCTTTTAGGGCTCATTTTGTTTGGAGCCTTGGGGGGCGTACTGACTCATCGGTTCCGCCAGGGCGCGCGCAGCCTCACTCCGAATAGTGCAGTCGTTATCGAGGGCTTCTTTTTCATATCGGTGCTCATCGCGGCGTTCGTCATGGCGCGATGTGAGAAAAAGTCCTTCGCAGATTACCTCTTGCCCTGGCACAGCGCATTCAGAGGCAAATTCTGGCTCGGTGTTCTGTGGGGCTGGGTGGCGCTTACGGCCCTGCTGCTTGCGATCCGGTTGGACCACGGATTCTCCTTTGGCCACGTCGCTCTCGCCCGGTCGAAGTTGCCTTACGACGCCGCGGTGTGGGCACTGACATTTCTATTGACGGGCTTCTTTGAAGAATTCAGCTTTCGCGGCTATCCCCTTTACATCCTGACTAAGGGCATCGGATTCTGGCCGGCAGCCGTGATACTTTCCGCCGCATTCGGCGCGATCCACCTGAGCAATATTGGAGAAGACTGGGCCGGAGCTCTTTGCGCCGCCATCATCGGGGTTTTCTTCTGCTTTACGGTGCGGCGAACGGGAAGCCTGTGGTTTGCGATTGGCCTGCACGCCATGTGGGACTATGCAGAAACTTTCCTCTATTCGGTCCCAAACAGCGGACTGAAGGCCACCGGGCATCTGCTCGATTCATCTTTCCACGGACCAGTGTGGCTGACGGGCGGAAGCGTGGGACCGGAAGGCAGCGCGCTGGTGTTCGTATTGATTGGGATCCTGTTTCTTGTGTTTCATCTGCTTTACCCGGAGGTGAAATTCTCGGGTCCGGCTGACCGCGTGTGAGGCAACTATGGAGCTGAAGAGCATTCCGATCGAAAAACCCGCCGATCTCAATTTCATTCTGGGCCAGTCGCATTTCATCAAGACGGTTGAAGACATTCACGAGGGAATCGTGCTGACCGTGCCCGGGATTCGGTTCGGGATCGGTTTCTGCGAATCGTCCGGGCCGGCGCTGGTGCGCTCGTCGGGCAATGATGCGCGCCTGGTCGAGCTGGCGCAGAAGAACGCCCTTTCCCTAAGTTGCGGGCATTGCTTCATTATCTTTCTAGAAGGCGGATTTCCGGTCAACGTTCTGAACGTGGTGAAAAGCGTGCCAGAGGTCTGCTCCATTTTCTGCGCGACGGCAAATCCTGTGGAAGTGATTGTAGCGGAAACAGCTCAAGGACGAGGGATTCTCGGCGTGATCGATGGAGCGAAGACGAAAGGCATCGAGACGGAAGCCGACGTGAAAGTTCGCAAGGAATTCCTGCGAAAAATAGGCTACAAGCTTTAGGCTTTCCTGCTTCGCACGGTAGCTCCAAGCTCTCCGGCCGCGAGGCGGACGGAGATATCGCTGTTGAGCGGAACGGTGGCGGCGTCACGAACGATGGCGCCTTCCGCGTCTCGCACAATGGAATAGCCGCGCGATAAGATGGTTGCAGGGTTGCGCTCGCGCAGAACGGCAGCGGCCTGCTCCCATCGGGCGCGACGATCGGCCAGACCACGCTTAAATCCCGATTCCAGCTTGTCCTTGGATTCTTCGAAGCGCGTGCGCTTCCATTCAACAAGCCGCCGCAAGTCAAACCGCCAGACCCCGGCTGAAGCGTGCAGCCAGAGCTCGCGCGCATGTGTGATGCGACCGGCCAGTGCCCGTTCGATCCGGATCACCCGTTCGTCGAGCCGCTGAGCGCGCTCCGCCAACCTCGCCGGCAGAGTATAGAAAACGCGATGCATGGACAACCCGTTCAGCCGCTCGCGCGACTCTGCCAGCTTCAATCGGATCACTTGAAGCAGCCGCCGCTCGCGATTGGAAAGCTCGGTTTCGAAGTCTGCCTTGCGCTGGATCACCAGCTCCGCCGCGGCCGACGGCGTAGGGGCTCGCAAATCCGCGACGAAGTCCGCGATGGTGAAATCGGTTTCGTGTCCCACGCCGCTGATCACCGGAATCCTCGACACCGCGATGGCTCTTGCCACAGATTCCTCGTTGAATGCCCAAAGATCTTCAATCGAGCCGCCCCCTCGCGCAACAATGATGACGTCTGCGAGTGAGTGTTCGTTGAAATGGCGCAAGGCACCGACAATCTCTTCGGCTGCACCTTCTCCTTGAACCCTGATTGGATAGAGGATGACGTTGATGTTGGGGAAACGGCGGCGCAGGACGTGCAGGATGTCTCGCACCACAGCTCCCGTGGGCGATGTGACAAGGCCGACGGTGCGGGGAAGCACGGGCAGCGGCTTCTTGCGGGCCGGAGCAAACAACCCTTCTGCCGCAAGCTTTGCCTTCAGTTGCTCGAAAGCAAGTTGGAGGGCGCCGGCGCCGGCTGGCTCCAGAAACTCGGCGATAAGCTGGTATTCTCCCCGAGCTTCGTAGATGCCCAGCCGGCCTCGCGCGATCAGCGAAATGCCATCCTGCGGCTTGAACTTCAGGTAACGCGCCTGATTGCGGAAACAGACCACGCGGAGCTGCGCCATCTCGTCCTTGAGTGTGAAATAAAGATGGCCGGAGGAGGCAGCACGGAAATTCGAAACCTCACCCACAATCCAGACATCGAGGAAGTGTGGTTCAATCCGGTTTCGGATCTGGGCGGTGAGCTCCGAAACCGTCAGAATCTTGCGTTCGACTTGGAACTCGAATGCGGATTGGCTCAGAAAGACCTCGATCCCAGTTCAATTTGGACAGCCACCCGTAGTGGGTGGCTGGCGCCTTGGGCGTTTCATCGCCGCATAAAGACGCGCGCCAGCCACAGAACCAAAGTGAGCGCCGCGCTCAGAATTAAACAGGTCACGACCGGGAAATAGAACGTTGTGTTGCGGCCCCGATGCACAATGTCTCCCGGCAACCTTCCGAAGCCCGGAATCTTGCCGCTCATCAGCAAAAGTCCCGCGCCGCCGATTACGACGCCGAGGATCACAAGCATCTTGCCGAGTTGATGCACCAAGCTAGCCTCCTCGGCTGCGCCGGCGCGTTACGTCCGCGCCAGTGGACCGCTCTCAATGCCCGCATCGCACCAGCTCTTGAGCAAGGGCGGAAGCTCACGCAGGTCACCGATCGTCACGTCCGGTCTCATCTTTTCAAGCGTTCGAGAACCTATGCCATAGGTTACTCCGCAGGTCCAAACGCCCGCGTTTCGGCCAGCGGCCACATCCGTTTCCGAATCGCCGACGATCATCGTTTGCCGTTGGCTTTTGCCGGTGTTCTGCATGATTTGTTGTATGCCGATCGGATCGGGCTTCTTCCGCTCAAAGCTGTTGCCGCCGTATACGAAAGAGAAGTGCGATGCCAGTCCCAGTCCCTTCAAAATGCTTTCGGTAAAATGCACCGGCTTGTTCGTGAGAACGGCCATCACCCGGCCAGTCAATGCGTCGAGCGCCTCGCGCACTCCCGGGTAGGTGACGGTGTGATCGAGCATATGGCGGCCATAGTATTCCAGAAAGAATTGTGCCGCACGTTCCACCTGGCCGTCCGATGCGCCGTTGCCAAGCGCCCGGCGAACCAGCACCGCCACGCCTTGCCCTACATATGAGGAAATGACCGGCGTGGCCAGAGGAGCCAGGCCCATTTCTGCACGGGTGGCATTAACGCTTTGTGCAAGATCCGTCTCGCTGTCGATCAGGGTCCCGTCCAGGTCGAAAATGAGGAGGTCCACCTGTGAAGCACTTCCGCCGTCTGTCTTCATATTATCTATCTTAGCGTGAAGCGCCTCGCTCCGGGCAACCACGGGTCGAGCGCGTCAACTCAGCGCTTTTCGCTTGCGAGTTTTGCCGCGGCTCGTCTAAGATCGAGAAGTGACAGAACCTCCCTTGCGCCCCATCCCTCTTCTTCGTTCGGAGGTGTCAAGCCTCAGCGAATTCAAGGGCCAAGCTGGCATTGCGGTAAAGCCGGCCGACGGACGAGGCCGCAGTGAGGTCGTTTTCTCTTCTCGCTTTACTCTGCTCGGGTTTGTGCCCAGCCTTCTCAACGATCAAAAACAGATTTGGCGTTTTCCAGTTGCGCTGGCTCACGGCCGTCACTGGAAGCCCGTACTTTTGTTTCTTGTGATCCTGGTGGGGATCATTCTGGCGGTTGATCCGCACGATCCGGGCTATTTCCGCCACACGCGCCTGTTCCGTCAGTTCAACCGCATTGTAAGCGGTGAGAATGCGGCGTCTGCCATGTGGATGGTCGTCATTGGGACGTTTGGAATTGGTTTGGTGGCAGGAAAAAAGTGCCTGAGGGATACGGCAATCTGTGCGAGCGCGGCGGTGGTGGATTCTGAATTCATCACGCAGATCATGAAAGGGCTCGACCGGCGGTTGCGCCCCCAGGATGTTATCTCCTATCATCACCTGCTTGATTCGTGGTTCAAGGACAGGGGCACCTGGTACAGCGGACCGGGAAGCTTTCCTTCCGGACATATGATTGCCGCAATGTCCATCGCCACAGCTTTCGCCGTTCGCTACCGGCATCTGAGCTGGGCGCCGTGGGTTGCCTACGGGGCAGCGGGGGTGGTGGGCTTTTCACGACTTACGCTCCTTTCCCACTTTCCTTCAGACGTGTTTGCAGGCGGTGTCTTCGGCTACGCCATCTGCCGCTATGTGGTGCTTCCAAGGCGCAGCGCAGACGTCCAGCAAACACGGGGCTACGAGGTCGACGAAGTTGCGGAGGCCGCCGCGCAGCGGTAAGGATCGGAGGCGTTTGCTTTGGGGACAGCCCTGACGGTTATCTAACGTAGCGGGGCAGGGCCGAGCAACTCCGCTTCGCCAGTCCAAGCGCATCCAGGCCCGGTTGCAACCAAAACTCCATTGGGTCCTTCAACCATGCCAGACTTCTGAGCGAGTTTCGGCCCGGATTTGAAGAGATGGGATTCGAGGGCCAGAAGGCATGACTCGTCCTGCTGTTCCTGTTCGCGGAGTCTTGGAATCTGCCTTTCGAGCCTCTCAACCTGGCGTTCGAGACGAGCGGCATCGACTTCCGCTACCTGTGCCGGATTGGGATTCCAGCGCGAGTTGAGGTCCACGTGAAGCGCCTCCTGCCGGCCATGGCGAACAATTCCTAACGTCACGGGCTTGTTGTTATTGCCGGCGAGAGCCCGGCGAAGATCCGACAGCGAGTTCACAGCGCCGGAATCAACGGTTACGATGCAGTCTCCGGCCTTCAACCCTGCTTTTGCAGCCGGACTTCCCGCCTCAACTTGCTCGACGAGCACGCCTTTACCTTGCGTTACATCGAAGTACGCAGCCAGTTGCGGAGTCAGGGTTTCTCCCTGGATTCCTAACTCACCGCCCATGCCCAAGACGCTGGCGAACTGAAAAGAATTTTGCGGAAATCGAATCGCCGGCATGTAAAAACGAAAACGGTTCGGACCCATTGCTATGGAGTTGCCGTTCCGGCTTCCGAGCGCGACAGTAAGCGTAAGGTTCTTGCCGTTCCGAATGATACCCAGAGAAACCGTCCTGCCCGCTGGCGTTTCGCCCATCAGGTCCGTAAGCTGGGCTGCGCTCCACACTCGCATTCCACCAAAAGTGACGATGACGTCGTTTGTTTTAAGCCCTGCCTTTGCAGCCGGGCTGTCTGCAATCACCCGGGTAACAACGGCTCCGTAATCGCCTGGCAAGGATAGCTGTTTCACCTTTGCCTGGGTCACTTCAGTAAGCTCGACACCGAGCCACGCGCGGTTTGGGGAGAGTTGCACGGCTCGCGCGGGGCTTAAACTGAACGTATCATTCCGTGTCTGCGCGCCTGAACCCTCCTGGGCGCCCAACGCGCCTCTTGCGCCTACCGTAACGGCCAGGCAAAGAAGGGATGCAAGAATCAACACCTTGTATTTCATTGTTGCTGTTCCTCCATGTATTTCACCTGCTCGCGAGCCTGGCGCTCCAACTCCCTACCCATTTCCCGCAACTGCCGTTGCAGCTCATCGCTCTGTTGCTGGACCTGGCCGGCAACAAGAGATTGTTGAGCTCTGACCTGCTGCATCTGCTGGCGAATGCTGAGGCGAAGATCCTGCATCCTGCGAAGCAGCGCATCTCTTTCCTGTTCCGCGGCCGCTGCGGCCAGGCGCCGGTTGAGATCTCCCAGCCGGGCCTGAAGTTCCGCTTGCTGGAGGGCCAGCTTCGCTCGAAGCCGCTGAATTTGTCCGAGCATGTCGGACTGGTCCTGCTCGCTCTGCCGCCAGCGCGCCCAGAATTGCGCCTGGTAGGCTTTCATGCGGGCGAGCGCGACCGGATCGAGGCGCCGAATGATGATGTTGCCCATCGTGGTGCGGATGTCGAGCGGCGGACCGCCTCCCGCGAGTTTGCCGCTTGCCTGCATGGGACCCATCACGAACCGCTCATCTGCCGTCTGGACCTTCATGGGGAAGTCAGATAAGATGCGGCGTCCGAAGGGGTTGGTGATGAGCGCGTGGAGGTTGACGGGCAATTGACGCGGAAGAAAGATATCCACATCGCCGACCTGCGTGGCCAGTTGCGACGGACCGAATGTCTTGCGGCTGGCATCGATTTGAGCAACGATGTGACCGGCGCCCGTGCGGACCGTCACGGAGCTCATGGCCTGGAGCAGATCAATACTGCCGCCCGCGCTTTGCACGGTGACGCCGCCGCGCGCGCTGCCCACCTGGACGTTGCCGGCGGCCGTTTGCGCTTGCACCGTATTTCCGCACTCACCCAATTGGATTTGTCCGCCCGCAGTTTCCACTTGCACCGGCCCGGAGGCAGCCTCGAGGACGACGTTACCCGCTCCCGTCTGCGCGCTGACGGAACCATTCACGATGCCGGCAGTGATATCTCCCCCGCTGGTGTTAAGCGTGGCCAAGCCATCCACGTCTCCAACATGGATGTTGCCGCCGGCGGTGCGCGCCTCAACGTTGCTCCCGATATTGCCGAGATCAATGGCACCGGCGCCGGTCGAAACCCAGACTGGGCCTTGCACATTTCCAGTGATGATCTCGCCACCCGTCGTGTCAGCACGCAACGCGCCTTCCAACTTGCTGACATTGATGTTGCCGCCTCGGGTGTGCACAATGACGTTGAATTTAAGCGGAAGCTTGACTTCAATCTGCGCCTCAAGCGCTCCACGGCTCGTGCCACAAAAGCCCTGGCCGCTCAATTGAATGCCTCCATGGATCGGAAGCGCCTCGAGCTGATAATGGTTCAGGCAATTCTGCGCCATCTGAGGGTGGCTCGAATAGGCCGCGAGGCGCACGACCCATTGCAGACGAGACGGCAAGCCGGGTTGGATCTCGACTGAGCCACGGTCGACCCGAAGAATGAGATGGCCGCCTTCGCTGGCCGGAATGGAACCGTGAATCTCCTCTACCCAGGTGTTTCCTTCCCGTTGCGGGGCGGTCCGCTGAAACGGGGCCTGTGCAAGAGCTAAAGCAGCTAAACCCGCTTCGAGTCCAAGGATCAAGAGCAGCGAAGTGTGAAAACGCATGACTGGAAATTCCTACGGCTGGCCCGAGGCCAGCTCGTGTACGGCGGCCAGCGCTCTCATCCGAATGTAATTGTTCGGATCATTCTGTGAAAAGTTCTCCAACACGGGGACCAAGGACTGCTCCCGCTGACTCACCGCGTGGCTGACCAGCGCGTTGATTGCCGCCACGCGCACGCCCGGATTCCCATCGCCCCGAGCCACGTCGACCAACGCCTTTTGAACTTTCGGACTCCAGGACATTTGACGAACGTAGCTGAGCGCCTGCAGGCGCACTCCCGCGTTAGGATCGCGCTGCAATGCGTAAAGCAATGCGTCCTGGACGGAGGGATCATTCGTCCCTTGCTGCAGCGCTTCCAATGTGTCCAGGCGAATGCCGGCATTATCGTAACGCTTGAGCGCATCAACCAGGATATCTCGTATGCGTGGATCATCCAGCGAGCCTTCCAGCGTCACGTGGTGCTCCGCGTTGAGCGTGATGCGCACCTGTTCGGTTTGCGGGTCAGGCTGGACCTGCGTAATGCTGCTGATCTGATCGAAGTTTGGGCCGACCAGCGACGCCGCCCGGGTCGACAGGCCGGCGGAATTGGGCGCCGATCTCACGCGCGGACGCAAGATCCATCCCACGCCGAATCCCAACGCAAGCAGAAGGACGGTGGCTGCGAGGCGTGAGGGCAGAGCGCCAGGAAGCAGTGGAAGCCAATCAGCGATGAGACTTCGCCATCCCACCTGCTCGGCATCGAGGGAGTCCTCCAGCTTCAGGCGGGCGCGGATCAGCAATTCGGGCGCCGCCTGGGAAGCCGCCCGCTGATCCAAAACACCCTGCAGGCGCTGAAGCGTCGCGACCCGCTCGCGGCAAGCCCCGCACTCGCTGATGTGCGCTTCCACGGCCTGCCTCTCGGAAGGCGCAAGTTCGTCGTAAACGTAAAGCGCAAGACTTTCTTCCGAACAGTTCATACGCTCACACCCAGAAATCAGACGTCAGAAATCAGCCGGCCGCGCTCAAGCCTTCGCAAAACGAGGATGCTTTTCACAAGAGCCCGTGCCCAGCATGCTGACCGCTGATTGCTGGCATCGGATAACTCCATTCTCAAATCATGTCGACCAAAGCCGTACGCAGCTTCTGCGTCGCCCGGAACAAGCAATTCTTGACCGTCGCCTCCGTCGTACCGCAAATCCTGCCAATCGCCCGCAATTTCATCCCGTCGTAATGGCGCAACTCAAAGACCATGCGCTCGCGCGGGGAGAGCGCGTTGAGCGCGGCACGGATGCGCCCGTCAATCTCTTTGGAGTGGAGGGTGCGAGCCGGATCGAGCGTCGCGCGCTCTTCGGCGATGGTCTGAAAAAATTCCGGCTGGCCATCCTCCGCAACCGGGCCCTGTACTTCCTTGCGCCGCTGCCGCCGGCGAAGGTGGTCCATACAAACGTTCATCACGACGCGGTAAAGCCACGTCGAAAAGCTCGATTCAAAACGGAACCGCGAGAGCGAGCGGTAAACTTTGAGAAACGCTTCCTGATAGAGCTCGGAGGCTTCATCTTCCGAGCGTACGACCCTCAGCGCCAACTGCAGAATTTCCCGGTCGTACCGGCGGACGAGCGCGTCGAACGCAGCGCGGTCGCCGGCCTGCGCGCGCCGGACGATAGTGAGCTCGTCCGATCCCGACGGCAGGTCCTCTGTGACCCTTTTGCCGCTTAGCTCCAAACAGGCGCCATCCATACGAAGTGCGTCTTGCCCGATCCGTAGACTTAGACGCTTGCTGCCTTAAAAGGTAAGCCTTAGAATCTTACAGGCGGTGCTTGTGAAAAACGAATGTCCAAGCTGCGAGGGGACGGGCTGGAAACCTATCGAAACAGGCGGAATTCGCCGTGTGGCCCGATGCGATTGCGTGAAGAGCCGGGAGGCGGAAGACCTTGTCGCCCGCTCCCGCATCCCTCGCAGATACCAGCATTGTGAGCTCGATAATTTCGCCGTCCGAAAGGATCCCATCAGCGGCCAGCCCAACCTCTACCTGGACGCTGCCAAGCGTCTGGCGCGAGGATACGTTGACGAATACCCGTTGGATTACGGCCTGCTGTTGATCGGGCCGACCGGCGCCGGCAAAACGCATCTGGCGGTTGCGATCATCCGCGAGCTGATGCTGACCAAGGGAGTTCCTTGCCTGTTCTACGATTTTCGCGATCTGCTGAAGGAGATTCAGGACAGCTACAACGCCGTTTCTCAGACCTCAGAGCTGCAGGTGCTTCAACCCGTGCTGGACGCGCAAGTTCTGCTGCTCGACGAACTGGCGGCTTTGAATCCCAGCGATTGGGTGAAGGACACCCTCGGTTATATCATCAACTCGCGGTACAACCAGAAGCGCTTGACCCTGATCACCACCACGCTGCCCTTTGGTTCAATGTCCGCGGGGGTGAGACAGCCTTCGGGCGAAAGCGTTCCGGACGTGGATGCGTCACTCAATCGCTACGGTGTGACGCTGCGGTCGCGCCTTTACGAAATGTGCCGGGTCGTCGAAGTGCAGGCGGACGACTTTCGGAAAGCCGTCAAGCAGGCGAAGTTCAGATCGGCGGCCGAGTGAGCGCTTACTGAAGCGCAGGGCTATCATCTTCCGGTTTGGCGTCAATGGGCTTGCGGCCGGCGAATCCCTCCTCGATCCCGTGCCAATACTCGATGCGCTGCTCACCCAGTTTCCAACAAAGAAAAATCTCGCGGCCGTCCCGCAGCGCAGGGAAATCAACCAACCCTTCATCGATGTCTTTGACGACACACCCCGATTCTTGAATGTGGTTCACCATCTCTTCCAGGCGAGACACCATGCCGTCCCGCTCGCCCTTTTTTCGCACCAATTCCGCATATGGAGGCACAGAACCTCCAAGGACCATAATGCGCGCGGAAGCCCGCGCCAACTCCTGATCCAGGTGATCAATGGACTTTTTCTCGAGCCGCGCTTTTTCCAGACTCCGGCGGATTTCCGGCAACAGCTCTTCCGCCTCTTCACGGTTGAAATATCGCTCGCTCATGCTCTTGAATTTATCCGCCTCGCGTATGCATTTCCTGGTGTGGGTTGTTGCGAAGCGCCTCGACGGAGAAGAGAATGCCGCGCCCGCTCATCTCACTGCGTGCCTCCGCGCCACGGTCCTCCCTGCGCTCCCAGGTTTCCCGAATCACACGCTCCATCGCCTCGCGCGTCACTCCGCCGCGAAGTAACTTTTTCAGATCAACACCCGACGCGGCGTACAGGCATAGGAACCAGAGTCCGTCCGTGGTAAGGCGGCTCCGGTCGCACGAGCGGCAAAATGGCTGCGTGGTGGAGGAGATAATGCCGAACATTGTGCCGTCGCGCAACACGAACTCTTCGGCCGGAGCCCGCGAGCGAACGTCTGTGGTTCTGGCGTCGCCTCCTTGCGCTACCAGGCTGCAAAGACCAAACGCGCGCTCAATGATCGCAAGCATTTCCGCCCGCGTAACGACCTTGTCCGGCGTCCAGCGAGTTGCGCCACCAACGTCCATGTATTCGATAAATCGCACGATGGCTCCGGTCTGCCTGCCGAACTCGATGAGGTGGGGAATCTCGTCATCATTCACCCCGCGCACGATGACGGAATTGATTTTGATCGGATCGAACCCCGCCTCCCGCGCCGCCCGGAGCCCGTCGAGCACAGCCTGATGCATCGGGCTTCGAGTGAGTCCGTAAAAACGGCTGGCTCGAAGCGTATCCAGGCTTATCGTGATTCGATGCAGTCCGGCTTCGCGAAGCGTGCGGGCATGCCTGGCCAGCAAGAGACCGTTGGTCGTCAGCGATAAATCGCGAATTCGGCCCATGCCTGATATCATGCGAACCAGCCGTTTGAGGTCGTGGCGAAGAAGCGGCTCGCCGCCCGTCAGGCGGACTCGCTCGACGCCCAGGTTGGTGAACATCTCGATCAGCGTCGCGATTTCCTCAAACGCCAGAATGTCTTCCCGCGGCAGCCAAACGTAATGGTCCTCCGGCATGCAATACTGACACCGCAAATTACACCGGTCCGTCAGAGAAACCCGGAGGCTGCGCATGGGGCGCTGGAGCAGGTCTTGAATTGCCGTGGGCATAAACGGGTCCGGTTCCGTCGCCAAAGCCGTCAATCGGGCGCGACGCTTGCGGCCTTCGACTCGCTCAATCAAGGGTTGATTGTCACAAGCTTGATGGAGTGCTGGACTCTTCAATCGAGTGCGTAAGGCGCGTGAATGCCTCTACCCATCTCATCGTAGTCGATCTCGCAGGGCTCAGCAAGCGGCGAGCGCGTTCACCGGGCGCTTGCGGCTGAGCCACCGTTTTGAACGATTTGCTGAGCCAGATAATCCACCACGTGCGCGCGATTGCGCAGATCCTCGACGAAGGCCGCTTTCAGCACTTCCATCTTTTCGTCCGCCAGCGTGCGCCGGATGTTGGCGCGGACCGTTGGATCGGACAGAGTTCGCTGGCCCGCTGGCACACGGCCCAGCAACTCAACGATGTGATAGCCCTTCTGATCTCGAATCACGCGGCTGATTTCTCCAACTCTGAGGGATTTTACGGCTCGCCAAAGCGAAGGTTCTGAGGCCAGCGCAGACGCCGTCACAAAACCCATGTCGCCCCCGCCCGGTCCCGTTCCCGGATCTTCAGAATACTCCTCGGCTACTTTGCCGAAGTCTTCGCCGGAGCGGAGCAGCGCGTAGAGTTCGTGAATCTTGCGCACGGCCTGTGGCTCCGTCTTTGCGTCGTTGTGCATCAGGTTGCGAACGTCCGGGTCAGGGTGGGGAGTGACGAGGATCTGCGCCAGGTGAAATTCTGTTTGTGGTACGTTGAAGTCGGCTTTGTTGCGGTCGTAGTAGGCAGCGATTTCCGCGTTTGTCACTTGCGCCCGGTTGCCAATCTGCTTGCGAATGAGTTTATCAATAGCGAGATTTTCGCGCACTTCACGCCGAAGATCGGCCAAAGTCAGTTGTTGGTCTTTCAGTTCGCCGCTCAGCGCTCCCACAGGGTAAGACGAGCGAATCTGCTGCAAACGCGCGTCCACCTCACCACCGGAGACGGTGATCTGCTCTCGGGCCGCGCGCTGAAGTATGATCTGGTCGTCAATGAGCCAATTCAGGATATTGAGCTTGAACGAAAGACCTTGTTGCGTTTTTCCGGGCCCCGGCAGCGAACTGAGGCGATGATACAGTGCATTCACCTGATCGGCGTAAACAGGCGTTCCGTTGACCAGAGCCCAGATCTCTCTTCGGTGTGATCTCCAGCGCGAGCAAGCGAAGCTTCCCGTTATGATGGCCACCGCGAGCATCAGCGCCAGCAGCACAGCCCGTCGCTCGAAGATAGGGTTCATGAGTGGATTTTAGCGTGCTTTTGAGGGAAACTCGACGCAGGGCGTGTTCACGGAGAACGAGGAATCCTGTTGCTGTAGGGAATCCTGGATAGATGGCGCCGGAGCGCGGCGAAGAAGACGTGAGAAAGAAAGCTGAAAACCCGTTGAGCGGAGCGGAAAAAGGCTCGTCGGCCCGCGATTATCTGGCGGAGATTCCTTCACCGTCGTTCAGGCTTTGGGCCGGTCTGTGCGTGATTCTCTCCGTCTTCATCATTTTTGCCTTTTACAGCATTCACCAGATTCAATGGCTGGAAGACTTCCAGATCAATGTCGTGCAGAGGAATTTCAAAGCGTCTGTGGAGCTTCTTCGCCTGGAAAACGACGCCAACTCCTTGGGGATCACCTTGCGCGACATGACACGGCCCAAGACGGAGTACCCGCTCCGCTACTGGCAGCCCGTTTTGGGCAGACTTCATGAGGATATGGCCAACGCGGTCGGCCTTGAAGGGAGGTACGCCGTAGAAACTCGCGCAACGAGCAGCCAGATCAAGGAACTGCAAGGCGAAGTGGCGGGATTCTGGCGAACGGCGGACCGTGCTTTCGCCGCGATCGATCGCTCGAGTATCGCGAGCGCGCGCAACCTCATTCAGACGACGCTTGAAACCCAGGACGCGGTCATCACCGGCACGGTAGCAAGCTTGATTCGGCTGAACGAACAGGCTCAGGTGGACGCGGCGCGCCAGATTCGCGGCGTTTACGGCAATTTCGAAAGGAACAACCTGTTGCTCCTGGGTGTGCTTCTCCTGCTTGCCGTCGCTACGGGGCTCTACACCTTACAGGCCAATCGAACCACGTTCGAGCGGCTCCGCCACCTTGCGGGCACGCTTCAGGCGCAATCCGAGGAATTGAGGAAGCTCTCGTGGAAGTTGATTGACGTCCAGGAAGCGACGCTCCGCCAGGTGGCGCACGATCTTCACGATGAGTTTGGCCAGATTCTAACGGCCGTCGGCATCCTGCTCAGCCGTGCAGGCCAAAAGACCGCTTCCAAGGAAGATATTCAATACGTCAAGGACATTGTTGAGGAGACCTTGCAGAACGTCCGGGACCGGTCGCAGATGTTCAGGCCGGCGATTCTGGATGATTTCGGCTTGAACAAAACCTTAGAATGGTTCGTCGAGCAGTTCTCGCGGCAAACGGGAATTCAGGTTCATATCGAAGGCCAGGTTGAAGACGCTCCGATGCCGGCCGAGGAAGCGGTGCATATCTATCGAATCGTGCAGGAGGCTCTGAGCAACGTGGCACGGCACTCTGGCGCCGAGCAAGCGGTGGTGAGGCTGAAGGGAGAACGGGGAGAGCTGAGCGTGGAGATTTGCGATGAAGGACGGGGCTTCGCGCCGGAGTCTGAAAGGAATCAGGCGGTGGGCGAAGGCTTCGGGCTGTTGGGCATGCGTGAGCGCGCGCGGCGGCTGGATGGAACGCTCAGCATTCGATCGGCTCCCGGCAAGGGCACCGTCGTCAGCGCCCGCGTTCCCGTTCGTCAGTTGCAGCAGACCTGAAGGGAATAAGAGGTGAATCATGGCTGTCCATGACGGAAACAAGAAAATTCGGGTGCTCCTCGCCGACGATCATACGCTGGTGCGGCAGGGTTTTCGGCGGATTCTCGAAGACGATCCGCGCGTTCAGGTGGTGGGCGAAGCCTCAACAGGCCTGGCGGCCATCGAGCAATGCAAGGAGCTTAAGCCGGACGTGGCCGTGCTCGATCTTTCCATGCCGGACTTGGGAGGGTTGGAAGCGGCGAGCGAGATTCTCAAGGCGAATCCGGAAATTAAAATCCTTATCCTCAGCATGTATTCGAACGAAGCGTATGTCCGGAAAGCCTTCGCCGTGGGCGCGAAAGGTTACATGCTGAAGGATGCTATCGAGCTGGACCTGACGCGTGCGGTCACGTCGCTCGCGGAAGGGAAAGCCTATATGAGCCCCGGAATTTCCAATCTGGTGATTGAGGGGCTGAAGTCAGGATCGCTGCAGGAAGCGGGCCAAGACGCCTACGATCGGCTTTCGCTGCGGGAAAAGGAAGTGTTGCAGTTAATCGCTCAGGGAAAATCCAACAAAGAAGTGGCAGCGCTGCTGAACATCAGCGTCAATACCGTTGCGGTTCATCGCGCGCGCGTCATGGAGTCGTTGGGAGTTCACCGAACCGCCGAGTTGGTGCTCTACGCTGTTCGAAGGGGTTTAGTGCAGCCGCATTGAAGCCCAAAATCCGCCCTCAATGGAACCTGACTCCGCGCCGCGCCGCTCGATTGCAGGAGCGGCTGCGCGAGCGCGTTGTGCTCGAAGACCACTTCGCTCCCGTGCGGACTGTGGCGGGCGCGGACCTGGCGTTTGATCCCCAAACCGGCACAGCTTTTGCCGGAGTTATCGTTTATCGTTTCCCGCAGATGGAAGAGCTGGAGCGCTGCTCGGCGCAGCGCCCGCTGCGGTTTCCGTACGTCCCGGGGCTGCTCTCGTTTCGTGAGAGTCCGGCGCTTCTGGCGGCTTTCGCACGCCTTCGCCTGGAACCCGACGTTCTGCTGATCGACGGTCATGGCCGCGCGCACCCGCGGCTCTTCGGCATTGCCTGCCACATCGGCGTTCTGCTCGACAAGCCGTCCATTGGCTGCGCGAAGTCGCTTCTGGTGGGTGAGCATCGGGAGCTGGCTGAGCCGGCAGGCTCGACTTGCCCTTTGTATTTCCAAGGCGAGCGCGTCGGCATTGTCCTACGCACTCGCGAAAGCGTCAAACCTATTTACGTGACCACGGGACACCGGGTCTCACTGGAATCCGCCGTTCGTATCGTGAAAAAGTGCGTCGATGGGTTTCGCATCCCAAAGCCTACACGCGAAGCCGACCACTACGTCAGAGAGTTGCGCCAGGCGTATCAGCGATCGCGCGGAGCGCCACTGCCAAGTTCGGCATCCACAATTTCACAAAGAATGTGAGCGATCAGGATATGAGCTTCCTGGATTCGCGCGGTCACTTCAGACGGGACGCATAAGCAGTATTGCGTGCTTTCAGCCATCGGGCCGCCCTTCTTTCCGGTGAGTCCCACCGTCGTGAGCCCGCACGTCTTTGCGGCAGACAGCCCCTTGAGCACATTCGGCGATTTCCCGCTGGTCGATATGCCAACTGCTACGTCGCCTCGTGATCCGAGCGCCAGCACTTGCCGGGCGAAGACATTTTCATACTCATAGTCGTTCGCAATGGCGGTGAGCGCAGACGTGTTGACGGTGAGCGCCAGGGCAGGGAGCGGATCGCGCTCGCGCTGAAACCGGCCCACAAACTCCGCGGCGATGTGCTGAGCGTCGGCGGCGCTGCCGCCGTTTCCAAAGAGCAAAATCTTGTGGCCGGCGCGGAGCGCTCGAACGAGCTCAGCTCCCGTCGCGCCGATCAAATCCAGAAGCCGCGCGTCGCTCATCAGTGCTTGCTTGACGGCGACGCTCTCCTGAATGATGTTGCGGATCCTCGACGTTCGATCTTCATCCATGCATCTTTTCCTCAATGAATGCGGCCATTTCCGATTTGAAGCGAAAAGCGTCGAAACGTTCCGCCTGAGAGCGGATGAACGCCGGCGAAAAGCGTTTCTCCATGGATTCGAACAGGCGGATCGCATCGACCAGCGCTTCGACTGATTGCGGCGCAAAGAAGACGCCGGTGGAAGTTTCAGGAGTCGCCGCTTCTCCCACGCAAATTCCCTTGACGGTCTCCAGCGCGCCACCGCGGCCATACGCAATCACCGGCCGGCCATGGGCCTGAGCTTCCACAGGAACAATTCCAAAATCCTCCTCACCGGGAAAAAGCAGCGCGCGGCAATGCGCGTACTGCTCGTGCATCGCGTGCGGCTCGAGGTAGCCCAGGAAATCGACGTCCGGCCCGGCCGTCTTGCGTAGACGCGCGTATTCTTCACCGTCGCCAATGATCCGTAGCTTTCGCCCGAGCCGCCGGCACGCGCCGATGGCGAGATCGAGCCGCTTGTATCGCACCAACTGGCTGGCGGCGAGATAATATTCCCCATCGCCCGCGCCGATTGCGGCCCCGGAAACGTCGCAGGGCGGGTAAATGACCGCCGCTTCACGGCGGTAATGCTTCCGGATTCGCGCGGCGACGTTTGCCGAATTGGCGACGAAGTGATCCACGCGCGACGCCGTGGCCAAATCCCACATTCTTACGTAATGCGCACTGGCCGTGAAGACCGCGCGTGAAATTCTGCCCATGCCCGGACGCTCGCGGTAATCGTGGTACATGTCCCAAAGATACCGCATGGGCGAGTGGCAATAACAGATGTGGCGAGTATGCGGCGTCGTCAGAACGCCTTTTGCGGGGCCCGATTCGGAGCTGATCACGAGGTCGTAATCGTCCACGTTCAGCGATTCTACTGCGAGCGGGAAAAAGGGAAGGAACTTCTGATAGTGTTTCTTGGCTCCAGGAAATTTCTGAAGAAATGAGGGTGTGATCCTGCGGGTTTGAAGCGACGGCGGTAGCGCAGCGCGATCGAGAACGAGTGTGAATAGGTCGGCTTGCGGGAACATCTCCGCCAGCGCCTCCACCACCCGCTCGCCTCCCCGCCGCGCCACAAACCAGTAATGAACGATGGCCACGCGGAGATCGGGAAGGGAATTGGCCATTGTGAGTTCTGGAGTAGGTCTCCGGCTCGGTGCCCGCCGCGGCCCGCCAAGCGCGAGATCGGGAGCGTGGGCCTTGAGCCTGCTTCGGGGCGCGCTTCCTCAGCTTGTGCTTCCGGGACCGGCCCGCAAGCTGCCGCACGCAAAAGCGCCTAAGCGCGGGCGGTGCGCTAACTATCCACAAGCTGTCAGGATAGAGAACATTAAATTATATGCTTTCAGTTGCTTGCCAGGTTACGCTGAATTCCGAACTCATGAATTCCACATATCAATTTTGTTTTCAAATACTTGCTGGGATAGGCCGCACCGAATTCCAATATCGCTTTTATTATCAATAATTTACTGGGTTTGTTGGTAAGAGGCCAAAGAGCTAGCTCGTGTTTTCAATAACTTACTGGGATTGTTGGTAGCACAACTCACTCGCATTCTATCGCACTGTCCTTACAATTACGCAGCCCAAGCAAGCTCCACCGGGGCGTTCGCCGGCCTGCCCGGGCGGCAACCAAACGTTTGCGAATTCCGGAACTCCGCAGGCGGTAACAGGATTCGCTCGAGGTTGCGCGAGCCCCAAAACCTCTCAATAAGCTCGCTCCGCTCGCAACCCTCCGCCCACCGGAGAAGCCTGCAATCGGCGGATGCGGGCCAACCCTCTTCCCTTGGGCAGGTGAACCCGGCGAAGGAGGGAGGGTGAGGAGTCTTTTCGTCCGAGAACACGGCAACCATTTCAAGTTTCGACCGGGGCCATGTATTTATATTACTTATGTAGCCTATCTTGTGTCAAGGGGTTCACCCGGTTCGCCCCTCGGCGTCTGAGCGAAAACCGCATTCCCGGGAAATGGGTCACTTCCGGAGCCGGCCCAAAATCGCATGAGACCCGGAAGCAGGGCTAGCTCCTGGCGGGGCGCCATGCAACAATGTGCGCCGCAGCCTCCCGGAGGGACGTGGCCACGGCGTCCGGCAGAACGCCTTCGTTGCTCTCTCGCCTGTCACCTCTCGTTTCCTGGAGCGTTGCGTTGGGGCCGGCCGCCGTGCCCTCCGCGTCCTCTGAGCCGCGAGGCTTGTCCGAAACCAGGATGGTCCGGCAGCCGGCCGCCTTGCCGGCCCGAACGTCTTTCATCGTATCGCCGACCATCCAGGAGGCAGTGAGGTCGATGCCGTGCTCGCGCGCAGCCAGAAGAAGCATGCCGGGCTTCGGTTTTCGGCACTCGCATCCGTCCTCATCGCCGTGCGGGCAGCAATAGAGTGCATCAATGGCCGCGCCGCTCGTGCGAAGGCTGTCGCTCATTTTCTCATGAATCCGCTGCAATTCGGACGCGCTCATCAGTCCTCGCGCCACCGCCCGCTGGTTCGTTGCCACCATCACCAGCCAGCCATCGTTCTTGAGCTTTCGGATCGCCTCCACAACGCCAGGAAGGAATTCGAATTCTTCCCAGCGCGTCACATAGCTCCCCTCCGGCATTTTCCGGTTGATCACTCCGTCGCGATCCAGGAATACAGCTTTTGTCACTTGTCCTTGGTCAGTTGGTCAGTCGTTCGGCATCGTGGCCACAGCTCTTGAATCAATGAGGCGCGGGTCCGCGGTAACCAGCGCCAGCCCCAGTTCCCTTGCCGTGGCGACCAGAAAGCGATCCGCCGGGTCCGCATGAGGCAGGGTGAGACGCAATGCTTCCAGGACGATCTCAGCCGTGAGCGGCGCTTCCTTCAGGGGCTGGGCTGCCTTCAACACCCACTCTTCTGTTCGGACGCTCAGCGTGACACGCCGCTTCTCAACGAGCAGAGCCAATTCCCAAATGCTGATGGGGGAAAGCCAGACCTCGTTGCGTGAGCTTTCAAGCGCCCGCCGAACCCACCCGGTGAGCTTCTCCGGGATTAGTTGACTCCAAATCCAAACGTGCGTGTCGAGCAGCAGCTTCAGCGCTCCGCCTCCCAGTCACTCTTCTTGCCGGCGGGCGAGACGACATCACCCACGATCCGTCCTGTTCCGGCCATGGACCCGACCCAGGATTTGGGAAGTGGCGGAGCGGAAGGTGGAACCACCTCCGCCACCGGCTGTCCAAAGCGCGTGATGAGCACCGGGTTCTTCGTGCGCCGCACGCGTTCGAGGACCGCCAAACAGGTCGCCTTGAATTCAGAGATCGCCATGCGCTCCATCATGAACTCCGAACACCTAGCGTACCATGGTCAATTTACCTGGCCCTTGGTCACCTATCAGTTGGCCATGGTCCGACGTCAGTTGTCCTTAGTCCGTGGTCCGTCGTCAGTGGTCTTTAATCCTTTGTCATTCGCCGTTTGTCATTTGGCCGTTGCTTGTTGTTCCTCGTCCGTCGCGGCTTATCACCCGCCAATGCCCCATTGTGCCGTTTCCCCATTGCCCCCGGCCTATTGCGTGCTGAATTCTGACGTCTGATTTCGAATCACGGCAGTACGCTTTCGAGGTCAGTGTGGGAGAAGTCATCGCCCTTGAACAGAATCGGCTCCCCTGTTGCTTTGGCCAGGGCGTAGGCGAAGCAATCCCCAAAGTTCAGGCGCGCCGGATGGCCACTTCCTTTTCCGAAGTCGCGGTACGCCTCGCGAGCCAGACGCGCCTGCTCTTGTGTCACCGCCTCAACGGTAACCCGCCCGGTCCGTAAAAGCTCGTCGAAGCGCCTGCTGGCTACGGGATCCCGGCTGCCGTCGATAACCACGGCCACCTCCACGTAATTGACGGCGGAAATGCGCCGGCTACTCGCGCTGGCAATCGCCTTTGCGCATGCCATGGCTTCGGGCTCATCCCGCAGGATTGCAATCAGGGCGGAGGCATCGATAATCACTTCGGCAGCCCTCTCTCGTCGTAGAGCAGCTCCCCATGGTCAGCGGACCGGAACGGTTCACGCAAGTGCGCCGCGCAATCTTTGCCGATTTTCACCATGTCGTCGGCGAGCCCGGAGCCTCGTGCGCTCCTCAACCGGTCCAAGCGCTCCCGCACTGCCTCTGTGATCGCGGCGGTCGTCGTCTGCCCCGTAAGCCTCGCTAACTCTCTCGCAAGCTTTTGTGCCTCTTCGTTCTTGATGTTCAGCGCCATTTACACCTCTACACCCTATATAATACACCATTCTACCACACGCCATGTTTACGGGACCTTGCACATGCAATGATATGAACGTCTATATCGTTTCGGCCCGGAAGGCGACACCGCACGCGAGGAGAATCTATGAAAGCAGTCTCCACGGAGCAAAGAAGGGAGCTCGGGGCTCTCGCCGCCCTAAAAGACGGCGACATCGACACCTCTGAAATCTCCGAGTTAGAGGATTGGAGCAGGGCCACCGTCGGAAGGTTCTATCGCCCTATCAAGGAGCCTGTCACAATTCGCCTTGACGCCGACGTTCTCGCCTGGCTCAGGTCCCAGGGAAAGGGCTATCAAACCCGGATCAATGGAATGCTGCGAGAAGCCATGCTGCAACGCAGGACTCGATGCAGGCATGTCTAGAAACCCATGCAGTATTCGTTGGCGCTCGTCGATGGTCTACGCTGGCGGGGTGCTAATGCCCGGTGCTTTCGTCCACGACCATCTCCCGCAGCCTGCCGCTGCGGACTACAGGAGGGCCGCAGCGGATGCAACTGACGTGTGCCTGAGCATTACCAGTTTTCAATGGAAAGTTAGCGGTCAAAAGTCGAAAACCCGGACGGCCTGTCGCCTACTGCCCGCTGATGTCTGATCGCTGAAATCTTCCTTGGTTGTCGCCTGTGGCCTACTGCGTATGAAGCCTACTGAGTATTGTTCCACTGCACGCCGGGATAGAGGCTAGGTAAGTTAATCGTACGGTAGGAATTCTGCCCGTTGATGATCATCTGCCAGACGACTTGCGGCGTCGACGTCTGAGTGACCTCCATGATCTGGGCGTTGGAATTGTTAACATCGGTCTCATCGATGTAAACGTCCCCGTTGGGAAGAAGCTGAGTGACGCCGCCCCAGGGGGAAAACGGCAGCGTGTAAGCCCAATCCAATTGGGCCGTCATGTTGGTTTCGTTCACGTCGAAAATGGCGGACCTACTGTAGCAAGCCGGTTGCCCTGGCGTGCCGCAAACGTCTCCGTTCGAGTCCATCACGCGGTCGTTGCCGTTGTCGAAGACGCCGAGTGTAAAGTTACCCGTGCTATTCGGACTCAGAATCGAAGCATCATGCTGGGCGTAGAACCAGTTAGCGGGATCGCTCGAGTTCAGCGCAAAATCGCCTTGGTAGCCGAGCTTCCACAGAATGTTCCCCGATCCCGATCCATTTTCGTAATCGATCTTGATCACCCAATTCTGGTGGCGCAAAGAAAGCAGAAGATCACCATCATCCGAGGAATACGCGAGCGAGTTGGCGTGAGTCCAGTCGGGGAAGAGGTAAGGGTGCCGATTCACGTCGAGATAATTGAATGCCGACCAGAACCAGGCAATAGTATTACTCGGCGCCACGTCGATGATGTCGCTTCCAAGCACGTTGGTCTCGCCGGGATAACCCGGCAGATTCTCAAAGGCACGATATTCGCTGGCAATGACCAGCAGGTGTCCGTTGGGAAGGTACAGTAAGTCGTGGTTGATGGACGTTATTACGTTCTTATATCCCGCCGCCACAAGCCACTTATTCAAATCGCTTACGCTGAATTGGCGGATCACGTTCCCGGCAAGGTCGATCTCTTGAATCTCCCCCACCCCTGAATCTCCCGTTCCGCCGGCAGGTATCAGGAGCAGGAGGATGTTACCGTTGGGCAGCAGCTTGGCCGGTGTCGGGATTCCCAGTCCGAGGTTATAGTTATAGTACCAGATTAAGTTGCCCTCAGGGTTGAACGCGGCGAGCCCCAGTGTCGGCGGCTCACTCCCGGAGGACAGGCAGGAAAACTCCACGCCCGGCGCCGGCGTCATTCCGGGCGAGGTGGTTACGCTGACTTGGGGAATCAGGTTCGCGGCAACTGGGCCGGTGGTGAATGTGTGGTCGGAATCGTACTGGACCCCGCCGTTGGCGTAGGCCACCACGGCGCGCATGTGGTAAGTCGTATTTTGCGTCATGCCCGCCACCAAAATGTTGACCTGGCCTCCGCCGTTCGGTGTGGACACAGGAGATGTGTCGAAGCCGTAGGCCGTAGTTGGCCCGAATTCAACGTAAACCGAGGCGGTGGCGAGGGGCGAAATGGTGTACTGGGCGACCAGAGGGTTCGTAGCAGCGCCAGCAGTTGATGAGTTGGAGGTGGCGCCTGTTGAAGTAACGACAGCGGGTTCCACCGAGCCTGTCCGTAGGGGCGGCCAGATGCTGGTGGGGGCATTCGTGCAGCTTGTTATTGAAAGGAGTGAGAGGAGGCAAACAGTGAGGCCCAGAATTGTATCGGCCTTTGCCAGCACACTTGCAGCAGTTTGTCGTCGCGTAGTCGACCTTCCGATCTAACGGTGGTATCCCGTGTAGTGTAGACATTCCGGATGTGGAAGTCTGCGGCGCATGATTTGGTAAGCGTTATCCCCTCTGGGTGGTTCGTCTTGCCGAGGGCGCGTGAAGCCGAGCGCACCAAAAGAGAATAAGTATAGCGGCCGCAATCGCAACGCCCCTGTAAGTTTCTTGTAAATTTCTCGCTAGCAGACTAATTTCCCTGGGAGTTCCCCCGGCTCTGCCGGGGTGGCAGTAGAAGTTTGACAGTTCCGGGAATCGTTTCCCCATTTTCCGCCTACGCCAGGACCGGCGAGGCGTCGGAATGCTGCCACTGGCAACCAAGCCGCGTCTTGCCGTTGCTTTTCACCGATTGCGATTAGGCCCCTTTGAGGGGCCAGCAATCGTAAAGCCTCCGGCTTTGCCGGAGGATACTTACTTCCGCGTTGATGGTTATGAGTGTCACAGAGCGCAAAGGATTGGTGTACGGACGATTGTTGGTCAGTAGATGTCTATATAATCTGGATACACCGCTGGCAACACACCGCTCTCCAGTGCCAAGGCTCCTCGCCCATATCGTTCGCGGCCTACCCCCGGCCATGCCTGTACATGCTATGAGGAGGTCTGCGGGTCGTTTCGGCGCCTAAAGCCACACCGCGTGAAAGAAGGACTTATGAGCACAATCTCCAAGGGACAAAGGAAAGAGCTCCAGGCTCTCAACGCCGTAAGAAACAGCGACATCGACACTTCTCACATCAGAGAGCTTAAGGATTGGAACGGGGCATTTGGCGGAGTATTTTATCGTCCTGTCAAGGGGCCTGGCACAATCCGGCTTGACGCGGG
>JASHON010000197.1 GCA_030041095.1 Terriglobia bacterium
TCATCAGAAACTTCTTGCTTCGATGGCGCTCCAAATAGTCTTCAAGCGGCTTCGTAACATAACCACGATGTCCGGCCGAGCCATCTTCAGTGGCGAGGATTACGGGTCCTGTCAATGGCTCAAAATCCTCGCGGCCGGCCAAGTCCGCGAGCGTTCTGCCGCCAAAGAAGAGCCGCTGCGGAATGCGATGCCGCGCAAGCGCCTTGGCGGGCAAAAGCAGCGCGGCAATGCCGATTCCGCCGGCCACGTGCAATACTTTTGCAGATGCTTTCGCGGTGTTGAGATACTCAGACTCGAAGAAGCCGTGGCCGAGCGGAGCTAGCAGCCCCACGGAATCACCCGGCTTCAGAGCCGACATCAATCGCGTTCCACGGCCCACAACCTTATAGAGAAACTGAAGGATGGTTGGAGCGCCTGCGCCCGCTCCATTTTCCTTAATATCGTAGATGCTCATGGGGCGGCGCAGAATCACATCCGAGTGCCCGAGCAGGCGAAGCATGGCAAACTGCCCTGGACGCGCCGCCGCTGCCTGGCGCGGAGATTCCAAGCTCAGCAAGAAGTGTCCGCCGCCGAGAAAGCGGTTCTCCGTTACGGTCGCAATTTCATCAATCATCAGATTGATGTTAGCAAATCTCAGCCGGCCAGCACCTGCAACACTTGCTGGACGTGGCCATCAACTTTAACGCGCGGGAAGACATGCTTCACTTTGCCATCGGATCCGATGATGTAGGTGGTTCGCACAATGCCCATGCTGGTGCGGCCGTACATGTTCTTTTCTTGCCACACTCCATAGGCTTCGAGTGTTTTGTGGCTGGGGTCCGACAACAAAGTAAAATTGAGATGATATTTGTCGCGGAACTTTGCGAGCGCCTCCACGCTGTCCGCACTCATTCCGGCAACGCGCGCGCCCGCCTTTGGCAGTTCTTTTTGGGCGTCACGGAACTGGTTCGCCTCGCTCGTACAACCCGGAGTATCCGCCTTCGGGAAGAAATAGAGCACCAGCGCACCGGCGATCAAATCCTTGAGGCTGACGTGTTCTCCCGAATCCGAGAGCAAAGAAAACTCAGGGGCCTTATCTCCAACGTTTAACATTATTTTCTCCTTAGGGCTTTCCCGCGAGTTGCGTTTTCAGGATTTCCTGCGCCTGCTTTGGGTTCGCCTGGCCGCGCGTTGCCTTCATCACCTGGCCCACAAACCAGCCAAGTATCTCTGTCTTTCCGTTACGATACTGGGTTGCCTGTTTTGGATTTGCCGCAATCACTTGGCGCGCGGTGGCCGCGAGCTGTTCCGGATCGTCGATTCTTTCAAACCCTCGTTCCTTCATGACCTCGGAAACTGGCCGCGACGTCATAAAGACCTGGCGAAGCAGTTCCTTTCCGATCGTCCCGGTAATTCTCTCCTCTGCAATCAGCTTGAGAAGCTCAGCCAGTTGTTCGGGTGGAACCGGCGACTCGCGAATTGCCTTCTTGCTTTCATTTAATAACGACTGCAACTCGCCCAGAGTCCAGTTGGCCGCCAGCCTTGCGTCCGCATCATGGGTCACGACCGCCTCAAAATAGTCCGCCAATTCCTTCGACGTTGTAAGCTGAGCCGCCGATGGAACCGGCAAAGCGTACTCATGCAGAAGGCGCTCCTGGCGGGCATCGGGAAGCTCTGGCAGCTCGCGCCGAACCGCATCTTTCCAGCCCTCAGTGATGACCAACGGCAGCAGGTCCGGCTCGGGGAAGTACCGGTAATCGTGGGCGAATTCTTTCGACCTCATGCCGTAGGTCCTCTGTTCGGAATTGTCCCACAGCCGGGTTTCCTGCTCGATGGTCCCGCCACTGTCGATCACGTCCATTTGACGCTTCGTTTCATAGGCCAGCGCCTTCTGCAGGAATCGGAATGAATTGAGGTTCTTCACTTCAGTCTTGGTTCCGAGAGTCGTGGAGCCGGCCGGGCGAACGCTGGCGTTTGCATCGCAACGAAGGCTGCCTTCTTCCATGTTGCAGTCCGAAATTTCCAGGTAGAGCATCACCGTCTTCAGTCGAGTCAGGAAATCGTACGCTTCCTCAGGCGACCGCAAGTCGGGTTCGGTCACGATTTCGATCAGCGGCGTGCCGGAGCGGTTCAGATCGATGTACGAGCGCCGGTCGGAGTCTTGAAATCCTTCGTGAAGCGACTTTCCCGCATCTTCTTCGAGATGGACACGGGTGATCCCGATACGCTTGCTCCGCCCCTCCGCACCAATTTCCATCCAACCGTGTTCCGCCAACGGCTCATCGTATTGGGAGATTTGGTAACCCTTCGGCAGATCGGGATAGAAATAATTCTTACGCGCAAAGCGAGATTGGGGATTGATGGCGCAGTTGAGGGCCATCGCAGCCTTCAGTGCCATCGTCACGGCATCGCGATTGAGCACAGGCAGTGCGCCGGGAAGGCCCAGACACACCGGGCAAGTATGAGTGTTGGCAGGATCGCCGAAACGTGTGGAGCAACCGCAAAAGATTTTCGTTTTCGTCAAGAGCTGAACGTGAACTTCAAGCCCGATGACGATCTCGTGTTGGTTCGAAACTTCGCTGGCAGCAGGCACCTGGCCGCCTCACTTGAATTCAGGTGATGGTACGCCGTGACGTACGGTCACGGCTCTGGAGTTTCCACATTTCGTACGGCGCTTCCCGAGCGGTCCGGCAGCCGCTTCCGTACCCCTGTGTCAGGGCATGACTTCAGTCATGCCGACTCAGGTCCGCCGACGGCCGGGCTTTAGCCCCTGCGGCTTTTCGCTTGGCCAAAGCGTAGCGTTGCGCTCCGATTGCAACAGGGCTCGCCCCCGGGCACGTCCTGGTGAAGACGAAGAACGTACGCGAAGAGTTCACGACAGGGCTCGGGTTGGCATTACGCGTCGGCCTGGACATCAACAGGAGCTAAAGCCCTCTTTCCTTCGCCATCTTTGCGGCATGACTGAAGTCATGCCCTGATACGGAGCAGCTTCGATCAATCCCGAAATGTAGAAACTCGAGCGCCGTGACATACTGTCACGGCTAGGAGCGTGTCCGAGAATTGAGTTCTGCTAAGCTGTTTATGCGCTCAGGCGACAGCGGCCGGTCGGTAAGGGACGAAGAGGGATCGAAGGAACCTCCAGAAAGCATGTCTTTCCGGCACGCTTTGCCGGGTTTTCCGGCTTTGGGCTGGGCTTTCTCTCTTCCGTCTACCCGTAACAGGCTCGGTACCTCTTCAAGAGGTTGTGCGCCGTGCACACCAGCGCCCATTCCGCCTTCACCTTCGCCAACCCTCGCAGCGAAAAACGCCGAAATCCTCGCGCCTGCTTGATCTGTCCGAACACTGGTTCCACAATCCCCTTGCGCGCCGCGTAAATCGCTGCCCCCGCTTTCGTCTGCAACTTCCGCTTCATCCGCTCCACCCGCGTTGCCCCCTTCGGTAGCGGCCCCCGCGCGCACACCCGTCGCTCTCCGTGTTTCTGCCGCCCCGTGGCGATGAAAGCTTCGATTCGCTTCTTCGGCTTCTTCTCCGATTCCAGATGCTCCAGGTTTTTCTCCGAACAATACCCGCTGTCCGCGATCACCGCCCCCGGCCGCTCTCCGCATTGCTCTTCCACCGCTTGCATCATCGGCGCCACTTGCTCTTTGTCATTGGCCGCCGGCGTCACCGCCTGCCCCACGATCAACTGCGACTCGGCTTCGACCACGATCTGGGTGTTATAGGCCTGCACGAACCCTTCGCTGCTGCTCTTCATGATCCGTGATTCGGGATCGGTAAAATTGTATTGATCCTTGGCTTCCGGCTTCGCCTTCTCCACCTCCTCCGCCGACCGGCCTTCCGCCTGCGCCTTCTCGCGCGCCCGCCTCTCCAGCGCCCGCTTCGCTTCCCGAATCTGCTTCAACCGCGTCTCCCGCCGCTGCAGCTCCTTCGGCAATTCGTCCCCGGTGCACCCCTTCCCGTATCGCGCGTCCTCTTCCCTATCCACCGCCTCGGCCTGCGCCAGCATCTCCTTCACTTGCTCCCGAATCGCCTCCTCCTGCTCCTCCATCCGCTCGTAGCTCATCGCCTTGTGCTTCGACGCGTTCGCCTTTACCTTGCTCCCGTCCAGCGCCACCCGCCCTAACTTCGCCGCCCCCAACTCCACCGCCATCTTCAGCACTTGATCGAACAACCCCTTCAGCGCCTCCAGGTGAATCTTTCGAAAGTCTGCTATCGTCCGAAAGTCCGGCTCGTTGCCCGCCGCCAACACCCGAAAGGCTACGTCCTCGATCAGTCGTTGCTGAATCTTTCGCGCACTATACACCCCCACGCAGTATCCATACACCAGCAGCTTCGTCATCATCCGTGGATCGTAAGGCGGCTGACCTCGCGCCTCCTTCTCATACACCGCGTAGATTCCCGACAGGTCCAACTCGTCCACCACCTCGCTGACGAAGTAGGCCAAGTGCTTCTCAGGCAGCCAATCCTTCAGGCTGGGCGGTAACAACAGCTCTTGCTCCGGCTGATAGGTCTTGTAAGGTTTCGACATGCCCCACTTCTGCCACACTCTCACCTGTGAATTCAAGAGAAATCAGCAATTCTCGGACACGCTCCTAGCTTCTCATTATAGATAACGCGGGCAGGGACCGCCACATTTCCGTGGGCTGCAGCGTCTCCGGGGCAGAAAGCTGCGATCGGCGAAGCGCGAGGTGCGGCCATCTACTTACGCCCGCATGCTTTGAAACACGGAGGGGCTCCAGCATGCCGCTGGCACAACCGGATGGAAAAGCCCAGCCGGCGCGTGTGTTAGAATGAACAGTGTTTCCTCAGCCTCAGGCATGCATTCGAACAGATCGGACAATGCCGGTGGAGACAGCCGGCATCTTCCTTAACGCTTGTGGCTAAAGCGTGTTCGCACGAAACAGGAAAGAACGGAAAAGTTGGGCTACATGGACAGCAGTGAGACCGTCAAAAGCGCGCCTCCGCTCGAGCTTACGGAATTGCTCGGCCTTCTGCTCGAAGCCAGCGAGCGGCTCAATACGACGCTCGACCTGGACGAGTTGATGGCCCGCATCGCTGAAACTGTCAAACAGGTGGTCGAATATGAAATTTTCGCCATTCTCCTTCTGAACGAGAAAACCCAGGAACTTCGCGTCCGCTTCTCCGTCGGCCATCCGCACGATGCCGTAAAGGACCTTTGCATCAAGGTGACAGAAGGAATTGTGGGACGAGCTGTGCAAAAGCGGCGTCCGGTTTTAGTGAAGGATGTGAAGGAAGATCCCGCGTACATTCAGACCATTCCGGCCGTCCGCTCGGAGTTGGCAGTGCCGCTCATTTTTAAGAACCACGTCATCGGCGTGCTCGACCTCGAGGCTCCCTGGCCGGGCTATTTCAGCGAGCAGCAGGAAAGTTTGTTGGAGCTGCTTGCCGGCCGCATTGCTGCTGCGCTGGAAAACGCCAGACTCTATCGCCGAAGCCTGCGGCAGGCGCGGACGCTTCGTTTGCTGAACGAGACCAGCCGCGAGCTCAGCTCCGTCCTGGTTTTGAACGAGTTGCTCCGCAAAATTGCCACACTGACCAAGCGCCTGATTCACTACGACCGCTTCGCCGTCCTGCTGGCAGACGAAGCAACGCGAACGTTCAACACGGTGATCTCGCTGAAACAAGACCAGAACACTCCGGAGAAGTTTACGGTGCGGTATGACCAGGGCGTGGTCGGCGCGGCCGCCGGGGCGCGCCGTCCCGTTGTCGTTCGCGATGTGACGGCAGACCCAAGGCCGGTCTTTGTCGATGCCGACATGCGCTCCGAGTTGGCCGCGCCGCTCATTTATCGCGACCGCGTGATTGGCGTTGTAGATCTGGTGAGCACGCAGAAAGACTATTTCACGGAAGAGCACGTCCGGCTCATCTCCACACTCGCCCCGCAGATGGCCGTGGCCCTCGAAAATGCGCGCCTTTACGAGCGCGTCGTGCGCAGCGAAGCCCGGATGGAGCGTGACCTCGACCGCGCCCGCGAAATCCAAACCCATCTTATGCCTACCCCTGCGCCTGCGATCGCGGGACTCGACGTGCGCGTGCGCTTCCGGCCGGCTCGGGAACTGGGAGGCGACCTGTACGATTTTCTCGCTTACGGCAAGGACCGGCACGCCTTGGCGATTGGTGACGTGAGCGGCAAGGGCGCGCCTGCCGCGCTTTACGGAGCCTTGGTCATGGGAACGCTGCGCAGCCTGGCGCCGCAGCGATTGAGCCCTTGCGAGATCATGAAGAAGCTCAATACCCTCCTGCTCGAGCGAAAGATTGAGGCGCACTTCGTCACGCTCACCTATTCCGTCTGGGAGCCCAAAACCCGCACGCTGCGCATCGCCAACGGCGGCATGCCGTTGCCCATCCTCGTCCGCAGCCGCCGCGTTCATGCGATCCATGCGGAAGGCGTTCCGCTCGGTCTGCTCGACCACGCGGAGCATCAGGAGACGCTGGTGACGCTCGAGAAAGGCGACTTGCTCGCGATGTTCTCCGACGGTCTGGTTGAGGCCAATGACGTTCGCAGGCAGGAATTCGGAAACCGGCGATTGGAAGAATTGCTGCGTGAGCTTGCCCACTCTGATGTTCCGGCGATTGTTGAAAAAGTCTTCCAGGAAGTCGGGAAATTCGAGCAAGGCCGTCTTCCGCTTGACGACGAAACGCTGATGTTGATCAAGGCCAGGTGAACCGACCTCGTTGACGCTTGACTCCCACCTCGAATATCGCGCGGGCGAGCTTTTCTGTGAAGGCGTCTCTCTGAGCGAGTTGGCTGTTCAATTTGGGACGCCCGTTTATATTTACAGCCAGGCGGCGATTGAGGTGAATCTTCACCGGCTTCAATCCGATTTAGCGTCCTTGCCGTTCCTGCCCTGTTACTCCGTCAAGGCCAATTCCAACCTGAGCATCCTTCGCTTCCTGCGGGAATCCGGATGTGGCTTCGACATTGTTTCGGGCGGGGAGCTCATCCGCGTCCTCCGGGCGGGCGCGAACCCGGCCACCGTTGTTTACTCCGGCGTGGGAAAAACCGCAGGCGAGATGGATGCCGCCCTCCGTGCCGGCATTCTGATGTTTAATGTGGAATCTGCGGGCGAACTGGACCTTCTGGGAAATCGCGCGCGGGCGCTGGGCACACGCGCGCCCATTTCCGTTCGAATCAATCCAGGCGTGGAAGCGGAGACTCATCCCTATATCTCAACCGGGCAGGCAATTCATAAATTCGGCGTACCTGCTGAGGAGGCCGTCGAGCTTTACAGGAAAGCCGCGGCGGCTCCGGAATTCAAACCGTGCGGTGTCTCTTGCCACATCGGCTCCCAAATTGTAGACGCGACGCCGTTCATGAAAGCCTTCAACGAGATTCACGATTTCGCTGTGGCGCTTCGCGCCGACGGGCTGCCGCTGGAATATCTCGATCTGGGCGGCGGATTTGGGATTCGATATTCCGACGAGCGGCCCCTGGATTTTCTGGAACTGGCGGATGGCCTGGCGACGCGCCTGCGCGGGACACCCTACAAGCTGATCGTCGAACCTGGCAGGTCGATGGTCGGCAATGCGGGGCTGTTACTCTCGCGCGTTCTCTACCTCAAGCGAAATCAGCAAAAAAACTTCATTGTTGTGGACGCGGGAATGAATGACTTGGTTCGGCCCTCCCTTTACGGGTCTTTTCACGAGATTGTGCCGGCCCGCCAGAAACCCGCAGGCTCGATGCTGGCGGATGTGGTAGGGCCCATCTGCGAAACGGGTGATTTCCTGGCACGAGACCGGGAAATGCCTGAAGTGCGACCGGGTGAGCTCGTTGCCATTCTCACCGCAGGAGCCTACGGATTCTCCCTCGCGTCCAATTACAATAGCCGCCCGCGTCCTCCTGAAGTGTGGGTCCACGGAAACACCGCAAAACTCGTGCGCCGCCGCGAAACTTTGGAAGAGATGATCAGGCCGGAAGAAGCTTGAACTGCAGCTACCGACTGAGCCATAGAATCCCGACGCCAGGCATCAGGAGCGTTGCAGACGTCCACCTGCATGTGCCAGGGCCTGGAACCTGCGCCTCACCCCGGATGTGCATTCGATCGGGTCAATGCGATTTTGACGGATTGAAGTCAGTCTCTTCGGAGAATTACAGACGGCAAGAAACAGTGGCCGTTGCCAACCTTGCGCGCATTTGCCATCTTCGATCACGAACCAATGCCGATTGACTTGAGGTAATCGGAGGAGGCGAAGAAATCGCTCCACTTCTTGATATTGCGTTCAGACATCAATGCCTGGTGAATCTCATCGCGCCTCTTGCAATCGATAATCGTGCCGCTCGTGATCGCTGCGCCCCCGGGACCTTGGGGAACCACAGAGCCATGTACGGCGTCCGTTGCCCCGGCTGGCTTGGGAGTGTTTTTTACCCATTCAATGATGGAGTCGAATTCGCTGGCCTGCAATTGGAAATCCCCCGCCGATATCTGCGGCGCCAGCCCACCCCGACCGAAGACGGCGGTCGCCACCGCCTTCGCACAGGAATCTGAGTCAAGCGTTCCCGGCTTTTTCTCGGCGAGACCCTTCGAGCTGAAGCCCATTGCCAGGCCTGCCAAATGACCGCCTTGCGCGACAGCGTGCTGGTACGTAACGGAGCGGGGGTCCGTTCGAAGCGATTGCTCCTTCCAGTAGACCTGCTGTTTGATGCCTGGAGGCGTGTTGACGATTTGACGTTCGAACGTCGGAACCGTGCCAATCCACCTTGCCATGCGCGTGGCCTGCTGGTTGTGCTTTTCTTCAAGGTAGAGCGTGCGGATGCCGAGCAGGGCAGGCACCTCAATCATGCCGCTGCGCATGCCGATGATGGAAACGCCCTTGAACCGTTCGGCCAGGTAGCACCACATGCCGAGCTGCGCGCTGCGCTGGTCGATGGCAACGTTCGCCAAAAGTTTCTTCCAATCGTCCTTCTCCCAAAACGTCACCATGGTTGGCGTCGTAACCAGGCCGATGTCATCCCCCGTAGCGACGGGAATCACACTTGTCTCCCTCGAGATTCGCTCCTGTAGAACTCGCCAAGTCAGAATCGACGTGAAATGATGGGCCTTTTCCGCATAGCGATCTTCCGCGACGCGCAGACGGTCGTCCGGCCTGCGCGTATCGGCCTTCATACTCCAGCCTGCTTGTTTGGTGAAAAGGAAAACATAGGAGCGGTCTTCGCGGAACCCTTTGTTCACGAGCCACGCGTTAACAGCCGGTTGAAGGTCCTGGGTTCTCCCTCCGGTTTTTGCTACGACCTGATCGAGCCTCCAAAAGACGCGGAGCTGGTCGCGCGCCGCTACTGCGTTGTGCTCGAATTTTCCCGCGACGACGCGAGTACCGTAGGTGGCGCTTTGCAGCCGAACGTTCGTGGCGACGGTTTTGTCGATCCACCTCGGGCAGGGGCCCTTGCCATGAACGTATCGGTCGATGGCTTTATAGTCGGCCTTGACGGCATCCTCCGAATTGCGGCGCATGAGCCGTACCTGGTGAATGGCGACCCGGTTGGCGCCGGCCGCACTCTTGTACAGGCTTTGAAGTTCAAGGGCCGTCTTGAGGTTTCCCTCCGGCGCCAGGATCACAACCCCTAACCGCTCGTGAACGCGAAGCGCCGAGGCAATCGTATTGCGATCACCGCTCATGTAGTCACCTTGGATAATTACTTCATCGACATCTCTCTTTATCAGCATGGCTCCTCCCGTGTGAGTAAAAATATTGGAGCACATTCGACGGCCTTACACAAGTTAGTTATGCTTGATGAGTTAACCGCACTTGCCGCGAAAGTGGCGTTAACTCGGAAGAGAAAGCTTAGGTCGAGTAGACTTCATCCGCTTTTGCCTGGTAGTACTTACGGTTGCAATACGACCTACAGTTAAGAGGAAGCCGGCAAAGCCCCAAGGTCCTTCCGCAGAGTCGCAACGATGAGATCATTCGCCGTCTCACCGGCTGAGCCACAGAATCCCGACGGCAAGAGTCAAAAATGTGAGCGGTGCTCCTACCTTGAAGTAATCCCAAAATCGGATCTCCACCTCCCTTCGCGCTCCCTGGATCACAATCAGATTGGCAACCGAGCCGAGCACCGTAAGGTTTCCGGCGAGCGTCGAGGACATGGCCAGAGCGAGCCACGCCCGAGCCGAATAGGCAAGATGGGGTATGAAAGGCTTCAGAAGTAACACGGCAGGGACGTTGCTGACCACGTTCGAGAGAACTGCGGAGAGTGCGCTCAACGCGCCGACGTTACTCAGTCTTACGTGTGCGGCAAGGCTCGGTAACGCCTGAAAGAACGGCGTCCTTTCCAAGCCGGCCACGATCACGAATAACCCACCAAACATCATCAGCAGCGGCCAATCGACTTCTGTGAATACTCTCTCGGGCTTTACGCGGCGAGTGAAGAGCAGGAAGGCCGCGCCCACCAAGGCCACGAGTGGCGCAGGATATCCCAGGAAAAAGAACACAACCATGCCGAATGCCGTCACAAAAGATTTCCACATCACACCCGGCAGCACGCGAATGTGTTCGGACTCGAACGCAAACCTCTCCGTGAAGCGGAACTCATTACGAAAAGAGGCGACGATCACGGCCACCGTCAGTGCCAAGCCCAATCCAGCCACGGGAAAGAGAGAAAGCGTGAACCGGCCGTAACCAATGTGGGAAGCCATACCGATGATGGCGTTTTGTGGGTTGCCGGTAATCGTTGCCACACTTCCCACGTTGGACGCCATCGCCAGCGCGAGCAGATAGGGAACGGGATTGCGGCGGAGGGAACGCGCGACATCGAGCACGAGCGGCGTCAGCGCAAGGCAGACGGCGTCGTTCAGGAGAAAGGCTGAGAGAACTCCTGCGATCAGGACCACGGCAATAAGCAACTCCACAGGCCCTCGTGTATGCCGCAGGCCCTTCGCCGCTGCCAGCCGGAAAAAGCCCGAGATTCGCAAATAGGCGATGACGATCATCATTCCGAATAGCAGGACCAGAGTGTTGTAGTCCACGGCCAAAAATGCCTGGTCGAGCGTGAGCGCGTGAACGGCAATCATGGCCGTGGCGCCGATTACCGCGGCACTGGCGCGTCCAACACGGAAACCCGGAAGCCGCCCAATGGCGATGACGGTGTAAGAAGCAGCGAAGACGATCAGTGTGGCGAGCATGATCTTGGTCCCCTTGCAGCCGTGCGTGCGGCTCGTTCAAGGTGCAGCTTATGACGTTAACACGGCCATGGCTATTGCGCTCCCCCTGACGCTCTCGACGCCGGTAAGGCAGGGGTGGAGCAAGCGAGATCGAGTTGTCCTTTGTTAGTGGAAAGTGATCGGACGCTTGATGACGGCTGTCAACAGATCCGTGTCGTGCTCTAGGATCACGGCTCGCTGAAAGCTTGGGGGGCAGCGGCAGGTGGTCAGTGGCAAGTGGTCTGCATGAGGTGGCTGGAGTTGTCGGCGGCGAAGCCGATTGCTAGAAATTTTTCTAACGCTTTTCCAGATACAGGCACTGCAGAACCGTTATGCGCGCTCCATCCAGTAAGCATTTTTTCATTTCATTCAGTTGCCAAGCAGAATTCTCTGAAGAAGCTCGAGTGCGGACGAGGCATGTAGTTTGGAAGTGGAGAAGGGCAATTTCGAGGCGCAAATGGGGCCCAATGAGTCAGAGAACAAAAATGTGGCGTTCCGGTTTATGTGGCCGAGACGAGCAGGAGGCTGTGTTTGCAAGTTGCCGGCCGCCGCGGGGGCACATAATTTCTGTGCTCTGCTGCCCAATGCTGTAGGGGATGCATAGACAGGAGGCCACGCAGACTTTCCAGATTTATCCGACCCAGTGAGGGAGATGGACCGCCGCCGATCGCTACGGAAAGTGGATCAGCGAGTGGGCGAGGCCTAGGAACAAAAGTCCCACAGCGAAAGAAAGGCCGAAAGCTTTGAGTCTCTCGATGCCGTCAACATTCTCAAACACGAGCATCATAATCGCAATAGACCAGAATCCCCCCGCAAGTGTGCCGACATATGGAACGATCAGCAGCCATGTGACGATGGACCCCAGGAGCAATGGTCTCAGTAGACGCATATAGGTACCACGCGCACCAAATAGCCAACGCGCGAGAATGTGACAAAGCCCGTACTGGGCTAGCAGCCACGCCGCATCAACTACGACCAGAAGGCAACATCCGGCAGCCACAGCAGGCCAGCGGGTCGCACGCTGACTGTGTGCTAGAGCCCAGAGGACATGCCCGAAAACGAGGAATTGGCCCAAAAGCCAGATCGCCGCTCCGTAGAGGATCGATCTTCTATCCAAGGAAGC
Organism: Terriglobia bacterium; assembly: GCA_030041095.1. GTDB lineage: Bacteria > Acidobacteriota > Terriglobia > UBA7540 > UBA7540 > JASHON01. The sequence continues at coordinate 12,259 of JASHON010000197.1, forward strand.
CGATATGATCGCGCCATCGTCAAAGCGGGCAATAGCGATCGCCTGCCGGAAGTAGTGAACAGGCGCAAAAGTGGTTGGGACGGGCCAAGTTGAGGCGGATACGCGGGAGGGCGGGCCGGGACACGAATGCGTTACTCCGTATGGTCGTCCGCAAACTGAACACGTCTCCATTTTCCCCTCGCTTTGCATCGAGACTAAATAATACTTGCCAGATCGTAATAGCGCATTCGACCAAGTCAAGGCACCCCCGCAGCCCCGCCCGTCATAGAAGGTCCACTGCAGGGATCAATAATGATCGAATCTCACTTCCGAAAGGAGATTCGACCATGTTCGGGTTGCGATGCCACGATGACTCACGCGGCGTACGGCCCTATCGCAGGTGACGATCGACCTCGGCGGTCAGGCTCGCCAGCTTGCGCTTTTGGTATTCTTCTGCGTCCGGACGCGAGAAGGCAGGGCGAGCCAGCCGGAGGTATTTCTCTGCAGCGGTATACTCGCCTCGCCGCAGTGCGATCTCCGCACGCGCCAGATTCACGCCGGCTCTCCAATCCGGATCTCCCGTAAGCTGCTCGACCGCTTTAAGATTAACGATGCGGTCGAGAAGGGCCGAGGCCTCGGGCAGCTCCCCAAGACCGATGAGGCAGTCTGCCAGCGTAAGCGAGGAACCCTCCGTCAGGCCCGCGTGCGGTCCGAAAGCCTTGAGCGCAGCGCCGTAAGCTTTGCGTGCATTGAGCTCGCCCTCCACTAGGTGGCTGGCTCGGCACTGTGCCTCAGAAGCATCGGAGAGGGTGGCCACTGAAAAAAACGAAAAGGGTCCTTGCTTCAGCAGCGCCACCTTGTAGATTGCCAGGTCATCGTGCACCGTGGCGTCGTAAAGTCCGAGGCTGCCTTCGGACTGTGCGCGTGTTGCCAGCAATTGCATCGTCAGCTCGTGGTCAGGACCAAATGTGGTCAGGAACGCCGGGTAGATGCGGGTGGTCTCTTGAACGGCCTCGCCATATTTTCGTTCAATCATAAACGCCTGGGCGAGATTGAGGCGCACTCGGAGCACATAGGCGCTCTCCGGGCCGCTCACCGCCGAGTAGGCGGCAATCAGTTCGCGAGCCAGGCGCTCCGCGGTGGCCCCGTCGCCAAGACGGATATAAGTAAAGGCGAGGCGCTGCCGAAGATTGAAGCGGGTGAGCGAGTCGAAGTTCGGTACGGTGGCAGCCGCGTCGGAGGCGGCCTTGAAATCCGCGTTTGCGGCTTTCGCGTCGTTGTGGATCAGGGCGATCATCCCCTTCGCCGCGAGCATCCACACCACCACATCCTTCCGCGGCCGGTGAATTTTGCGCACGAGTCCTTCCTGCGCCGCAAGGAGCGATCGGGCGGTCGCAAGGCTGCCCGAACTGTAGCTACGCGCTTCCATGGAGGCTCGTTGCAATTGAACGATGATTGCATCCTGCGAGAGTGGGCCCTCCGTTTTAATAAAGAGCCTGTGGGCCCGCTCGTACTCCTGCCGCGCCTCCGAGTAATTCGTCCGGTTGTCCAAAGTCTGTGCGATGGTGAGGTGCAGGCGCGCGGCCACATCGGGCTCCGCCTGGAATTTGCGGTTGATGCTGGGTGAAGCTCGTTCGATGGCCTCAAGCAATGTCTCTCCCGCCCTTCCGCTCTGAAAAGGGTTGTCGCGGCCCAGCAGGTCGTCAGCGAGAAATTGGTTCACCGATCTGGCGATGGCAGTTTGGCGATTCGCGTTGTCGCGCTCTCGAGCCAGGCGTAACGCGAAGTACACCACCAGGGCCAAGACGCTCACCAGCACCGCCGCTGCGGTCAAGACAGCCTGCTGGTTGCGCGTTACGAATTTCCGCAGCCGGTACGCTGCGCGATCGGGCCGCGCCTCGAGCGGTTCGCCTTTCAAGTAGTGGTCTATGTCTCTTATGAGCGCCTCAACCGACTGATATCGCTGCCGAACGTCTTGGTGCATCGCCGTGAGGCAGAGCACATCCAGGTCTGCCCATGCGGCAGGGCTCGCCACGGCGGGGCGCCCTTCGGGCGTGTGCAGCCCGGCCCTTCTTTTCGCGACGGCCGAAGGCTTCTCGGCTTCGTGTTCTGTCAAATACTTTTCCGCCTGTCTAGGGGACAGATGAGCTATGTCAAACGGAAGAACGCCCGTAAGCAGCTCGTATAACACGACCCCGAGGGAATAGACGTCCGCATGCACGCCGGTTGGCTCGCCTGGCATCTGCTCAGGAGCAGCATACGCCGGGGTCATCGGATGAGAGCCTGTCGTGGTTGCACTGACCGATTGACCCAGGTTCTCGAGATGCTTGGCGACACCGAAGTCGAGGAGTCGAACCGTCCCGTCGCTCTTCACAAGGATATTCGACGGCTTCAGGTCGCGATGAATTACGGCATGCTGATGCGCGTACGACACGGCCTCACAAACGGCTCGAGCCAGAAGCAGCCGCTCTCTTAGGGAACACTGGTGGGTTGAGGAGAAGCGAGTGAGGGGGACACCTTCCACGTACTCCATGACGAAGAAGGGAGTTCCGTCGGGTGAAGTGTCTGCGTCATAGAGCCGTGCGATCGCGGGATGATTGAGTTGGGCGAGCGTGCGCTGCTCTGCGGAAAACCGCTCGCGGCGGGACGGAGACAGCCAGGCATCGGGAAGAATCTTGATGGCAACCTGGGTTCCTAAATCGTCCCGCTCCGCGAGGTAGACGATGCCCATCCCGCCCTCGCCCAAGGCCTTCAGGATGCGATAGCGGCCGAATTTCCTGAGGGGCGGCACGGCAGAAGCGGGGGCATCGAGGACGTCGCAAGCCAGTTCAGCGAGGTCTCGCTCAAGCAGCGACTCGCCGCGGGCGTCCTCCTCCAGGAGCGCCAGCACCTCGCTGATGAGCTCTCGATCATCGGCACACCGGCTTTCGAGAAATGCCTGCCGCTCGGCTTGTTCCAGGTCGACTGCTTCATGAAAGAGCGCCTGAATGCGTTCCCAACGCGCACCATCCATGGATGCCCCCACACAACCGCCGAACCGCGAATCCCGTCCGATTAGCACCCCGCGCGAAGCTCGCGCGCCAGCCACGCCTTGGCCGCTCGCCAGTCACGCAATGCCGTGGCTTCCGAGATGTTTAGGAGTGCCGCCGTCTCCGGTACGTCCAGACCTCCAAAGAACCGGCTTTCAACGACCGTCGCCTGCCGCGGATTCACCTCGGCGAGCGCGTCAAGTGCGCGATCCAGCGCATGCACGTCAGCTCCGCGAGACGGTTGCTCAAAAGCTGCCGGGTCAAAGGTCACTTGGATTTCCGCTCCGCGCTTGCTTGCGTTGCGCCGGCGCGCGGCCTCCACCAGAATTTGCCGCATCGCGCGAGCCGCAATCCGCTTGAAGTGCAGGCGCGATGTCGACGCAACCTTCGGTGTATTGGCCAGCCTCAGCCAAGCTTCATTCACCAATGCCGTTGGGTTCAGGGTGGGATTCGAGCCGGACCAGCGCAGACTGAACGCAAGCCGGCGGAGCTCGGCGTAAGTGACACTGAACATCTGGTCCAGCGCCCCCCGGTCTTCGGCACCCACGGACGCATCGGGAGACACCCATCCCGCCCCGTCGAGCTCTTTTCCCGGAGGCGTGACGGTTTTTTCAGCCGTTTTACGCATTGCTTTTCGAGAAACAGCAACGATGAGTGCTTCAGTGTGCTGAGTTCGAGAAGGATCTCCCCAGCTTGGCGAGCACGGTACCACAGATTTGATCCTGGATCAATTGGCTGAGGAGTAAACACACAGCACCACCAAAAGCACGTGGGTAGCTATGAAGGGCGGTCTCGATTCCGAGGCTCTTCGTACGGGCGGCGGTTTGCACGGATTTCTTAGATGTGTTGCATTTCTGGAACTCGGACGCCAACTCAGGAGGATCCCATGGGCAAGCAAGATGTTTTGTGGTTCATCATATCGCTCGCCGTGTTGGCGATCCTCGCTGTGTTTTGGGTCTTTAAGCGGATGAAGCTGCGCCGGGCGCGCACGTGGCCGGCGCTGTTCGGGCGTATGGATTCGAGCGCGATGCGTCTCCACTCGAACGGAGCCCAGCCAGGCGGCTCTCAGTTCATCGCGGAAATAAAGTACTCGTACTCGGTGCAGGGACAAAAATATTCTGGCAGCATGCGTCGCAGCTTCCTTCTCAAAGGAAAAGCGGATCGATGCTGTGTTTTGGGTCTTTAAGCGGATGAAGCTGCGCCGGGCGCGCACGTGGCCGGCGCTGTTCGGGCGTATGGAGTCGAGCGCGGTGCGTCTCCACTCGAACGGAGCCCAGCCAGGCGGCTCTCAGTTCATCGCGGAAATAAAGTACTCGTACTCGGTGCA
>JASHON010000198.1 GCA_030041095.1 Terriglobia bacterium
CGTCGTGAATGGGATTATTTCGTGCGCTACCTGCTCGGGGTGAAGCCGCCTCAAAATTTCGAGATCCACGAAGCACCGTTTCGTTTCTTCCGCCGGTGATGGCCAAGACCCATTCAGAAATTGAGGTTCTTTACGCTCTTGGGCGACGTCGCGCCCTTGCATGACGTATAACGCCCGTTCGCAGACTCCTCGCCAGCCTCTGCGACTGGGGCGGAATGGACTTCCTACAGCCGCCGCTCTCCGCGGATCTCGCTTCCAGATGGTCCAGTTGACTCGCATCGCTGAACTCGCGGTGCGGCGTTACAATCCTTCAATTGGAGGCGAGGGAACACGATGACCAATCCCGATCGCATTACACGGGTTCGAGAGCGCATCGAGGCAGCGTGCCGGCGAGCAGGACGTCGCGCGGGAGATGTGCGCTTGATCGCTGTCTCCAAGACGTTTCCGTCCGGCCGTGTTCGCGAGGCTTATGCCGCCGGCCTGCGCGAATTCGCCGAGAATCGAGTGCAGGAAGCGGAACTGAAGATCCCGGAGCTCGCCGAGCTGGATATCACCTGGCACCTCATTGGTCATTTGCAAACGAATAAGGCAGCTCGCGCGCGCCAGTTGTTCCAATGGGTCCATTCGGTGGACAGCTTGCGCGTGGCGAGAAAACTGAATGACGTCGCGGGCGGGAGCGGGCGACTGCCCATTCTGTTGCAAGTGAATTTGGGAAACGAGCCCAGCAAGTGCGGTCTAAACGAAAACGAAGTCATGGGTGCGGCCGAAGAGGTGGGTCGGCTCGAGCGGCTGGAAGTTCGCGGCCTGATGCTGATTCCTGCGTTCTCTGAAGACCCGGAAGGCTCACGGCTATTCTTTGGGCGGCTCCGCAAACTTGCCGGCGAGATCCAAGCTGCCCGTTTGCCGGGCGTTTCCATGAATGAGCTTTCGATGGGCATGAGCCACGATTTCGAAGTTGCGATTGAGGAGGGTGCCACGATGGTTCGAATCGGCACGGCCCTGTTCGGCGAACGGTGAGAGGTGGTTATCTCCCCGGCGCTGGCCAAACTACTGGCGATGGCCGTTGCCCCGCTGGCTGCGAATGAAGTGGTCGACCGTCTCAGTCAGGCCTTGAAGAGCCGCCTGCAAGGTGGCTTGATTGTCCAGGTGTCTTGCCAGCGTTGGCCATGGGGTAACCTTTTTCATCATCTTATGCGCGCCCGAGGACTGTCAACGCGCCTCTTGAAAGGGCCACTCGTGCCTTTTGCGCGCCCGAAACAGGTAGGCTCCCGTGCCGGCGACGAGTACCGCAACAGCAAAGAGCAGCGAGCGGAGCCCGGCGGTGGCAAGAACGTAGAGCCAGCCTATCAATGAAATGATTCCCGGAATGGGATAAAGCCACATGCGGAACGGGCGCTCCATCTTCGGCGCCCGCGCGCGCAAAAGGAAGAATCCCACCGTCTGTGGCAAGTATTGAATGAGGACGCGCACTGCAATGAGGCTGCCAATCACTTCTCCGAGCCTGCCCAAGCTGAAAACGGCAGCAATGACTCCCAGGGTGACGAGCGAAACTGTAGGAAAGCCGCCCTTGGGGTGAAGCTTGCCGAAAATTCTAAAGAAGTTACCGTCCGCCGCGGCAGCGTAAGGAATGCGCGAATAGCCCAACAGCAGGGAAAAAACAGAGGAAAAGGCGATCCAAAGCAACAGCACCGTCATCAGTTTGCCGGCCGTCATACCCTCCAGCATCTGAGTGTAAATCGACGCTACGTGGCGGGTGGCCAGCAACCGATGCCAGGGAATAACGCTTATGAATGACGATGTCATCAGCACGTACAACGTGCCTACGAGAAGAATGGAGCCCATGATAGCGCGTGGAATGACGCGGCCCGGATTGCGGATCTCCTCTGCCAGATAACATACGTTGTAATAACCGAAATAGTCGTAGAGCGCATACAGTGTGGCGTGCCCGAGGGCGGCCCAGAATAGCCACTGCAAATGGAACGCGCCGTGAGGGAATGCGAGCAGCTTTGCCGCGCTGAAATGGGGTGCGCCGGTGATGATGATCCAAAGGCAGCCGCCCAGCACTCCGGCCGCCAGCACCAAGGAGATGCCTCCAATCACTCCGATTCTCCGATAGAGCAGTACCACCAGCAACAGCGGAAAAGCCGCGGCCACCCAACGGAGATGTGCAGGCGTAAGGCCGGGAGCAAGGTAACCAAGATAATCTGCGAAACCGATGCTCCCGCTGGCTACGGAAAGTGGTGCGGAGAAAATGATCTGCCACACCATCAGGAAGGAGAGCAAGCGGCCAAAGGATTCGGGACCGTAGGCCGCGCGCAAGTAGTGATAGCTTCCGCCCGCCTTGGGCATGGCCGCGCCCAGTTCGGCCCAGACCAAGCCGTCACAGAACGCAAGTCCGGCTCCCACCAACCAGCCCAGCATCGCCTGCGGCCCTCCCATGGTGGCCAGAAGGAGCGGAATGGTGATGTAAGGGCCAATGCCCACCATGTCCGTAATGGCCAACGCCGTCGCTTGAGCCAAGCCGAGCTCGCGCCGCAATTTCCCGCCTGCCACCTGATCCGTCAACACTCACCTCGCCCGTCCAAGCCGGGATTTCAAAGGTTACCACGCCTGCGTACCTTGCTGCGGCCGGTGACGCAGAACGGCTGCCGGTCATCATCAATAAAAGCCCCGTAGATGCCTCCGGCATAAAAAAATCAGGGGTGAGGCAGGATGGCCGCCCGGATTGGGGCTTCGGGGCTGGGGTTTGACACTGAAGGTGTGCAATCAGATTGCCCTTGGCCGCGATCGCAGCGTCTCGGAGCTTTCCGGGTTTGTCGGATTGCTTGCCCTGACGCTTACTTGTACGGGACTCCAGGGCGTAATGGCGTACAATGTCTCGCGCCGCACGAACGAAATTGGTATTCGCATAGTGCTGGGCACCGAACCCGGAGAAGTGCTCCGGATGATGCTGCGCCAGGCGCTCTTTATGATCGCAGACGGCATCGCCATCGGCGTTCCGTTGGCTGCTGGGTCAGTTCGCCTCATCGCCAACGAACTCTCGGGAGTGAAGCCTGCGGATCCGCTGACCATCGCGCTCGCGGCGCTCATCATGGCCGCCGTCGGCTTGATCGCCGGCTTTGCTCCTGCCCACCGCGCGGCGAGAGTCGATCCCACGGCCACTCTGAGGCACGAGCGATTCTTATCCTGCCCAGTGTTCGTACCAAAGCTGAAACGCGAGCAGCGTCCACAGCGATTTACGATGATCCGCCTTACCTTCGCAGTGTTGCCGTAGCAGCCGTCGCGCGAATGCCGAATTGAAAAGCCCTTGCCGCTTCAGCCGCTCCTCACCGAGCAACTCTTCCAGCGCTGGTTGTAACTCGCTGCGGAGCCAGCGAGCGATGGGTACTGAGAAACCGCGTTTCTGCCGGGTGACGATTTCGCGCGGCAGCCACGGCTCAACCGCCTTTTTCAGAAGATATTTCATCCGGAAGTGTCGAATCTTGAGCGCAGCCGGCAGGGCTGCCGCAAACTCGATCAGATGATGGTCCAGGAAAGGAGTCCGCAGCTCGAGCGAGCAGGCCATCCCGGCACGATCAACTTTCACCAATAAATCGTCGGCAAGGTAGAGAGAGAAATCGAGCGCCATCGCTTCGGCAATCTCGTTTTCGAATTCCACGTCGCGTGTGGCGGCGCGAAGCGGATCGAAGACGCAATCGCCGGGCAAGCCTTCGCGGCCACGGAAGAGCTCTTCAAGTTCCGCGGGCGAGAACATGCCGAACCAGATTTGATGGCGGAGCGCAGGGTTGTTCTCCGCCTGGCTCAGGAAGCGGCGCAGGAAGAGCCCAATCGGCACCGAGCCCGAAGAAACGGGAAGCAGCGCCCGCAGGCGTCCGACCACCTGGCGGCGGAGAAATGCGGGCAGACGCAGGTAATAGCGGGCGAGCTGCGCTCCAAGATACGTGGGATAGCCGCCAAAGAGCTCATCGCTCCCTTCGCCGCTGAGCGCCACTTTCACCTGACTTCGGGCAAACCGCGAAAGCAGGAACGTGGGCACGACAGCCGGGTCAGCGAGCGGCTCATCCAGACGCTCGGCAATACTGAAAAGCCCTTCGCGCAGCATCGCCTCATCCGCGCGTAAGACGTGATGTTGGGTTGAGAAGTGCCGCGCCGTGCGGTTGAAGTAGGGCTCTTCGTTGAAGGACTTTTCGGCAAACGCCACGGAAAACGTGTTGACCTTGCCCGGCGCGAGCTCGCTCATCAGCGCAACCACGGTGCTCGAATCCAACCCTCCGCTCAAAAACACGCCAAGAGGAACATCGCTTACCAGCCGTGAGATTGCCGCTTCACGAAGCCGGCAGCGCAACTCTTCGATCAGCCTCTCTTCGGAAACTGCCGCAAGGTATTTCCGGACGCCTGCCGCTGGCTCGGGCTTCCGCAGGTAGTCCTTCAATCTCCAATAAGGCTTCACGCACACGTGTCCCTGCTCTACGATCATCCGATGTCCGGCCGGCACCTTCATGATTCCTGCGAAGATACTCAGAGGAGAAGGAACGTAGCCGTAGAAAAGGTATTGCTGCAATGAGCGCGGGCTTATCGAGCGCGCCACATCGGGGTATTGGAGAATGGCCTTCAGCTCGGACGCAAAAACCAGCGTGCAGTCACCCAGCCAATAATAGAGCGGTTTTTCCCCGGCACGATCGCGTGCAAGAACCAGCCGCTTGCGCTCGTCATCCCACAAGGCGATCGCAAACATGCCGTTCAATTCACGAACGAATTCCGGTCCGTGGTCTTCGTACAAATGAGCGATAACTTCCCCATCGGAATGCGTTCTAAACCGATGCCCGCGTTCTTCGAGCTGGCGGCGCAGCTCGCGAAAGTTGTAGATCTCGCCGTTGAAGACAAGCGTGACCTGGCCTCTCTCGTTTGAGAGCGGCTGATCTCCGGTTTCGAGATCAATGACGCTCAGCCGGCGAATGGCCATCGCCAGCCATGGCAACTTGAAGATACCATCGCTATCGGGCCCGCGATGGACGAGGCAGGCGGACATTCGCTCGATTCGATCGAGGTGATCGAGCGGGCGAAGAGCCGTGTTAAAAATGCCGCAGATTCCGCACACAAAAAAGGGAGTCAGCAATCAGCAAACGGATAGCAGCCATCGCCGGCGAAGGGATCTCGAGCGTCTGGCTAACCTCGGTTTGTTCACGAACTGGCGCGTCCAGCGCGGTCTCACCGAAGGCTTGGGGTCGTTTGTCCGGCGCTGACGGCTGCTGGCTGATAGCTTGTTTTTCCCATACCGAGTACTTCCACCCACCCCACAAAGGCGAGAGCGCGCCCGTCACGTGCATCAGCGACGCAATTTCGTTGTTTTGCACAAGGAGAAGAAATGGTCCGGGCGGCGAGCGGGAGAGCTTGCTCAATCCTCTCGAAGTGATCAGCAAGCGCGCGTCAGCCCAAGCACCCACTCCGCGGGCGTGCATGGCTGGAGCAGAGCCGGTCCGGCTTGCCTCTCCTGATTGAAGCGGCGCGCTGCGATCCTGTTGGTAATGCGCCAGGACGTAGTTGCTCGTAAGCTCGACACCGCTCGACGTGATCAGCCCTACGGGACGGCGCAAGTAGAACGGAAGGCCCGTACGGAAATAATAATAGCCGTAGACGGGCAGGTTGTGCTCGTCGCTGTGCCGGATGGTCAGCGCAAGCTGACGGCTGGAGAAGGCGTTGAAGTATCGCCGAATCAGGATGTACCATCGCAAGGTTAAAAGCGGGAGGGTAAGGGCGACAATCGCAAAAGCCAGCGATCGCGCTGCTTTGCTGCCCTTGCGCCAGCGCGAGGCCGCGTTCCGGCCCAACAATCCCAAGGCGACGAGAATGATTCCTCCAAATAGAAGCGCCGGATGAAGTTGCGACACCAGCGACGACGGCAGCTTGCGGGTGAGGAAATGTTTCTCGCCCGGCCAGGAGAATGTTCCGGCTGCCGCAATCAGCACGCCAGCGAGAATCATCAAAGCGTAGCCCGCCGTCAGCCAGCCGGGAACGAGTTCGGAGCCGAAATCACCGCTTCGCGGCCAGACTCGGGCCGTGAGCAGGCCCAGCGGTACCAGCGCAGGCAGGAAGTATTCGGGTAACTGCGAATGCGAGATGGAAAAAAACACGAATACGACCACTGCCCAGGTGGCAAGATAGAGCTCCGTGCGGCGAGAGTCCTGCCAAAGCTCTCTCCAGTTCCTGATACGAGTAATGACGCCGGCCAGCAGGAAACAACTCCACGGGAAAAAACCCACAAGGTAGACCGGAATGTAGTACCACAAGCCTCCCGTCCGGTGCATTCCGCCGCCGGACGTATACCTCACCCAGCTTTCCGTCCAGAACGCATATTTTGGGAACGAAGGGTGGCGCTGAGACACCGTGATAAACCAGGGCAGCGTGACGGCCAAGAACGCGGCTCCGCCTGTTAGCCAATGCGCCTTTCTCAGCTCCTTGAATTTCCCGATCAGCGCCTGAAAGGCTATAAGGGTTAACAAAGGAATCAAGAATCCCACCGGGCCTTTAATCAGCGTCGCAATTCCCATGGCTGCGCCGGCGGCAGCATCCAGGGAACGATTGAAACTGCGCTGCTTGCTGAGCCACATGAAGAATATTGCCAGGGACTCGAAAAAGACGAGAGGCATATCGAAGATCACGAATCGTGCGAGGCCGAACGCGAGCGGTGATGTTGCAAAGACAAGCCCGGCATAAAACGCCCGCCGCTCTCCGAACATTCGGCGCGCTACCACCCAGATCAAGAACACGGTGGCCAATCCGAACGCCGCCGAGGGCAATCGAGCCGTCCGGGCCGAAACCCCGAAACAACGGAACGCGCCCGCAATCGTCCAGAAAAAGACAGGAGGCTTATCAAGATAGGTGAGGGTGTCATAGTGGGGTGTGATCCACTTACCAGAGACGAGCATTTCGCGCGCCACTTCGGCGTTGCGCGCTTCGTCGGGCTCAATCAGAGGCAACCGTCCGAGACCGATAAAAAAGAGGCAGCCGGCAATGGCCAGAAGCAAGGCAAGTGAGAGCACTGGGAAACCAGACCGCCCACCAGATGGCGAGGTGTGAGAGAGCGAGTTGGCCGTCACACGGGCGCCCATAAGCAACCTTTACAACTATGACATAGAGAAATGAGACGGTGGGGAGAAATGGGATCAACGAGGGGCATGGCCAGGCAGGGCCGGAGAATCCGCAGGGTTCACGTACTCAGTCCAGGTTTCCGGCAGCAAGGGGAAAACCTCCCGGAACGGCTGTATGGGACACGGGCCAATAGCAATCGCCCCAGTGGGGACGGCGAGCTGCACGGCATGTTATCCGCGATGCCGAAGAAAGCCGAGCCGGCGAGCAGCGGCAGCCTGATAACGACTCATTCGCAGCTTTGCGCCATTTTCCAGCATAACAAGGTGGTGGCCGTGGAACCACGGTTGTACTTCCCTGATGCGACGAGAGTTGACCAAGGTCGAGCGGTGAATGCGGAGGAACTCGTCGGGATCGAGCTTCCCTTCAAGCCCCATCAGGGTTTCACGGATTTCGTAAGTTTGCGCGCCCGCGTGCAAGCGGAGGTAATTTCCTTCAGCTTCGATCCAGTCAATTTCGCTGGTCTTGACGAAAATGATTCGCCCATTTTGAGAAGCCGGCAGACGATCGACAAACCGTTGCCGGTCCCTGGTGTTTTCTTCCAGCAGGGCAAGCAGGCAGCGGACGCCGTCGCCGTGTGATTTCTCAACGATTCGTCGCATCGCGCGAGCAAGCGCTCGCTCGAATCGCTCGCGCCGGAAGGGCTTGAGCAGATAATCGAGCGCGTTGGCATCGAACGCGCGGAGCGCGAAGCGGTCGTAAGCCGTCACAAAGATCGTCACCGGCATCGAGTCGGCGCCAATTCGTTTCACAACCTCAAAGCCGTCTACCTCCGGCATCCGCACGTCCAGAAACACCAGATCGGGCTTCTTGCCTACGATTGATGAAATGGCGGACTCGCCGTCGCCGCATTCGGCCACTATGTCCACATCGGTGTGACCCGACAAGAATCGTAAGATACTGCGGCGGGCGAGCGGTTCATCATCGACGACGACGGAGCGAATTCTCACGAGACCCACTCCTCGGCGGCAGGAGTCTGCTCGATTGCCAATCGCCGGAGAGGAATCCAAAGCAGCACACGTACGCCTTTGGGCACGAGACTAAGAAGTTGAAGGGACTGGTCGTTTCCATAGAGCAGCTTGACGCGCGACCGGGTATTCGCGAGTCCCATACCCCTTGCCATCAGTCGTTCAGGAGAGTCGTCGAGCACGCCAGTCGAATTGCACACTTCCAGGCAGAGTTGTCCACCGTCTGGAAAAGCTCGGATCGAAACGATATCGCGCTCTTTGTGCTTACCGATACCGTGCCGGATCGCGTTTTCAACCAGCGGCTGGAGGATCAGGCTGGGCACCGCACAGGCAGCGAGCGCCGGATCGATCTGAACGTTGAACTGAAGCCGGTCGCCAAACCGCCGTTGCTGAATCCGGGTAAAGAGATCGAGGAACCCAATTTCTCGATCGAGTGAAACCTCCTGCGAGTTCATTTCTTCGAGCGCGGCCCGGAGAAGCTCACTCAGACATAAAAGCGTGTCCTCCGCCGCGTCCGGGTCTTCGTGAACCAGCGTGGTGGCTGCCTGAAGCGTATTGAACAAAAAATGAGGTTGAAGTTGAGCTCGAAGCACATCAAGCCGGGCATCCGCCAGACTCGCTTGCAGTTGCGCGGCGTGGAGCCGGCGTTCGCGCGCATCTCGATACATACGGTAAAACTGAGTGGCCCCTACCAGGACCCAGTAGGCCAGCAAGGTAGTCTCAATGTGCTGCGTCAGGTAGTGCCACACGAGCGCCTTGGCCCGCCAGGCGCCTCCCGCCCTCATCCACTCAAAAGCTGCTTCTGCGGACAATTGCACGATCGCAATGGCAAGGCTGACGGCGACGTGCAGAGGCACGGTGCTGGGCCATGTGACGAAGTCAATGGGATGCCGGCGCGCAAACCATAGCACGAACGGGGTGAGAACGCCCCACAGATAACACGACCATCCAATGTAGTCGATGAAGGGAGCGGCAACGCCATGGCCGGCATCATAGGCGTACCACTGAACGGCAAATACCAGAACGACCAGCACCCAACAGCCAGCCAGTAACCAGCGCTTGCTGCGGCCACCCCAGATCTCCTTCTTCTCCATGGCTTGCACGCGTTCCATTGTACCTGTAATCTTGCGGGGAAATGGGCCACATTTCTGCCACGCGCGAAACCAACACCGGCGGGTCTGCGAGAGATCAGGCCTTCCTGGTGCGACACATCCCGCGCCATTAACGATTCGTCCCAATCTTATTCGTGTTGCCGCTCCTTTGGACTATTGTGAGTGAGACTCGCAATTGTGAGGCGAACTGCATGGCCCGTTTTAGCTTACTGGTGAAAGAAGAGTTCCATTTGATTAACGAGGGGACCGTACCGGTGAATGAAACTCAACCGCTCCATGGGAGCCTATTCGCGACGAGGCACGGTTTCGGACCCGGTGCTACGGGGCATTCGGGATTCACGTGGTTCCTTGCGCTGCTTGCTCTGTTGTCTGTTTTGTCAGGAGCTGTGCGTGCAGCCGGGCAGGATGTTCTGACCTGGCACGACGATAATGCGCGAACGGGCCAATATCTCAGGGAAACAATCCTTACTCCGCGAAATGTGAATCCTAGGACATTCGGCAAGCTGTTCGTCATTCACGTCGACGGAAAAGTGGATGCCGAGCCTCTTTATGTACAAGAGATGCAGATGCCGGGTCGCGGCGTGCGGAATGTGTTGTTTGTGGCCACCGAGCATGATAGTGTCTACGCGTTCGACGCGGATACAGGGCAGCTATTATCAAGAGATGCCTTCGGCGATGAAGCACAGCTTCTCGCGCCCCATACCGGCTTATTTCAACGGCTGGCTTTACTATGCGTCGACGAACGACACGCTTCGGGAATATCGGTTTGTCAATGCGCGGCTTATCGCCAAACCCGTATCTCAAACAGCTTTGAAATTTGGATATCCGGGGACCGCGCCGAGCATCTCTGCGAACGGCTCTCGGAACGCGATCGTCTGGGCCGTTGAAAACGTGAACTTCACCTATGCTGTTGGATACTCGAATCCGGCAGTGCTTCACGCGTATGATGCCAGCAACTTAGCTCATGAGCTATACAACAGCAACGAAGCCCCTTCAGGCAGAGACCATTTTGGCGCAGGCAATAAGTTCATTACGCCCATGATCGCCCATGGAAAAGTTTACGTTGGAACCACCGATGGCGTAGGAGTTTTTGGGCTGCTTCGGAAAACTGGACGACGCTGAGGGCTAGTGTTGCGGCATCAAGAGTCTGCTGTCCGGGAAATAGCTGCACAATCCCCGCGCCCGTAGCGCCAGCATCTTGCTGGCAAATGCCGCCGGGACGGCGGCGCTACATTGGGCCGCAAAAATTCCCATCAACCCCAGAGGGGTTGACGGCTGAGGTCGTCAATGATCCTGACTTATACGTTCGTTGAATTAATCCGCTGAATCTCAGTCAATGGAGGGCTTCCCGGCATGGCAAATCGGACGGAGTTTTTTCGATTCGCATCGGGCGAGCAGATTAATGGGGCCAGTTGCTTTCAGCCGGAGGGCAGGAAACGGCCTGTCGCTCTTCTTGCTTTGCTTCTGGCATCTCTCCTATCCTTAACTGCCCGCGCTCAGGTGCTGACCTCTCAATATGACAATGCTCGCACGGGATCAGACCTGCACGAGACAATCCTCAGTCCGCAAAACGTGAATGTGCGCCAATTCGGAAAAGTTTTCACATTCCATGTTGACGGCGCCGTCTACGCCCAGCCGCTTTATGTTCCCGGACTCGCGATTCCGGGCAAGGGCAAACACAATGTAGTTTTTGTCGTCACGGAGCACGACAGCGTCTACGCCTTCGATGCTGACGGCCGAGAGACGGAACCCTTGTGGAGGGTGAGCCTACTGAATCCAAAGCTTGATGCGCGTCCGGTCCCGGCGCGTGACGTGCAGTGCCCGTTCATCGACCCGGAAGTGGGGATCACCTCGACCCCTGTCATCGATTACGCTTCCGGGACGCTCTACGTCCTCGCACGAACCTTGGAAGGTTCCGGAGTTACCCGCCGATTCGTCCAGCGATTGCACGCACTCGCTATCACAACGGGAGTCGAGAAATTCGGGGGGCCGGTGGAGATTCAGGCATCCTCCAGCGGGCGCGGTGACGGCAGTTCTGCGGGACAGATGCGATTCGATCCTCTTCGCGAGAATCCTCGCGCGGCTCTGCTGCTCACCAACGGAATCGTCTATATGACGTGGGCTTCTTCATGTGACGTCAAGCCTTACCATGGCTGGATGATGGCCTACGGTTCACATTCACTCAAGCAGTTGGGTGCTTTCAATGCCACGCCGGATGGGGACGATGGAGGGTTTTGGGCTGGCGATACCGGGCCTGCGGCAGACCATGAGGGCAACGTCTATGCCGCCACAGGAAATGGAAAATTTGACGCTGCAACGGGAGGACGCGACTATGGAGACACCATCTTAAAAATGAAGCTGATTGGAGACGGCATTCAGATTCGCGACTATTTCACTCCCCATAACCAGGCGGAATTAGATGCTGAGGACCTTGATCTCGGCTCCGGCGGCCCTGTGCTGTTTCCTGGGCCTCCAGGCGCCCACTCCCGCTTGGTGGCCATTGCGGGTAAGGGAGCCACTCTTTATATCATCGACCGTAACAAGATGGGCGGTTTCCACGCTGGCGCCGACAGCAATGCTGTCTGGACTGTTCGGCTTGCAGGCGGTTTATTCGGAGCACCAGCCTATTGGAACGGCCACCTGTTTGTCGCCGCGGAGGAAGACGTACTCAAGGAGTTCCTCGTCACTCGTTTAGGATTAAGATTGGTGGCGCAGAGCAAAGAGAAATTCGATGATCGGGCGGGCATACCAACGATTTCTTCCAATGGGTCACGCAACGGCGTTCTGTGGCTGCTGACTTCGAAGCACTGGAATGAGCCGGACGAGCGGCCCGCGGTGCTTTATGCGTACGATGCATCAAACGTCGGGCATGAGCTTTATAACAGCGAGCAAGACAGCGCTCGGGACCGTGCCGGAATCGGGCTTCGCTTCAATATGCCCATGGTCGCCAATGGCCGTGTCTACGTTGGAGCGAAAGGGGAGCTGGACGTCTACGGTCTGATTTTGCCACGGAGGGTCGGATCGAAGTGAGAGGCGGTGAGGTGCGACGCCTGGAGGCCAACCTGATGGGCATGAGGACCTATGAAAATAGATTCTGACCATATCGGGCAGGAAAGTTGGATCAGGGCACAGGGGTCAGAGCCAGCTCGGGGATGAGAATGAGGTTCTTGAGTCTCAATCCGCTGGCAATGACTTGCATTTGAAGTTTGGCCTTCTCTCACCGGCCTATTACACAGCTCTGAGAACGGCTCGTGGTATGCTAGTGTTTTGACGGTCGGCTCAAGGAGGCATTTGTGATAAAAGCGTTTCTGAGTCTTGCGCTTTCAGCGCTGATGGGCGTACCCGTTCTCGCAGCACTCAAACCAGGAGATACCGCGCCCAATTTTTCGGCGCGGGCTTCACTAGCCGGAAAAGAATTTACTTTTTCTCTAAAGGATGCGCTAAGAAAAGGGCCGGTCGTGCTTTATTTCTTTCCGTCTGCTTTCACCCAAGGCTGCGATCTTGAAGCACATACCTTTGCACAGGAGAAGGGTAAATTCGACGCTGCTGGGGCGACCATCATCGGCGTCTCGGCCGACAGCATTCGCCGGCTCGATGCGTTTTCGGCGGATCCCAGCTATTGTGCCGGGAAATTTCCGGTAGCGTCCGATTCAGATGGCAAGATCGCTAGAGCCTACAACCTGTCGATGGCCCCCGCGAGGCCCGGCATCACGGATGTGCGCGGCGTCACAATTGACCACGGCTTCATCGAACGCACGACTTTCGTCATCGGCAAGGATCACAAGATTATTGCGAGGTTTTCAACCAAGGATGACCATCTTACGCCGGATGCGCATGTGGAGAAATCATTGGAGATCGTGCAGCAGATTGCATCCAGGTAGCAAAAATCCAAAGTCCATCGATATCCTGTGGAATCTAAGGCCCGGCGTGCTCTCCAAACCTCCCTTTTCCGACTGACGCGCGGCGCAATGGAACATGGCCGGCGCAATCGTGCCGGGGAGGCCGGGCTGGGAATCGAACCCAGAAGAACCTCAAGGAGGCGCTCAACGGGTTTGCAGCCCGCGGGCAGTTCCAACTACCTCTACCGGCCGATTCCAATTGTATCGGAA
>JASHON010000199.1 GCA_030041095.1 Terriglobia bacterium
TTCGCGCGCTGGTTGCGAGCTTTGGAGAGAGAATGAAAATCCGCGTGGCGTCAAAAAACGGTATGGCCGTCGCGGGCCTTCTGACTCTTTGCCACCGGAAAACGATGACCTACAAGTATGCTTGCAGCGATGCCCGCTATCATCACTTAGGTGGAAACGCTCTGCTACTCTGGCACGCCATCTGTGAAGCCAAGGCAGATGGTTTTGAAGAGATCGACTTGGGGCGATCGGACACGGACGACACCGGATTGATCGCCTACAAGGAGCACTGGGGAGCAGCACGTTCGGCGCTGATCTATTTTCGCTATCCGGCACTCGCGAGTAGACGCATGCCGGAAAGGGCGAAGAGCGCCGTGAAACGCATCGCCTCGATCGCTCCGAACCGAGCCCTTCGGATGGCCGGAAACCTTCTTTACCGGCACATTGGATAACCGGCTGGACGGCGAACGCTCACAAGGCGGCAGTCGACCGGCAATCTCTGCAGCCGGCAAGTACGTCCACGGCTCAAAGCCAAACCGTCCAACAAACTGAAATCTGAGAATCGCCCGATTCGCCGAACCGTGTGCGTGGAATCGAATCGGGGTTACCGCCGCCGCGTTGGATCCCTGCGAAAGCCACAAATCTGTTTCAGCCTTACGCTTTTTCTGATTGCCTCCGGGGCATTGAATGCCTCGATCGCTGAAAAAAGACTCAGCGAAGGATTGCTACTCGCCGTACACCGTGTCGGTTGAAGATCGGCACGTATTTCCTAATTCACTGGAGGGGATTTGATGAACGTAGCCTATTTCGACCTGAAGACCCAGTATGCCTCGTTGCGCTCCGACGTGCTGTATTCGCTCGACCGAGTGTGCCGCGATGCGGCGTTTATCCTTGGTGAGGAGGTGGCGCGCTTCGAGCAGGAATTTGCGGCGTACTGCGGCGCGAAGCATTGCGTTGCCGTGAATTCCGGAACCAGCGCACTGCATCTGGCGCTCTTGGGCGCGGGAGTCCAGCCAGGCGATCAGGTCGTGACCACCGCAAACACCTTTATTGCCACGGCCGAGGCCATTTCCTATACCGGCGCGCGGCCGGTATTTGTGGATATCGACCCGCAAACGGCAAATATCGATCCGGCGCTGATTGAGAAAGCCATCACGAGCCGGACCAAGGCCATCCTGCCGGTTCATCTTTATGGCCGCCCCGTCGATCTCGATCCGATCATGGAGATCGCGGAGCGGCACGGTCTGACCGTCATTGAAGACGCTTGCCAGGCACACGGGGCAGTGTATAAAGGCCGGCGGGTGGGCAGCGTGGGCCGGGCCGCAGCCTTCAGCTTTTATCCAGGCAAAAACCTGGGCGCCTACGGCGAGGGCGGCGCCTTGACAACCAACGACGATAGCCTTGCCCAATTCGCGCGCGCCTTGCGCGATCACGGGCAATCCAAGCGATATTTCCATGACTTTGTGGGTTACAACTACCGCATGGACGGCCTCCAGGGCGCCGTTTTGAGGATTAAGCTCAAGCACTTGAACGAGTGGAACGCAAAACGTCGTGAACTGGCGGCTATCTATCGGGAGCTGCTTTCGGGCGCCGGAGTGGAAATGGCTCAGGACGATCCGCAAGCTGAATGCGTTTACCATCTCTTTGTGGTTTATGCGGAGAACCGGGACTTCGTACGGCAGGAACTGGAAAAGCGCGGCGTTCAGACGGCAATTCATTACCCACAGCCGGTGCACTTGCAGGAACCCTATCGGGCACTGGGATACGCTAATGGTTCATTGCCCTTCACCGAGCGAGCCTCCGACCGATGCGTCAGCCTGCCGCTTTATCCCGAGCTCCCGGAAGAGCAGGCTCGCTATGTGGCGGAAGCGTTGATCGAAGTGATGGAAGGAGCGTTTGTGGGCGCCGGGAAATGACGACTATGAAGCGGACCCGGAGATGGCCGGCGTCCATCGCCGAGCGCTTACCGGTGATCGACCGGGCCTGATTCACTTCTTCAGGAGGGGGCGTGCAAACTGGACACCAAACAGAAAGCGTTGTTGAGCTTGCGGTTGAGATGATGAGGACAGGCGAAGGAGGGGTTCTGAGAGTTCTTTTTCTTGCCGCTCTGCTCTGCCTTACGGCCGCGGCGTTCATGACGCCTTTACGACGCCTGGTCGCGCTCGGCCTGGCGAGTGAAGAGTATTCGTACACACTTCTGATTCCTATCATGGTTCTCACGCTCTTTTTTGTTGAGAGGAAGAAAATATTCCAGCAAATCGGCTATGCTGTGCGCGGCGGGGCCCTCATTCTACTGACGGGACTCGCGGCCGCGGAAGTGGCGGCTTTTTTCCCACCCAGTCCCGGAGCCGGCTGGCGGCTGGCGCTGGAGATACTGGGCTTGGCTACGGTGTGGATCGGCTGCTTCGTCTTCTGCTTCGGCACAAGGGCATCGCGTGCGGCCGTATTCCCGCTGCTTTTCAGCTTGCTTCTCGTGCCGCTTCCTTACGCGGTGATGGCCAAGCCTATTGACCTGATCCGGCACGGATCGGCGGATGTTACCGGTTTCCTTTTCGCGCTTGCCGGCGTGCCCGTCGTCAGGCGTGCCATGACGTTCTCGCTTACAAAGCTTACTTTCCAGGTTGCAACAGAGTGCAGTGGCATCCATTCGAGCGTGGCACTATTTATCGCAGCGCTTCTTGCCGGCTATTTTTGCCTGAAGGCGACATGGAAGAAAGCCTTGTTGGTTCCACTGGTTTTCCCGATCGTCTCGTTCACCAACGGATTGCGCATGTTCGTGATCGCCGTGCTTTCGAATTACGTCAACATGAGCTTCTTTTACGGAGAGCTTCACCACAAGGGCGGAAGCTTCTTCTTTGCCTTGGCTCTCGTGCTCTTGGCCCTGGTCATTAAACTGCTTGGCGGCTTCCTTCCGTTCGATACTGGAGGATTGCCGACGCAATTGCCAAAGAAACGCAGTGAAAACAAACCGTCGAGATTCCCGAAGGACAGTTTTGCACCAGCACTGTCCTCCGCGCCGAAAGCGCAAAGGAGATCCGGATGGGAATAACTGTAGAAGTGACTGCGCACTCATCCACTTCCGGTGCCCAGAGCCCAGCGCGTAGCACGGAAGCAACGGGAAATGTCATCCGTCTCGTGATTGCTGACCGCCAAGCGATCTTCCGCTGTGGTCTACGTAGCCTATTGAATTCCAATCGTACCTTCCGTGTGGTCGGTGAAGCCGCCGATGGCTTTGAGACTATGGACTTGGTTCGCCGCCGAAAGCCGGATATCCTCCTTCTCGAGCCTTCTTTACCAAAGCGCTCGGCTATTGAGTTACTTGGAGATCTCAAGGCGCTGGAAACGCCGGTGCGTACCCTGTTAATGGTTCGCTCGGTTGAAAAGAACGTGCTGGTGGACGCAGTTAAGGCTGGCGCCAGGGGGATTGTTCCCAAGGAGTCCTCGGCGCGAATCCTGAATGAAAGCATTCGCACCGTGATGGCGGGAAATTACTGGCTGGGTGTGGAAGGCACGGCTATTCTCGTAGGGGCGTTCAGAGAGTTGGCCGCCCACTCAAACGGAAGCGCAAAAGCCATGCCATCCGTGAAACTCTCACCCCGCGATCTGCAGATTATTGAAAGGATCATGGCCGGCTGCTCCAATAAGGAAGTCGGGCAGGAACTTTCGATGAGCGAGCGCACTGTGAAGTACCATCTCACCAGCATCTTCGACCGCATTGGAGTGCACAATCGTCTCGAGCTGGCACTCTTTGCCCACAATCACTCCCTTTCTCCCACCGACTGACCCTCCTGTTTCCCATTAGTTCCATGTGAGCCAACATCTGTCGGAGGACAAGTGTCTTTATGATGGTGTCGTTTCGATGGCATCGAGTCAGAGCTGAAATAGCAAACCGTTGGCCGGCCGGCCCGCGCTTCAAAAAAAATGCCGCTCCAGCGGAACCGAAGCGGCGTTATCGATCGGTTGAAGAAATCGGTTGGTACTCAGGCACGCGCTTTGCGCCAGTGCATTAAACCCGCGAAGCCTGCCATCAGCAGTAGCTCGACGGCTAAGAGAGTCAGAGAGCTGGGCTCGGCTGCGGTTCGCATCAAGAATTCCTGGGGTGGCGATGACGCGCAATTGCTGCCTCCGCAGGAGGCGGTTCCTGATTCAGGCGTCAGAATCTCCCAGGTGTACGCGCTGGTGTAGCTGCCCTCACCGAGGGCGTCGCTAATCAAGGTCACGGTGGCCAGGTACTCAGAGTTCGTTGTTCCACCGGTGAGGTTCTCGGCGAGATACGTCAGCGGCGACGGTGTTTCTTCGTTCGTACCGTTTGCCCCATACGTCAGGTCCCAGACGGCAAACGAGAGCTCTGTATCCAATGTAGCATTCTGCGGGGTCGCTGGCTCCATCTGGTCGGCCAGCCATGTCAGTTCGTTGTACAAAGCTTGATTGTTTCCGAACTTGGGCGTGCCGAGCGTGGTATTGCCCACTGTCGCCTCGTTTATGACATTGGCAGTCCACGTCTCCCCCGTATATGTGTTGTCGGACCAGTCATCGCAAATGACCGTCGTGGATACCCCACCAACCGTCGCAGTGTACGGGTCAACGTAGATATCGCCCAGCGTGTTCCCCGGCGGCGGATTCGTTAACGTCATGCTGACGGTGTCTGCCCTCAGGCCCAGGGCCGCAAAGAAACAGGCCAAACCTACCATCAATGTCGTTCGGCATAATCTCCCCATGTTGTCCACCCTCCCTTTTCACGGAAACCAGCGATTCCCAATCTGAAGAACTCACTACCCTTCACCGGTCCCCTAGAGCGCCGAGAACCCAATGGACTACCTCAGCGACACGCACCTCGGACCTGAAGAGCCGCTAGTTCCTCCTGTACCTACATTGTTTGTACACTCTCTCAGCCTTACCGACAATCGGACGAAAGGGCAACCGGATTGCCCGAAAGGGTAATCCGGCCTGATCTGGCGGAGCATCAAGCGGCACCGCTGCGACTAGCGCCGCGGCCTTGTCTCACACCCAAGGCGAAGCGCAATCTCGAAATTCTGGCGGTTTGGGTGTAATGTCCACAACTTCGGCTTCACGTCGAACCGTGACGGTTTATGAGGCCAGAGCCGTGGAGTCCACGAGTTGGCCGCACGGACCCTTAAGAGTGGCCGTGTTACTTTGCAAAAGAGTGAAAAAGGGACACCAAGTTCAGGACGACACGAAAGAAACCCAGGGAGGTGTCCGAGGCAAGTGGCACCGCTGAAGCGGAGTCAGCTTGTCGAAGATGCACTGGAGGTCAACCAGGTGCTGACGAACCTGATTCTTGGCAGTCTGGACCCTTGGCAGCGCGAAGAAGCCGTGGCTCTGCTCCTCCAGAACTGTTTATGGAAAGCGCCTGCCAACTTAATCATTTGCCGCTTCAACAGATTTATCTGGGTGCGGCCCTGCTTTGTTATAATGTTTCAGGGGTTCGTCTCACGCTTGGTTCTCCCCAAGCGCCATATGTTAGAAATGGTATTGGGCGCTGGCGGCTTTTGACTGTCATGCCGGTTCGGCCGCGTAATCAGCTCCGGGAGCAAATTAACCAATGGGAAGCGCAAGTACCGTGATTACCGAGAAGGAATCGCAGCCTTCGCGGAAAAGAGTGGTGAACGATCTGAGCATTCAGGTGGCTACGGTGAATGGGTCGGGCAGCCAGTCGGCCAACTTGATCCTTCTCCGGGCTATCTTTCAAATGGGGATTCCGGTATCTGGCAAGAACCTCTTCCCCTCCAATATCGAGGGTCTGCCGACATGGTTTACTATCCGCGCTTCGCGGCGAGGGTATATTGCGCGATGCGCGCAAGTCGATCTGCTCGTCGCGATGAATCCTGAAACTGCGGCCGAGGATGTACGCGGGCTCGGGCCGGGTGCTGCCGTGGTTTACGATCAGAAGCTTGATTTGGCCTCCCTGCGCAAGGACCTCACATTTTATCCTGTTCCGTTTGACTCGATCGTTGCGCCCATCTGTCCGGACGCGAAACTCCGCAAGCGCGTGCGGAACATGATCTACGACGGTGTGGTGGCGTGGCTGCTGGGGATTGACCTGGCGGAATTGGAACGCGCCGTGCGCAAGCAGTTCAAGAGGAAGGTGAAGGCGGCAGACCTGAACTGGAAAGCGGTCCTTGCAGGTTACGACTACGCGCAAGGGAACTTCGAAAAAACCGATCCCTTTCACGTCGAGCGGATGAACCGTACACAGGGCAAGATTCTCATTGACGGCAATTCGGCGGCGGCGCTCGGCTGTATGTTTGCCGGCGTGACGGTGGTCAGTTGGTATCCCATTACTCCATCGTCTTCGTTGTGCGAGTCGCTCATCGATTACATGAAGCGATATCGCATCGATCGCGAGACCGGTAAGGCCACCTTTGGGATCGTTCAGGCGGAGGACGAGTTGGCCGCCATTGGAATGGCGCTCGGAGCGGGTTGGGGCGGCGCGCGGGCCATGACTTCTACGTCCGGGCCTGGACTCTCCCTGATGGCGGAGTTCGCTGGGCTCGGTTATTACACGGAAATCCCGGCTGTTGTCTTTGACATTCAGCGCGTGGGTCCTTCAACGGGTCTTCCCACCCGCACGGCGCAAGGCGACATTCTTGCCGCAGCGTTCCTTTCACACGGAGACACTTGTCATCCGCTCCTATTCCCGGCTTCCGCTGAAGAGTGCTACGGCATGGCTCTGGAGGCTTTCGACCTTGCCGAGGAATTGCAGACACCTGTCTTCGTCATGAGCGACCTTGACATCGGCATGAACCTTTGGATGGCCGACCCTTTCCCGTACCCGGAAAAACCGTTGGAGCGCGGAAAGGTTCTGACCGCGGAAGACCTGAACCGGCTGGATTCCTTCGGGCGTTACAAGGATACGGACCATGACGGCATCCCATACCGCACGCTTCCCGGAACGAATCATCCTTCTGCCGGAGTTGTGACGCGCGGAAGTGGGCACAATGAAATGGCGCAATACACCGAGAGACCCGAAGATTACGTTCGCAATATGGACCGGCTGATCCGCAAGTTTGAGACGGCGCGATCGCTCGTGCCCCGCGCCGTCATCGAGGACGAACCGGAGGCAAATTTCGGGATTGTGGCCTGTGGGAGCAGCCACTGGGCGGTGATGGAGGCGAGAGATCAACTTCGTGAGGAATACGGGTTGAATGCCAGTTACTGCCGGGTGCGGGCGTTCCCCTTCGACACCGGCGTGAGGAATTTTATCCAGCGTTGCCGTCGCGTTTACGTAGTGGATCAAAACCGAGACGGCCAACTTTGTTCGCTGCTCCGCCTTGATGCGGAGCCAGCGGATACAGTGAAGTTGCGCAGTGTGCGCCATTATAAGGGCTTGCCCATTGACGCGCGCACCCTAACGAATTCTATTATTTCACTGGAGGCTCCGGCATAAACCATGTCTGTGACCACAATTCCGAGTCCTGCGCCCAGGAAGGTGAACCGGATCGGGCTTGACGCTGCGGCTTATCGCGGCAGCAAGACCACATTGTGTGCCGGGTGTGGCCACAACGCGATCACCGAGCGCCTCATCGAAGCTTTTTATGAGCTTGGCATCGAGCCTTACCGGGTGGCGAAGCTATCAGGCATCGGTTGCTCGTCCAAGACACCAGCCTACTTTCTCGGCTCAGCCAGCGGATTCAATGCAGTTCATGGCCGCATGCCGTCGATCGCCACGGGAGCGGTGTTGGCTAACCGGACGTTGATCACCGTGGGTGTCAGCGGAGATGGAGACACCGCGTCCATTGGCATTGGCCAGTTTGTGCATCTCATGCGCCGGAACCTGCCGGTGATCTACATCATCGAGGATAACGGCTGCTACGGCCTTACGAAAGGCCAGTTTTCGGCGACGGCTGATCTCGGATCGAAGCTGAAGACGGGAGTGATCAACGACCTGCCGCCGATTGATACGTGCGCGTTAGCCATCGAGCTTGGCGCAACTTACGTGGCGCGGTCGTTTTCCGGCGATAAGAAGCAGTTGCTGCCCTTGATCGAAGGGGCGGTGGCTCATAACGGAACGGCGATGCTCGACGTCATTTCGCCTTGCGTCACTTTCAACGATCACGACGGCTCGACGAAGAGCTATAGCTATGTGAAGGATCACGAAGCGCCGCTTGAAGACGTCAGCTTCGTTCCGTTTTTCGAAGATATTACCGTGGATTACGAGCCCGGTACGGCGAAGGAAGTGGCGCTTTATGACGGCTCAAGGCTGGTTTTAAGGAAGCTTCCGGAAGGTTATGATCCGACGGATAAAGTGCAAGCGTTGCGCGTTCTGAATGAAGCGCAGGAAAAAGGTGAAGTTGTGACGGGCTTGCTTTACGCCAACTCGCAGCGGCCAACTTTCATCGACTTGCTGAACCTCGTGGATGAGCCGCTCTGCCAGCTTCCCGAGTCGCGCGTTCGCCCTCCAAGAAGTGTACTGGATGAAGTCATGGAGGAGTTGCGTTGACAGGTTGCTGGCATGCGATCATTCCTTGCACGGCATCGTCAGGTTAAATCCGGCGATTCCACTCCCTGAAGGGACATCGATGGCTTGGTCGGTCTTGCGGCAGCCGCGGTGGCGCAACGTGATGTAATTGCTTCCGGGAATCAGGCCTGTTTCCGCTAGCCCGTCCTCGCCCGTGCGAATCTTGAGGTTTTGCATGACGGTGCCGCTCGTCCACAAAATAGCCAGCTCCGTGTCGCTCAGTGGCCTTCCTTCCGAGTCCGTAACGCGAAGCAACACTGGTTTGTGCAAAAGTTCACGGGCGCGATAGTCCTCGGTATCCAGCAGGATCAGCTTGAGTGTTGCTCCCGGTTGGGCGTCGCTGATATCGGCATGTTCGAACAGGCCCGTTTGCTGGTTTTCGCCGAGCCTTCGGATGGTAACCCAATAGCGGCCGAATGGGAGATGGCCGAAAGTGAATCCTCCGTCGGTGCCGGTCACCTTCTGGCTCAGCACGTGCTCTGACCAGTCACTCAGCGTTACCAGAACGCCCCATGCTTGTTGCTGACGGCGGCTCAAGATCTCTCCAGTGATCCAACCACGGTTCTCCGGTGGCGCAGGCTCAAGTTGCAAACGGACCGAGTTGCTGGTGACCGAACCCTGCCAAACGTTGACCCCCAGTTCCTGGCTGATGGCGTCGCCGTTTGAGTAGGACGCGCTGTACCGGACTGATAGTTGATAGGGTCCCCAAATCGGCGTCGAACCACCGGTGCCTTTTGCCGTGCCAGGCGAGATGTGAACGGGAATCGTTTCCACCACGTCACCTCCGGGCGGAAGGCTTACAAGCTGGGGTTGAGGCAAGTTCGCACCTTGGAGAAGGGTGCAGTCTGCCGTGCTCGCGTTCGGTTCGCCTTCGGGAGAGGCATCCACCACTAAGGTTGATCCTCCCGGGCTCCGCCCAAGCGGGGTTTGGGAAATCGTCGTGGCATCTCGCGCCGGTTTGTAGAGCCAAATGGCTTGGCTTGCTGAATTATGAAAGTGGAGAGTAAGACGCACCGGAAGCGGTTCCGTGACGGTCGCCGTTGCGGACGAAACGATGAGCTGCAATGGCTGCGCCGGCTGGTCCTGTGCGCCGCTGGCGTATGCTGACGAGATCGCAAGCCACACGAGGCAAACAAGAGTTGCGGCGGCTACGCGTTTGTGACGATGGGGGCGTGGACGCAAAAGACCGCGCGTACGAGTCAAGATGTGCGCCATTGCGGTTGCGCCACCCGAGCGCTGCCTGTGCTGCGGCGTCATGCCTTCAACTTCTCCCCATCATTTTTCAGTTTAGTCCCCACAACTCCGGTGGGCAATAAGAGGAAGGTGGCCGTATGCGATATTCCGGAGATCCTGCCCGTCTCAGATTGGCTGCACGAAGCGGAGATCGACGAAGCGTTACGCTGCGTGGTACCATTCTTATCGTTGCGACGGAAAACGTCGAGCAAGTGACCGAAAGTTTCGAGCCGTCACGCCAGGCTTCGGGCTCCGTGCAACGGACGCTCGCGAACCCCGCCAGGTCCGGAAGGAAGCAACGGTAACGAGCCTCTCCGTGTGCCGCGGAAGTCCTGAAGCCTGGCACCAGGAAAACAGTGGCAAGCGGTCGTTGAATAGCCGGGACAGCCGCGCTGTTCGCTTGTCACTTTCCACGAATCACTGCTCTTATGTCTTACCAAGTCATCGCCCGCAAATACCGGCCGCAAACCTTTGATGAAGTTGTAGGCCAGCAGTTGGTGAGCGAAACCCTTAAGAACGCGATTTCAGGAAATCGTGTGGCCCACAGTTATATTTTCTCGGGCGCGCGCGGCGTCGGAAAGACGAGCATGGCACGCCTGCTGGCGAAGTGCCTCAACTGCCTTCAGGGGCCATCGATTAAACCGTGCGGACAGTGTCCAGCCTGCCTCGAAATCGCGGCCGGACAATGCGTCGACGTTCTAGAGATCGACGCAGCCTCTAACCGCGGTATTGACGAGATCCGCGGTTTGCGGGAAAACGTCCGGTACCTTCCTTCGCGCGATCGAAATAAGGTCTTCATCATCGACGAAGTTCATATGCTCACGAACGAAGCCTTCAACGCGCTCCTGAAAACGCTTGAAGAGCCTCCGGAGCGCTCGCTTTTCATCCTGGCCACGACGGAAGCGCACAAGCTTCCCGCCACCATTCAATCGCGCTGCCAGCACTTCGTTTTTCGACTGCTCGATTATTCGGAAATCCTGGGACGCCTTAAGCAGATCTGCTTGTTGGAAAACGTCGAAGCCCCTGAAGGCGCTTTGAGCGCGGTCGCGCAGGCGGCGGATGGGAGCCTTCGAGACGCGCTCTCTCTGCTCGATGAAGTGATCGCGGCGTGCGGCAACCGTTTGGATGAAGTTAAGACCCGGCAGCTCATCGGAGTGGTGCCGATGGAGTACCTGGGCGGCATGCTCGAAGCTGTTCACGCGGGAGATGCGCGGAGCGTTCTCGAGCGGATTGGGCAGCTTTGCGCTGAAGGAAGTGACCTGAGCGCTTTTTGCGCGGAGCTTACGCGCACCATCCGCAACTTGATGATTGCCCGAAGCTGCGGAGCGCAAAGTCCGTTGCTGCAAGTTTCCGGCGCTGATCGGTCGACGCTGGAAAAGCTTGCGGCGCTTTACAGTGAGGAGGAGCTTTCGCGGTTCTTCCAAATCATGCTGCGCGCGCAGAACGAGATGCGATATTCGCTTCAGCCGCGCTTCAATTTCGAGTTAGCGCTAATGAAGCTGGTGCATGCCGGCAAGCTGCTGCCCATCGAGCGCTTGCTCAGCGGGGTCGGCAAGCCCACGCCTTCAGAAGGCGGAGCCGCAGGTCGCCGGGCACCAGAAGCCGCTCGCTTCACGGCCGGGGGAACGACGGTGAGTCCCGCCCGATCGCCGTCAGTAAAGATCGTGGATCCTTCGCCTGGTCCACGGCCGGAAATTGTCGAACGCGCTCCTGAGCAAGCTACGGAGAGCGCGGTCGCGCCGCGGGCGGAAGAGGTAGCGCCGGCTATTGCAGGCGACGATCAGCGGCTGGCGGCGATTAAAGCGACTCTCTTCGAGCAATCTAAGTTCCTGGGAAGTTGCTTGAATCCGCTGACTGGTTGGCGTTGCGAAGCAGGCCAAGTCCAGTTCTTCTTTTCGAAGCAGGGGGCTTGGGCGGCTGAGTTGTTGCAGAGCCGTGAGCACAAGGAAAAGCTGAAGGCGGCGTGTGAGAAGGTGCTGGGCCAGCAGGTGAAGATCTATGTTACACTGAGTCCCGAAAGTGGCAAGGAGACTCGTGCTCCTCTCAGCTCGCGGCAGCGCGCTGAGCGGGATCCCGTGGTGGAGACGTTCAGAAAACGCTTCGACTGTGTTTGGGAGAACGTGCAAGACGTTAGCCGGGGGAATCGACAATGACCAACGTGCAACAAATGCAGCAAGTCATGAAGCAGGTTCAGCAGCTTCAGGAACAACTCCAGAAGCAGTTGGAGAGTTTACTGGTGGAGGCATCTTCGGGTGGAGGGATGGTGACCGTGAAAATGAACGGCCAGAAGCAAGTGATTTCGGTACAAATTGACCCGGAAGTGTTTGCCTCGAAGGATGCCGAAATGCTTCAGGATTTGATGATGGCCGCTGTGAACGAAGCCGGCCGCAGAGTCGATGAACAACTCGCCAGCCGTGTCGGTAATATGGCAGGCGGGTTAAATCTTCCCGGTCTCACATAGGCCGGTCGCCTTGACTCTTTTTCTACGTGCCCCTCAGCACGTGGGCGCCCGCCAACCCTCCTTTTGCCCGCCGAGGCTTTTACCATGAGTGTGTTTGCTGGACCGCTCGCACGTTTGGTTGACGAGTTGAAACGGTTGCCGGGGATTGGACAGAAGTCGGCCCAGAGGGTTGCCTTCCACATCGAGCGCTCGTCGCGCGAAGACGCCGAGCGGTTGGCGCGGGCAATCCTCGAAGTGAAGGACAAAATCCGGCTTTGTAGCGTGTGCAACAACCTTACGGAGGCGGACCCATGCTCTACGTGTTCGGACCCTTCTCGTGATCGGACGGTCATCTGCGTGGTCGAGACGCCTTACAACGTCGCCGCCATCGAGCGGACGCGCGATTTTCACGGTCTTTACCACATTCTTCATGGTACACTCTCTCCAATTCAAGGCGTCGGGCCGGACCAGTTGCGTCTCAAGGGTTTGATCGAAAGGCTGAAAGGCGGAAGCGTGAAGGAGATTATCGTCGCAACCAACCCCAATGTGGAAGGCGAAGCGACGGCCGTTTATCTTTCCAGGTTGATCAAGCCGCTGGGAGTTCGCGTCACTCGAATCGCCATGGGGATCCCGGTGGGTTCGGAGCTTGAATTTGCGGACGAAGTGACAATGCTCAAGGCGATGGAGGGACGTCGCGAGATTTGATGAGTCGGGCTGTGTCTCCCGCGCAAAGAAGGTAGAGGAGCTGGCTGCCCCGTCTTGACGTGGCGTTTTCCCCACTCTTCAGCGCCCCAAAATCAGCTGTGAGAAGGTCGTGCGACGCAGGGCGCCTTAAGCGGGTGGCTGTTCAATATCCGCTCTACCTCTTTATACCCGGGGGGAAAAGCGAAATTATAACGGGCAGGAACGGCGAAGACGAATCGGGAATTGCTTCCCAGTTTGGTCGGACCCACGGGCGCAGCACCGACGGAAAATACGTGCTGCTGGAGCAAACGCCATTGTGCTTGCGCGAAGATCATAATCGGTATGTCTTGACGCGGCCTTGCCGCTGTCCACTCAGGACTTCGGATGGCGATAATCAGGCCGTGCTGAATCGTTCCCTCGCCGTGTGGGCCGCCAGCAAGGCCGTGCCACTGGCTCACGACAATTGAATACCCTCGCCAGCCTTCGGGAAGCGAAAAGCAAAAATCGTACCGCGTATTCCTGTACCTAATCGTCTTGCCTGGGTGTTCTCGGGCCTTCCCGGCTGACGGTCCGCTGACTTCCTGCCCACCATTTCCCGAACGAGTCATAGAGCGTTGCCGAGAATTCGCTTGCCCAGGAAAGACAGCCAATGAGGTGAGAACCAGCGCAACAACTCCGCCTCGAGCCGGTTTCGAAAACTGCACGCTCACTCTTTTCGCCGCCTTTCACACCTGCACGCGGCGAATGCGCGCGGCAGCCTTGGCGAGTTTCTCTTCGATGCGCTCATAACCTCTATCGATGTGATAGGCGCGGTCGATGGTCGTTTCTCCAGTTGCGGCGAGGCCGGCGAGCACGAGCGACGCGCTGGCACGAAGGTCGGAAGCCTGGACGGGTGCGCCGCTCAACGGCGTTTTGCCTCGCACGACGGCCCGGCGGCCTTCGACGCGGATGTCTGCACCCATTCGCATCAGTTCCAAAGCGTGAACGTAGCGGTTTTCGAAGATCGACTCCGTGATGACCGACGATCCTTCCGCCTGTGTGGCCAGCGCCATGTATTGCGCCTGCATATCAGTAGGGAAACCGGGATATTCCTGCGTGGCGGCGTCGGCGGCGCGTAACGATCCGTCGCCCCACGCCTCGATTCGGCCGTCCGCGGACTCGACCCTCACGCCCAACTCCACCAGCTTTGCGATCACGGCAGTCATGTGGCGCGGCTCGGCTCGCTCGACGACCACGTGACCGCGTGTGATGCCGGCCGCTGCGAGGAACGTTCCGGCTTCGATACGGTCCGGGATGATGGAATGCTCTGCGCCGTGAAGCGAAGGTACGCCGCAGATGCGAATTCGCGACGTTCCCGAGCCTTCAATCGATGCGCCCATTTTGATCAACAGATCCGCCAAGTCCTGTATTTCCGGCTCTCGCGCCGCATTCTCGAGCAGGGTTTCCCCGTCTGCCAGCACCGCGGCCATCATCAGATTTTCTGTTCCTGTCACCGAAATGGTATCAAAGTAAAAGACGCCGCCTTGAAGCCGTGGAGCCTTTGCGTGGATATAGCCGTGGTCGAGGCTAACCGCGGCTCCCAGTCTTTCCAGACCCTTGAGATGCAGATTCACCGGCCTGGCCCCAATGGCGCAACCTCCAGGCATTGAGACGTGGGCTTCGCCAAAGCGCGCGACCAGCGGCCCGAGAACCAGGATCGAGGCGCGCATCTGCTTAACCAACTCGTAAGGCGCCTCGGAACTGAGCAGTTGCCGCGCATGGATCTCCACTTTGTTCCCAAAATCCTCATGCGTCACCGAAGAGTCCACACCCAACTCATCCAGAAGGCTACGCATGGTCCCGATGTCCCGCACGCGGGGCACATTACGCAGGACGACGCCGTCGGCGGTGAGCAGCGCTCCAGCCATCGCCGGCAAAGCCGCGTTCTTGGCCCCGCTCACGCTAACAGTTCCTTCGAGCGGCGTACCGCCTTCGATGACGAAACGGTCCATGATTGCCCCTAGCGGCCACGGCCGGCGCGTGGCCCCGACCCGAATCTCCAAATCCGGACTTCTATCGCCTGTTTTGTCGCCATTCGCGCTCTGCTGCCCGCAGCACGGCCGCGACGTTTGCTCCGCCTGCCAATTCCTGTTGTGCTTCGCTTCGCGTGAGGTTTTTCCAAAGCATCAGCAGAGCGAGGGGAAGCTTGTTTTTGGATGCAGCAAGCGCGCGCGAAGCCTTTGCGTCGCTTACCCCTGCCGCCTCTTGCAGAATCCTCCTGGCTCTGCGCCGCAGCTTGGCGTTAGTAAGCTGCACGTTCACCATCCAATTTGAGTAGACACGTCCCAGGCGGATCATGCAGGCGGTCGATATCATGTTGAGGGCAAGCTTCTGTGCCGTGCCTGCCTTCATTCGCGTTGAGCCTGCGATGACCTCAGGGCCCACCACCAGAACGATGGCAACGTCAGCGTGGCGTCCCATGGGCGTGCCGGGATTGGAAGTGATGGCCGCTGTGGCTGCGCCCACGCTGCGAGCGTAAACGAGTCCGGCCAAGGAATAAGGCGTCCGTCCGCTAGCCGAGATGGCCACGAGCGCGTCACGTGAGTTCAGCTTGATTCGCCGCAAATCGATTACAGCCGCGTCCCGCTGGTCTTCCACCCCTTCTAGAGCACGCCACATCGCTTCAGGCCCCCCGGCGAGAACGCCCACCACTTGGTCAGTCCCAAAGGTGGGAACGCACTCAGCGGCATCCAGGACCCCCAGGCGGCCGCTCGTACCGGCTCCCAGGTAAACCAGCCGCCCGCCTTGGGCGAGACGAGACACAATAAGCTCCACGCATTGGGCAATCTGCGGCGTCGCCCGCGCCACCGCTGCCGGCACTTTGCGATCCTCGCGACTGATGAGCCGGAGCACTTTGGAAACAGGGAGCCTATCGATTGGAGCGCTGGCGGTGTTCCCTTGCTCGGTGATCGGCTGGATCGATCGTGTGCTTTCATCCATCATCATGCGCAACGAACTCAGAGTGGAATTACCGGATTCTCAAGACTGCCGAAACTTTCGCACACCAAAAACCCTTCAAAATTATATCCTGCCTTATTGACTCAAATAGGACAACGGGGTTATACGAGATAGTTCGCCACACTTCGGAAAGGAACAAGCGAGTGAAAAACTGCCGTGGTTTTCAGAGAGTTCTCTTCCTCATGTCTGTAGTCTTGGTGGCAGGTGGATTCGAATGCTTTCCTCTTGCCGCTGGCCGCGCACTCATTGCGGGAGGTCGGGAGGCACAACGTGCCACGTCCCATCAGCCTCCGGCGCCAAAGTTTTCGCCGGCGCAGGCACTGCACAATATCGCTCCTATCGTTGAGCAAGCCATCCACGCAGGCAATTGCCCGGGTGTCGTGGTAGTTGTCGGCCACGGAGGAAAGGTAGTCTATCAGCGCGCCTTTGGCCACCAGCTTTACCGCCCGGGTAGCCGGCCAATGACGCTCAATACCCTCTTCGATCTTGCGTCGCTGACCAAGGTGATCGCAACCACTCCCGCCGTCATGCAGCTCTTCGAAGAAGGAAAGATCCGTCTTGATGACCCCGTTGCAGACTATTGGCCTGCATTCGGTGAAAACGGCAAGCAGAATGTGACGGTACGCGAGTTGCTCACCCACTATTCCGGCCTGCCTCCGGACTTGCCGCTGACCGAGCCCTGGATGGGCTATGACGCTGCGATGAAGCTGATCGAGGAAGCGAGTCTGAACAATCCGCCCGGAACACGGTTCGTTTATAGCGACGTGAATTTTGAGACGCTTGGCGAGTTGGTGCACCGCATTTCAGGCGAGCCACTCAACGTTTACACCGAGCAGCACATCTTCAAGCCACTGGGGATGAACGATACGATGTTCAATCCGCCCGAGAGGCTTCGCTACCGGCAGGCTCCCACCCAGCCGCCGGATCAACAGAACAAGGACATCCCATGGTATGTGGTCAACGATCCCACCTCCTACCGCATGGGCGGCGTGGCGGGCCATGCCGGCCTTTATTCTACGGGACACGATTTGGCGATCTATGCTCAGATGATCCTGAACAAAGGCATATATCACGGCGTGCGGGTGTTGAGCCCCATGGCCGTGACGAAGATGACCACGCCCCAGTCTCCACCCTCCACCATGGCCGTGAGAGGACTCGGCTGGGATATCGATACCGCCTTTTCCTCCAATCGCGGTGAGCTGTTCGCCGTGGGCTCGTTCGGCCACACCGGTTGGACAGGAACTGCGATTTGGATCGATCCGTTTTCCCAGACCTACGTTATCATTCTAACGAACGCCGTTCATCCTGGCAGGCACGGTAACGTTATTCCACTACGAGCAAAAATTGCGTCTCTGGTGGCAGCGGCTTACGGCAGGGTGCCCACGCAAGCCCAACTGATGAGCCGTCTCTCTCTCACCGGCTATTACGAGTTGCTCTACGGTTTTCGCTCTCCTCGCCCACGTAATGACCACGTGCAGACAGGTATCGACGTGCTTGAGGATCATTATTTCATTCCGTTACAGGGATTGCACGTGGGCCTGATCACAAACCAGTCCGGGCTCGACCTCAACGGTGAACGCACCATCGATGTGCTCGATCATGCTCCGGGCGTCAAGCTCGTCGCCATCTTCACTCCCGAGCACGGGCTCTACGGCATCGCCGAAGGGAATGTCAGCTCCGGACGTGATCCCAAGACGGGCTTGCCCGTTTATAGCCTCTACGGCACAACGCGCAAGCCTACCGCCCGAATGATGCGCGGAATCACCGCCCTGGTTTACGACATCCAGGACGTCGGCGTGCGCTATTACACGTTTATTACCACCATGGCGTATTGCCTCGAAACCGCTGTCCAGTACCACATCCCAATTTTTCTCCTGGACCATCCGGATCCGATTAACGGCACCGTCGTTCAAGGGCCGATTCTGGACCGGAGCTTGCTTTCGTTTGTGGGCTATTTCCCAATGCCTGTTCGCACGGGCATGACGATGGGTGAGCTGGCTGAGATGTTCAATCATGAAAACCATATCGGTGCAGACCTTCACGTCATCAAGACGACGGGTTGGAGGCGTACCGATTGGTTTGACGAAACCGGCCTGGCATGGGTGGATCCGTCGCCGAACTTGAGAAATCTCACGGAAGAAACGCTCTATCCCGGGCTGGGCATGATTGAAGGCTCCAACGTGAGCGTCGGGCGGGGAACGGACACGCCTTTCGAGGTGCTTGGTGCGCCGTGGATCGATTCCATGAAGCTGGCAGCATATCTCAATGCTCGGGACATCCAGGGCGTGCGATTCATTCCAACGGATTTCGCCCCTGACTCATCAAAGTTCGCGCGCGAGGTCTGCCATGGAGTGAGCATCGTCGTTCTCAACCGCCAGTCACTGAACTCGCCGGAATTGGGTGTCGAGCTTGCATCGGCCCTCTACAAACTGTTTCCAAGCGATTTTCAAATTGATAAGACGTTGCCCCTGCTGGGTTCGCAAACCGTGATTGATTCCATCAAAGCAGGAGAAGACCCGCGTGAGATCGAGCTCTCCTGGCAGAAGGCCCTGAATCAGTTCCGCGAGATGCGGGACAAATACTTGCTCTACGAGGCAGGCCGTTAGTCCAGTCGCTACCATTTCGATACGCGATGGCGCCGCGGTTTTGCATCGCGCGAATTTACCTGATCTTAGCCGGATGCGATTGCATAAACTTCCCTTCACGGCCCGAATGATCGCTCGCCCCTTCGTTGGATATGACTGTAACGGCGTGGACCCCGCGGCTTGGAACGGGAAGAAGCTTCTTCGCGGCGGAGAGAAAGCAGCCCTGCGATGAAAATGGTCCGGCATTCATTCCGGCGTGTCGAACGCGTGGGACTCTGCCTTGAAAAACGAGGGGCAGAGTGTGCTAAACTCACTGAGACGCGAAAGAGCCCTC
>JASHON010000200.1 GCA_030041095.1 Terriglobia bacterium
GCCATCGGACGACCCAAACCGGTGTCGATTGGGGTTGACACGTTTGGGACCGGCGATGAAGCCGGCGCTGCGGAATTTGTCCGAGGATTCGATTTTCGGCCGCAGGCAATCATCGAGCGGCTGAGCCTTTTGCGGCCAATCTACCGGCAAACCACGAACTATGGTCATTTCGGGAAACCTGAACTGCCTTGGGAGAGTTGAGGACACGCCGTTTTTTCCCGCAGATCGTCCTCGCCCGAGGGCGAGGACCGATGGCGGGAATTAGTAGGGGATGGAGTCGTCGGTGGGAGTTTCGGTGGAAGGATTCGCTTCGACGGCGCTCCTAGAAGTACAAGCTCAAACTCGAATATCTCACCCACCTGATAGGTGGTTTTGGAATCCAGAGGCGGCCTGAAAATGAATGGGCGCGGGATATCCTGATTCCTCGAGAGTCGGTCTGACCCCTGAGGTGGCGAAGGCTCGAAAATCAGTTTGTAAGGGCAGCTTGCAGCGAGCGGACAAGCCTGGGCACTGCGACACTCCGGCACACAGACCAAGCGGCGGAACGACGATCCAAAAGCACCCCTGAGCGTATTACCTTTATTCTGCGCGGGTAGTTTCAGCGTTTCGTGTGGCATGAGAGTAAGCCGCAATAGCAGGTACGGAAATTTCGAAAACGCCTCGTTCGCTTGCAAAACACCCCCTTTTCAAATGAAGGACGCAAAGCACGTCTTGATTAGACTGAGTAAATAAATAAAGGTATCAACCGATCCTCGGTCTTCGAGTAGGTCGGGGCTGATGCGGTTTGATGACATCGTTCCATTCGCCATGAAATGTATCCGGTTGAAGGTTGATACCCTTCATTTCTGCATTGCTGACTTTGCGCCCCGTTGGATATCGAGAGCGGTCCAATCGGCAGGTGACCTTCAGTCCTTTCGCCGTCGTCGTCTTGACAATGAGATGGACGACGGTTTCGTAATCTCGCAGGGGTTCCCTACGCCAATTCGACGAGATGAAGGGAAAAGGGCGGTGCCCGATCTTGTCCCACTTGCTTGTCCCAGGTGGGAAATGACAGACCGAGAGGGGCAGTCCTACTTCATCCGTGAAGGTCTGCAACTCCGGTTTCCACAGGCGCAACCGCCAGCCGTTGCTCCCCCGCCGTCGGCTGTAGTCAGGGTTTGGGTGGCCGCCGGATGGAGTCGTTGGCCTTCCCGGCGCCACCATCCTCGGGCAGAGGCCACCGCAAACTCTCCCGTGTCGTGATCGGTCCCGACATTGACGAACCCGGTGTGGCGCCCCACATCGTAGATGCCATAGGGATGGGCACGCGGCACATCGGGCGTCGGATGCGTCCTTCCACCCACTGGGAACCCCCTTCGATTTCACGAAGCCCTTTGCCAATCGCCTTGCGCGACAATCCGCATGCACGGCGCACCAGACTGACTCCCCCGTAGCCCAGAGCCCTCGCTTCGCTGGCCGCCAAGAGGCGCCACTGCGTTCGTCCAATAAGGGCCGCACAAAATGGAGCTTAGCCGTCAGCTCGGCAAGCCTCTCCATGCTCAGGCAGCTTACCAAGGACCACCCACGGAATGGTATCTCTATTTATTTGCACCGCCAGCCCCCGCCCATTGGCATCGCAGGGGTTGGCTGGGGACCCAGCGTTACCGCTGCAACGACTGCAGTGCGGTGTTCTTCGGAGGTTGGGCCGAAGCCTCGTG
Source organism: Terriglobia bacterium (assembly GCA_030041095.1). GTDB lineage: Bacteria > Acidobacteriota > Terriglobia > UBA7540 > UBA7540 > JASHON01. The sequence continues at coordinate 1,698 of JASHON010000200.1, forward strand.
GAAACCACGCCGTTGATTTTGACAGGGCACTTCAAGTAATCTCGGTGCTTTAGAGGGGGCGAGGGCGGCATGAGAAGCCAAACTGCGTTGCGGTTCGAGACAGTTCCTTATACTTTGCACCTTGCAGACTGCCTTGACTGGATGGAGGCAAGGGCCCGGAACTCCATTCACGCCATAGTGACCGATCCACCCTACGGCGTGAAAGAGTTCACAGACGAGGAAAAGCGTAAACTTCGCAATGGGCGGGGTGGGGTGTGGCGAATCCCGCCCAGCTTTGACGGATGCAAGCGCCAGCCAGTTCCTCGATTCACGGTGCTGACCGAAGCGGACCTGAAAGAGATTCGAGGCCTCTTCGAGCGGTTTGGCAAGCTAGCCTACAAAGTGTTAGTTCCTGGCGGGCATCTATTTATTGCGAGCAATCCGCTTGTATCGCACTTAGTCTATCTACCTCTGATGGAAGCTGGATTCCAAAAACGAGGTGAGATCATCCGGCTGGTGCAGACCTTGCGCGGCGGTGATCGCCCGAAAAACGCCCATGACGAATTTGCGGATGTAACCGTGATGCCGCGCTCGCAATGGGAACCGTGGGGATTATTCAGAAAGCCGTGCGAGGGTCGGGTTCAAGACAATCTTAGAAAGTGGAACACGGGCGGCCTTCGCAGAATCTCAGAGTCCCTGCCCTTCTCCGACGTCATTGCATCCTCGCCCACACGGTCAGACGAACGCGCCATTGCGCCGCACCCCGCGCTTAAGCCGCAGGGTTTTATGCGCCAAATTGTACGAGCATCACTGCCGCGGGCCGTCGGCACTCTTCTCGACCCCTTTATGGGAGCAGGATCAACCATTGCCGCCTGTGTCGCTGTCGGCTACGAAAGTATCGGCATTGAATCAGACCAGGAATTCTTTAAGATGGCGGAATCAGCGATTCCGCTACTTGCCCAACTTCAGGTTGGTAAGGGCAGTAAGATGCAGAAGCATGGGAAACTATCCCAAATAAGGCATGGGGGCCGTGCAGATCTGTTGGCATCAATGGCGTACCAGTGCCCGAAAGGCGCTCTTTCGGGGGGAGTTCCGGTCGTAGTCAACGGGACTCAGGTCTGACAGGCCACGGAAAGAGCCTGGCTGCCTTGCTGGGTGAGGCGAGAGACCTCTGCATCTCTTCGAAAACAAATGCTGGGATTCTTCGCTGCGCTCAGAAGGACATTCGTTGAAAGCGTTTTTCAGCATTCTGCGAACAACATAACTTTAGCCCACTACCCGCTGTGCGGGCTCGCGGTCCGGGTGCGTTGCAAATCACACTAGGTTTTCCTATACTGAGGCATCGGGTCAGCCTGGAATTATCGTTGCGTAAATTCCTTGCTCCCCTGTTCGCAGATTCGCACGGACCGTCTCTGTTCACTTTGATGGTCTGTCTACTCGGAACAGCACAAACCTCCTGAAAGTCTGCAGCCAAAAAGTGAAGATCCACGAATTTCAAGCCAAGCAAATTCTCGCGCGTTACGGTGTAACTGTGCCGCGCGGCGAGGTGATTGAGCGGGCGGAGGATGCTCGCAGGGTTGCAGCCAAGCTTGGCGGGAGGGTTGTGCTCAAAGCTCAGATTCACGCCGGCGGCCGCGGCAAAGGTGGAGGCGTGCAACTCGCCGAAGGACCCGACGATACGGCAGGCAAAGCGCGTGCCATGCTGGGGATGAAACTGGTGACCCATCAAACCGGTCCTGACGGCCGCGTGGTTCGCCGCATCCTGATTGAAGAAGCTTTGGCCACTGCGCGCGAATTGTACGCGAGCCTCGTGGTGGACCGCGGCTCGGGCAAGATTGTCTGCATGGCGTCCAGCGAAGGTGGCGTTGAGATCGAAACGGTGGCTGCGGAACGGCCTGAAACAATCCTGAAAGAATTTGTCGAGCCGGGCGCCGGGCTGCATGCTTTTCAAGCGAGAAAACTGGCGTACGGCCTCGGCTTCGAGCCGGCGCTCGCCGGCCAGGCGTCTCAGTTCTTCTCTGCGCTCTCCCGCGCCTTTCAAGAAACAGACGCCTCACTGGCGGAAATCAATCCGCTTGTCGTAACGACGGACGGGCGGCTGCTCGCGCTGGACGCGAAGATGAATTTTGACGACAACGCGCTTTACCGTCACCCCGATATCTTTGACCTTCGCGACCTCAACGAAGAAGATCCGCTGGAGGTGAAGGCGTCCGAGCACAGTTTGAATTACATCCGTCTTGACGGTAATGTAGGCTGCATGGTGAATGGCGCCGGACTCGCCATGGCGACCATGGACATCATCCAGTACGCCGGCGGACGCCCCGCGAATTTTCTTGATGTGGGTGGTGGCGCGAACGAAGATCAGGTTCGGCACGGGTTTGAGATCATTCTGAGCGACCCTAACGTGCGCGCGGTGCTGATCAATATTTTCGGCGGCATCATGCGCTGCGACATCGTGGCCAACGGCGTGGTCGCTGCAGCCAAGAGCCTGGATATCAAGATTCCGATTGTGGTACGCCTGGAAGGCACGAACGTTGATCTGGGAAAGAAAATCCTGCAGGAAAGCGGACTGAACTTCGCCGTCGCCACTGGAATGAAGGATGCTGCGGAAAAAGCCGTGCGCCTGGCGGTTTAGAGGCCCAGGGCGGACGGATTTGAGGAATCATGGCCATCCTCATCGACGAAAATACGCGGCTGCTGGTGCAAGGCATCACGGGGCGGGAAGGCGCATTCCACACGCGCCAGGCCGTCGAGTACGGCACTCGGGTGGTCGCCGGCGTGACGCCGGGCAAAGGTGGGACCAAGCTTGACGGCATACCTGTCTTCAATACGGTCGACCGGGCCAAACGGGAGACGGGCGCTAATGCCTCAATCATCTTTGTTCCGCCTCCGTTTGCCGCTGACGCCATCTTAGAAGCGGCGGATGCCGGCGTGCCGGTAGTTATTTGCATTACCGAGGGCATTCCGGTGATGGACCTGATTCGCGTGAAGCGCGCTCTGCGCGATAAGCAGACCCGGCTGATCGGCCCGAATTGCCCCGGCGTCATCTCGCCGGGCAAGTGCAAGGCAGGAATCATGCCGGCCAGAATCCACTTGCCGGGCGCCATCGGGGTGATTTCACGAAGCGGGACGCTGACGTACGAGGCCGTAGACCAGCTTACCGCGCTCGGCATCGGGCAATCCACCTGTGTAGGCATCGGAGGCGATCCCATTGTGGGAACGAGTTTCGTCGATGTGCTTCAATTGATGGCCGATGACCCCGACACTCACGGGATCGTTCTGATCGGAGAAATCGGCGGGACGGCGGAAGAGGAAGCCGTCGATTTCATCCGCGCGCATGTGAAGAAGCCCGTGGTGGGATTCATCGCGGGACGAACCGCTCCGGAGGGCCGGCGCATGGGGCATGCTGGAGCCATCATTTCAGGAGGCAAAGGAACAGCAACAGACAAAATCGCCGCCCTCGAAAGCGCGGGGATCCAGACGGCGCCAAGCCCGGCGCTGATTGGCCAGACGATGGCTCGCGCTCTGGGAATTGACGCCAGTCAGGCCCATGCGGCTGAGCTGAACCGCTAACGCTCATCTTCAGTGGCTTTGAGCCTGACCCTTTGATCATCAAACATGCCCATTGAACGAACTTTGAGTATCATCAAGCCAGATGCCGTAGCAGCGGGCCACATCGGCGACATCCTTAAAATTCTTGAAGCGAATCGCTTCAAGATGATTGCCGCCCGGCTCAGAAGACTGACCAGGAAGGAAGCTGAAGGCTTTTACGCCGTCCACCGGCACCGTCCCTTTTTCGCAAGCCTTACGGAATTCATGAGTTCCGGCCCCGCCCTGGTGATGGTACTGGAAGGTGAAAACGGAATCACACGGCTGCGGGAAATTATGGGCGCCACCGATCCAGCCAAAGCTGCGCCCGGAACCATTCGCAAGCTCTGTGCGGAAAGCATCGAGCGCAATGCGATCCACGGCTCCGACGCACCGGACACAGCCGCATTCGAAATCTCGTACTTTTTTCCAGGAATCGATTTGTAAGGTCCGCGGGGCGAGGCGCAGCCTCGCCCCTGGAAAATTGGGGCCCTGGCCCTCTCGGAAAGGCAAGGCTTTCCTTAAGTCTGGCCGCACGTCAAGCGGCACAGCCGCATCAAGTGCCCCGGCCGGTTCGCCAAATGTATAAATTCACGAGAGGGGCAAGGGTTTCGCCGCCTCTGGCCGCACGTCGGGCGGCAGAGCCGCGTGAATATCCCGGCTGGTTCGCTGAAGGTATCAATGCTTGTTTCAACTGGCCGTTTGGGCAAGAGCCCTGCTGGTCTGCCGGCATTCCGCGTTCCGAACCAAACCTACAACTTCGGCAAGTTGGTTTTCACGGCTGTTTGCGAGAAACTGAAGCGAGACATACAGAATGTCCCCGTCATCACCCTCCGGCCTAACGTAGGAGAGGAACTTTACCAGATAGTCATAAAGGATCGCGTTATCGCTCTCTTCAAGACTCATTGTTCCCGCCATCGTGTCGCCTCAAAAGAGTTTGCCGCAGCAGATACATCGGCCACGATTTATTCCGAGCAATCCTCTTACCACGGCTAACCGCATGATGGACAAAGGGCTGACAAGGTCAAGCACGGTTTTGGCTCCGGCAAATCTTCCTTCCATCCTGTAGTTTTTTCGCGGCGAGCGGAGTTTGCGGAATCACATGGCGGCGCCGTTGAACCTACTCGGCGTGATGTGCTAGGATGCGTGTTCTCTTGAATGCTCGAAGAGTGAAGCAAGAGCATTGGGTGTCGCGCGGCTGGGGCCGGTTAGTATGGTGAAAAGGGGAGGGGCGGATCTCATCCGCCGCCATCAGTCGAGGCGAAGAAGGAGCAGTTGGTGAAAACTTACGAAGGCACAAACGTTCGAAACGTGGCTTTGGTGGGACACGGACGCACTGGCAAAACGCAACTCATCTCATCTCTTCTCTACACTGCGGGCATGGTCAACCGTCAGGGACGCGTCGATGACGGAACCTCGGTGACGGATTATGACGAGGAGGAAATCCAGCGGAAATTCTCCATCAGCGCCTCGCTGGCGTTTGCCGAGTGGAACAAGACGAAGATCAATTTCATCGACACGCCGGGGCTCAACATGTTTCTTCACGAAGCCGAAGGCGCGTTATGGGCCGCGGACTCCGCGCTCCTGCTGGTTCATGCGGTGGCCGGAGTGGAAGTGCAAACAGAGAAGAACTGGAGATTCTGCGAGAACTACGGTCTTCCGGTAACCTTCGTCGTCAGCCAGATGGACCGCGAGCTGGCGAGTTTCGACCGCGTTCTCCAAAGCCTCCGCGAGAACTTCGGAAGGCAGGTTATACCCCTGCAACTGCCGCTGGGAGAAGAGAAGGCGTTTAAGGGATGCGCCGATCTCATCCGTATGAAGGCCGATGTTTACGACGCGGACGGAAGCGGGAAATCAAAAGAATCCGAGATCCCGGACGGCCTTTCGTCGGCAGCTTCCCAGTCGCACGAAGCCATTGTGGAAATGGTGGCTGAAGGGAACGACAAGCTGATGGAAGAATTCTTCGAAAAGGGCACGCTGCCGCCAAGCGATCTTCAGCCAGGCCTGAAGCAGGCCATCCGCGAGCGGCGTCTTTTCCCTGTGCTTGCCACGGCTGGCTTGCCCAATACCGGCGCCGAAGGCTTGCTCAGCTTCGTTGCCTCCTACCTGCCGTCTCCCATCGAGCGAGGCGCGTGGAAAGGAACTGAACCGGACGGAGGCGCGGAGATCGCGCGCCAGCCCTCCGACGACCAACCCGCCTGCGTTTACGTTTTCAAAACCGTCGCCGATCCCTTCGCGGGCCGCGTCAGCTACTTCCGCGTTGTTTCCGGCGTGCTCAAAAACGAAGCCGTGCTCAACAACTTCAACCGTGGCGGCGCGGAAAAGTTCTCGCACATCGGCGTCGTCCAGGGCAAGACGCAGGTGCCCGTAGGTGAGCTGCACGCAGGGGATCTGGGCGCTGTCGCCAAGCTTAAGGAAACCATAACCGGCGATACGCTCGGGGACAAGTCCGCTCCGTTTTTAGCTCCGCGCGTGAAGCTCGGGGAACCGGCCATTTCCTTCGCCATCGAGCCGAAATCCCGCGGCGACGAAGACAAGCTTTCCATCGCCATCCATCGAATGCTCGAGGAGGATCTCCTGCTACGCTTTTCACGCGATCCCCAAACTAACGAGTTTCTGCTGGCCGGCTCCGGCCAGCAGCATGTGGAAGTGGCGGTGTCCAAGCTCAAGCGGAGATTTAATGTCGAGGTGACGCTGAAGGCTCCCAAGATTCCCTACCGCGAAACCATCCGCAGCAAAGCCGAAGCGCAGGGCAAACATAAAAAGCAAACCGGCGGGCACGGCCAGTACGGGGATTGTTGGATCAAACTGGAGCCGCTGCAGCGCGGCGCCGGCTTCGAGTTCGTCAACGACATTTTCGGCGGCGCTATACCCAGGAACTTCATTCCGGCTGTGGAGAAAGGTATCGTGGAAGCAGCCTCCAAAGGATATCTTGCCGGCTATCCCGTCGTCGATTTCCGGGTGATCTTATTCGACGGTTCTTACCACGAAGTGGACTCTTCCGAAATTGCATTCAAGCTGGCGGGTTCGAAGGCGTTCAAGAACTGCATGGAGCAGGCAAAGCCGTGCCTGCTGGAGCCGATTATGAACGTCGAAATCACCGTTCCGGAGAGCTATTCGGGCGATATCATGGGCAACCTGAACGGGAGGCGCGGGCGCATTCAAGGGATGGACTCGAAAAGTGGATCGACCATCATCAAGGGGCAGGTTCCTCTTGCCGAGATGCTTTCCTACGCCTCAGATCTCACTTCCATGACTCAGGCCCGGGGAACTTACTCCATGGAATATTCACACTATGACTTTGTCCCGCCGCACATCGCAGATAAGATTGTAGCGGCAGCCCGCTCCACGGGCCACGGCAAAGAAGAAGAGGAAGAGTAGGCCGCGCTTCGCAGATTCCGAACTACTGGAATTGCGCCAGCCTCGCCGTGATCCGATCGTGAACCCAATGAGGGTCCCACCATTCTTTGGGGGAAATGGGAACGCCATCCAGCAGCATTTCATAATGAACGTGATCGCCGCCGGCAAGGCCGGTGGAATCACTCACGCCGATGACCTGGCCGCGCTTCACCAGTTCTCCGGCTTTCACTTTGAACGACGCCATATGGCCGTAAAGGGACTGCAACCCGCAGCCGTGATCGATGATCACGGCATTGCCAAAGATATCAAACCAGCCCGCATAAATCACCAACCCGTCGTTGGCTGCGATCACCGGCGCGTGCTCCACTGAAGCAAGATCATCGCCCAGGTGCACTTCGCGATCGATGACTTTTCCATCATAGACGTAGGTTCGCGCGTCTGCGAATCCGCCTTCGTCCTTCGTGTTGGGCTGGCGGAGAAAAGGCTTCGTCCACATCCATTTGGAGCCGGTGTGCCTGGAGAATTGCACCAGCCTGCCGCTATCCATCCGGCGAAGGACCCGGTTGATCTCAACAAAGTTGGCAACGAGACTGCCCTGATCCCGGATGTCCGTGGTTTGGCTCATGATCGGCGGGACCACGCGCTGCATAAAGGCATCCGGTACGGCAAACGTGCTCGACGGGAACTTTACCGGAAAGACCTTGTAGTTGAAGCTGGCGACGGTTCGATTTCCGGCGTCATCGACCGCAACAATGTAGGCTGAAGTGGAAGGATCGGCGTCATAAGGGAATGCGAAGAGACAGAAGCGCGTCTGCGGCCCGGTCTCCTTTACGGGCCAGCTCGGAAAATAGTATTTTCCCACCTGAACGCCCGAAGAAACCGTCCCGTCTGAAACACTGAACACCACCATATCGCATCCGCCCTGGTAGATATACTGCTGCGGGGTCAAGACTTCCACCTGCGGCGGCATAAAGCGGACAGGCACGCTCAGCCTGAACAGCGCTCTGCCTCCACGGAAAAACCGTCCCCAGGAATCGTTCACGGCGGCCACGCGAAGGGTAGCCCTCCCTTGCGCCAGCTCCGGCATGCTGCGCCGGCCAATCTCAGCCGAAGCCTCAACCGCAAACCCGTGGGACGGCTTCCCAACTGCAAGGGGTTTGAGAGTCACGGGGGCGTTGAACGTGCGGCCGTTCTGCACCACGGAGATTCTGACGCGCTTAATCCGGTAGCGGGAATCGGTAACCGCAAAAGCCACGTGCCTACTGATTCCAATTCCTTCGATGCGCTCGACCGGGCGAATGGAAGGCGCCGGGTTTCTGAGAACTTTGAAGCAGAAGAAGGCAACAACGAGAACCACTACCACCAAGAGTAAAGCCGCACCTCTTCCTATTCCTGTTTGCGTTGTCTCCGGCTTTTCCAAAGGAACAACCTCGCACACGTGAGAATCTCGCCACGGGCTTCAACACTGCAGACCGCCAGCAAGACTTCATCATACCTCATCCCTCTCCTCGAAACTGTCGATAGCCTCCTCCGGAAGATAGGAACTTCGGGTCAGCAATAGCCGGCTGGTACCAGTACCTCGGGTCTCAGGCCTCAGAGGATGATCTTCCACTGAACCCAAAAGCGCGGCGCAGGAGGCACATCATCATGGCTCTGAGCAGGCTCTGGGCAGGAGTGGCGCTCATCGTGACCGGTTTGGTTCTGACAGGCAGCCGGGCGGCCGTCGCAGCAAGCCACGCACGACAGACCAAAACGGATGCGGCGCAATCGAAGGCTGGCCAGCCAGATTTGGCTGAAACCTCGATGCCCGTCTTTCCCGGACTCCCGGCAGCGACTTGTTCAGCAACCGGTGGGTGCGAGCCGCTGCCCCAACTTGCACAGGCCATGCTTCAACTTCTCAACCAGGATCGGGCGGCTCCCGCGAACGACCCGGAAACCAAAGGAGACGCGCACCCGTTGAAGTGGGACCCGCGGCTTGCGGCCGTAGCCTTAGCCCACTCCGAAGATATGATTGCGGAGCGATATTTCAGCCACGTCGATCCAAGCGGAGATTCACCTGCCGAAAGGCTTTATAAAGCGGGCATCCGCTGGGTGTCCATGGGCGAAAACATTGCCATCAACTACACAGCGCCTCTCGCCGAAGCGGCATTCATGAACGAACCACGCTTCCAGATCAATCATCGCGCCAATATTCTGAATCCGAAGTTCAACTGCGTCGGAATCGGTGTTGTTCGCGCGCCCGACGGCATGCTCTACGTTACTCAGGATTTCGCGAGCGAGCCGTAATTGACGCTAAGACCTCACCAACTTTCCCAGAATCACCTCCCGGCTCGCCCCCGTCACACTTGGAAGATTCCCGGCGAGTCCGTGCATCGTCCTGTCAGCAAGCACCGCAAAAGCCATCGCTTCTTTTGCATCCTCCGGTATGCCGTATTGGCCGGATCGAGCAATTTCGGTTTGCGGTAACAAGCCTCCCAATCGCTCGAGGAGGAAACGGTTGTGAACGCCGCCTCCGGAAACGATGAGGCGTTTCGGGACGCTCTCCCAGCTCACGCACGAGCGCAAGGCGTCTGCGATCGACCGCGCTGTAAGCTCCGTCGCGGTGCGAATGAGGTCGCGGTGGCTCGCCCCGCGATTGTGGACGAAGTATCGGTCGATAAACTGAGCGCCGAAATCCTCCCTTCCCGCACTTTTCGGCGGCCGGCGCCGGAAAAAAGACAAGCGCAGAATTCGATCGAGCAGGGGCTGAACGACGGCGCCCTCACGCGCCCAACGCCCCCCTTCATCGAAAAACTCTCGACCGCGCGTAAAGCGCCGAACCAAACCGTCGATCACCATGTTGCCAGGACCCGTATCAAAACCAGTCACCGCAGCGGGTTTCGCTCCTGCAGGAATGATGGTGACGTTGGCAATGCCGCCGATGTTGAGCGTGGCCACGTCAACCTTGGCATTGCGAAACACCAGATAATCCATCATGGGAACCAGCGGCGCACCGTGTCCTCCCGCAGCCAAATCCGCGACGCGAAAGTCCGCAACCACCGGAGCACGCGTGCGCTCCGCTATGACCGCCGGCTCTCCGATTTGCAGCGTGCTTCCCGGAGCCGCCTCAGAACTCTTCCGTCGCTCGCCGGAGTTCGGACCGCAGTGGAACACGGTTTGGCCGTGGGAGCCGATCACCGAAAGTTTCCGCGATGAAACATGGCCGCGACGGCACACGGCGATCGCAGCATCCGCAAAAAGCGATCCGAGGGCGGAATTGAGCCGGCTCAACTCCTCCGTGGTGGTTTCGGCGCCGCCGGCCAACCGCATGAGGCTGCGCTCGATTCCGGAAGGATAAGGGGCAGTTAGGAACGCACGCAGACGAATGCAAACGCGCTCCGGGAACCCTTCGAGCTCAACGAGGGCCGCATCGATGCCATCCATCGACGTTCCCGAAATCAGCCCCACGGCCCAGCGTCGCGCCGTCATCATTGGAGTTGCCGCTTCAATTCGGCGAGCAGATTCAGAGCCTCGATCGGCCTCATCCGATCGAGATCAGCCTCTTCGATGGCGCGAACGACTTTCGCATCGAGTGGAGTGAAAATGGTGAGCTGTACCGGCG
>JASHON010000201.1 GCA_030041095.1 Terriglobia bacterium
GCTGGAGTATTTGAGAGAAGATGCTGCATACTCGATTCACGGTGGAACCTCCTTCAGTTGAGATTAATCGTGCGGCAACACAAAACCTCAACTTACCGGAGATTCCGCCTTTTTCAAAAACCTAATTTGGACAAGCCTGGGTTTCAAACCCGCCCCTACTCAATTTTCAAGACAGGGCATGACTTCAGTCATGCCGAATCAGGCCCGCCGATAGTCGGGCTTTAGCCCCTGCCGCTTTTCGCCTTGCCAGATAGCTCAGCATCAACTGAACGATGACGCGGCTTTTGGAGCTGTCCCTCCCACCGTAATCTGGCTCACCTTGATCGTCGGAATGCCGACGCCCACCGGCACGCTTTGGCCGTCTTTCCCGCAAGTGCCGATGCCGGGATCGAGCCGCAGGTCGTTGCCGACGGCGGTCACTCGCGTCAACACCGTTGGGCCATCGCCAATCAACGTGGCTCCTTTCACGGGCGCCGTTATCTTTCCGTCCTCAATCAAATAAGCTTCCGAAGCTGAGAAGACGAATTTCCCGCTTGTGATATCGACCTGTCCTCCACCGAAATAGACGGCGTAAAGGCCACGCTTCACCGAGCGGATGATTTCTTCAGGATCGTCTCTGCCCGCGAGCATATAGGTATTCGTCATGCGCGGCATGGGAATGTGCCGGTAGCTTTCCCGGCGGCCGTTACCGGTGAGTGAAGTCTTCATAACGCCGGCGCTCAGCTTATCCTGGATGTAGCCGCGAAGAATTCCGTTTTCGATGAGCGCCGTCTGGCTTGTTGGCGCGCCTTCGTCGTCCACATTCAGCGAGCCGCGGCGCGCCGGGACCGTGCCATCGTCCACGACGGTGCAAAGCTCCGAAGCCACCTTCTGGCCCAGGCGTCCGCTGAAGGCGGAAATGCCCTTGCGGTTGAAGTCCGCTTCCAGACCGTGCCCAACAGCCTCGTGAAGCAATATGCCCGGCCAGCCCGGAGCCAGCACCACTTCCATCTCACCGGCCGGCGCCTCCCGTGCGCCAAGCTGCACGATGGCCTGGCGCGCCGCCTCCCTTGCATAACCTTCCGGGGAGTTGGCCTCGCGGAAAAAATCCAGGCTAACGCGCCCGCCACCGCCGTAGGATCCGGATTGAAAGTTGCCATTCTGCCGGGCGATGGTATAAACCCCAAGCCGGACGAGAGGTTGAAAATCCGTGACGACCTTACCGTCCGATCCCGCAATCAGAACGTGCCGGAGCTGGTCGCCATAGGTTACGCGCACCTGGTGGATGCGGGTGTCATACGCCCTTGCTGCGGCATCCGCCCGGCGTACCAGGTCCAGCTTATCCGTGAGACCCTGATCGGTAGGAACGTGGGCGACCTGATAAAAATTGTGAGGCGCGCTTGCCGCGCTCAAACCCACCGTCGAGATTCTCGCAGGGCCGCTCGCAATCCGTGCCGCAATGCGCGCCACTTTGAGAATTTTTTCAGGTTGGAGGTCGTCGGTATAGGCGTAGCCCGTTTGCTCGCCCGCAAGCACGCGAACGCCGCAGCCCATGGCGATGCCTTCCGTCGCCATCTTGACGAGCGACTCATCGAGCATGAGCGCGGTGCTCGTAGTGTGCTCGAAATAGAGGTCGGCATAATCCCCGCCGTCTGAAAGAGCCGCCGCGAGATATTTCTCGAGGCTGGAAGGGCTGAGGTTATACGCTTGGGCAAAGAAAGAATCGGTTGTTGGCATCGTCAGACAGTCTTCACGCTAACACACGCGTTTTTAAGCTGTCAATTTCAGCAAAGCCCCGTGGAGCTTCTACATTTCACACGCCGTTTCCCGGGCGCTCCGGCAGCCGCTTCGCCACCCCTGTATCAGGGCATGACTTCAGTCATGCCGCAGTGCGTCGCAGACTCCAACGGCTTTAGCCGCTGGCCGGCGCAGCCAGGGGCTAAACAGGCTGCGGAAAAAGGCCACTCTGTCATGCTAAGCGAAGCGAAGCATCTCTGCATTTCTTTGGGAACGAATGCCGGGATTCTTCGCTACGCTCACAATGACATTTCCGTGGAGTTCCTACATTTCACACACGTTTCCCATGCGCTCCGGCAGCCGCCTCCGTATCCCTGTATCAGGGCATGACTTCAGTCATGCCGCCTCAGCTCCGCCCATTGCCGGGCTTTACAGGCTGCGGAAAAACCCGGCGCCGCCGCGAGTGGTGCGCCGGCATCTTGCCGGCCTCCGTTGAATTGAAGGGGATTGCCGGCTGGAAGCCGGCGCTACGTCAGCTTGTCAGAAGGCGGCCAGTTCGCGCGCCGCGCGGATCACATCCGCGGGTTGGGGAAGGACAGCATCCTCCAGGATGGGATGGTAAGGAACAAAAACGTCTTGGCTTGCGAGGCGGCGAACCGGCGCATCAAGCTCGTCGAACAGTTCGTCCCCGATGCGGGCAGCAATCTCCGCTCCATAGCCCCAGGACAAGTTGTCTTCGTGGGCCACCAGCACGCGATGGTTCTTTTTCACGGAGGCAGCGATCGCTTGCCAATCGTAAGGCTGAAGCGAGCGAAGATCCAGAACTTCCAGATCGACACCCTCGTTTTCGAGCGTTTTCGCCGCTTGAACCGTCCGTACCACCAGCGAGCCGTAAGTGACGACGGTCAACCCCTGGCCCTCCCGGATAAGCTTCGCTTTGCCAAACTGAATCATATGATCGGGACCGGGATAAGGACTGCGGTTGTGGGTTTGACGGTAAAGATGTTTCGGCTCGAGAAACAGAACGGGGTCATCACATCGGATGGCCGTGCGGAGCAGGCCATTGGCATCGAGCGCGGTTGACGGCATCACCACACGCAAGCCGGGAAAGTGCGTGAAGATGGACTCTCCGGACTGGCTGTGGTACATCGCGCCGCCGGTGAGGTAGCCGCCGATCGGCGCACGAATGACGACGGGGCATGAGAAATGGTTATTGGAGCGCCATCGCATCATGGTCAGCTCATCGCGGATTTGCATCATGGCGGGCCAGATGTAATCGAAGAATTGAATCTCAACCACGGGCTTCAGCCCGCGC
>JASHON010000202.1 GCA_030041095.1 Terriglobia bacterium
CTGGAGTATTTGAGAGAAGATGCTGCATACTCGATTCACGGTGGAACCTCCTTCAGTTGAGATTAATCGTGCGGCAACACAAAACCTCAACTTACCGGAGATTCCGCCTTTTTCAAAAACCTAATTTGGACAAGCCTGGGTTTCAAACCCGCCCCTACTCAATTTTCAAGACAGGGCATGACTTCAGTCATGCCGCAGCGCGTCGCAGGCTCCAACGGCTTTACAGGCTACGGAAAAACTCGACGCCGCCGCGAGTGTAGCGCCGGCATCTTGCCGGCCTGCGTTGAACTGAAGCGAGTTGCCGGCTGGAAGCCGGCGCTACGTCAACTCCCGAAAGACTTTTTCCGCAGCCTGTAAAGCCCGGCCATCGGGCGGACCTGAGGCGGCATGACTGAAGTCATGCCCTGTCTTGAAAATGGGACGGAATACCATCGCATTTTCAAGTCAGGACACGGCTTTTAGCCTGCCGTTCCCCGGCGCACCGTCAGCAGGCTTTAGCCACTGCGCCATACCGGATACGTGAAATGAAGATCGAGATCAGCAGGCCTGAAACGGTCGCCCGAGTTATGGAGATCCCTGGGAAAAGCTCCCCCTTTCCAGCGCCTCGCTTGGCGGGCGATCCGCGTCACGCACCTTCACGGGGAGAGTCGCACCTTGCCTTGCAACCGGATGTCGCTTGATGATGCTCCTACCATGATCGGATAAACGTCCGGTGCAACGGTCCAGCCGTGCGTGTGGGTGTTCCAATAGGCAAACGCTCTCGCTCCAAGAACGAAGTGGGCGTGGCCCGTCTGACCCGGACCAAGCTGCAGCTTCTCGAATCTCTCAAGCTGCTTCGGTGGTTCCGGCACGCCCGGCCTCGAAGGAATTCCTACATAAAGTTCCACAACTTCCGAGCCTGGCCGCTCGCCGCTGTTGGTGACATTCACATCAACCGTCACGCCTGGCGCTGAGGCAGAAGCGGAATTGGGCGTGATGGTCAAGTGCGTGAACGTGAATTTGGTGTAGGAAAGACCGTAACCAAACGGGAACAACGGCTCAATATTCCTGGCATCGTAATGCCGGTAGCCTATAAATATGCCTTCCGAATAATGCGCCACGTCGTCAATTCCCGGGTATTGCGCGGGCGTCGAGGCCGGCAAGTCCGCCAGACTTTTGGGAAACGTCAGCGGCAGCCTGCCGGAAGGATCGACGTCGCCAAAGAGCACGGCAGCCACTGCATTGCCATCTTCCTCGCCCGGATACCACGCTTCGAGAATAGCCGGCACTCGATCGATCCATGGCATCAGGACAGCAGAACCGGTTTTGAGAACCACCACGGTCCGCGGATTCGCGGCGGCTACCGCCTCGATTAACTGATCCTGATTGCCTGAAAGCGAAAGGGAATGATCGCGTCCTTCTGTTTCGTGGTCACCCACCATCACAAGGGCAACGTCCGCGGCGCGCGCCATGGCCGCAGCAAGCGAAATCTCAGCGCCGTCCGCGAAACTCACCGTCACGTACGGTCCCGCACGCTCGGTGATGCCTTGCATCGGGCTCACGGTATAAAGCGGAATCACGCGCGAGCTGCCACCCCCACCCGTCATCGCCGCTTCAGCATACGGTCCGATGACAGCAATGGAGTGCAATTGCGCTGGATTCAACGGAAGCAGTCCGCCCCGGTTCTTCAGCAATACCATGCCGTCTTCGGCGAGGCGCAGGGCAATGGCTCCGTCCTGCTTGGCGGGTATAGGCGCGCGCTCGGGAGGGTGGTCGAATACTCCAAGCTCCATCATCGTTCGAAATCTGCGGACGAGCTTGTCGTCTATAACAGAGATCGGAACGCGTCCGGACTGAACTGCGGCCTTCAAACGGTCCCCGAAATATACCCCGGTCGGCATCTCAAGATCGAGCCCGGCCAGCGCTGAGGCCACGGTGCTATGCGTTGCGCCGAAGTCCGACGTCACAAATCCGTTGAAGCGCCAGCGCGTCTTCAATATGTGCTTGAGCAGCAAATCGTTTTCGCAATTGTAAACACCGTTCACCCGTGGATAAGCGCACATGAGAGACCCCACCCGCGCCTGCGTGACGGCGGCTTTGAACGCTGGCAGGTAGATTTCATGCAGCGCGCGCTCGCCAACGATTTCGTTCACCCGGAAGCGATCGGATTCCTGATTGTTTGCGTCGTAATGCTTAACGTTGGCAATCACATGCTGGCTTTGGATGCCTTCGATCACCTGAACGGCAATTTCGCTCGTAAGGTACGGATCTTCACCGTAAGCTTCGAAGGTTCGGCCATTTTGCGGCACGCGCATGATATTCACGTCAGGGCCTTCGAGCAAACCATACGCCAGGTCTCGCGCCTCCTTGCCGATGATCTCGCCATAGAGGCTTGCCGCCTTCACGTCCCAGGAGGCGGCAAGTGAGATGGGAGCAGGGAGCGCGGTTGCCGAAAGTTGCGGATGGTCGCCCGCCGGCCCAACGCCTGCCGGACCGTTCGCCACGCGCAAACCGGGAATGCCCAGCCGCGGAATGCCTGGCACATAACGGTAATGGCTGGCATCCCGGATGCCGTGTAACTCCTCCACTTTCTCATCCAGCGTCATTTCATGAACGAGTTTGCGCGCGCGAGCGTCTGCGCTTTGGCCAAAGGCGAAGGAGCAGCCCGTCATCACCGCTGGCAGCAACAACAATATGAACAGGAACCGGAGTTTGATCATCACGATCTCCAAAAGGAATGGGCAGCGCAACAACCGGCCCTGCCGCTGGCAACAAGGGAAAACAGTACCACAATTTGACAAACAGGGGTCACTGCCGTTACCTTATCGCATTCCATTATGAAAGTCCTGGTTTTTGGTTCCGGAGGGCGTGAGCATGCATTGACGTGGAAGCTGCGCCAAAGCCAGCTCACGGAGGATATTTATTGCGCTCCGGGCAATGCCGGTATCGCGCAGGAGGCGGAGTGTGTGCC
>JASHON010000203.1 GCA_030041095.1 Terriglobia bacterium
GCTGCATACTCGATTCACGGTGGAACCTCCTTCAGTTGAGATTAATCGTGCGGCAACACAAAACCTCAACTTACCGGAGATTCCGCCTTTTTCAAAAACCTAATTTGGACAAGCCTGGGTTTGAAACCCGCCCCTACCCCAAACGCTTTCATCGCTTCGTGGGTGTCGCGAAGCGACATGAGCAACTGATACGGGGGCGCCGAGGCGCCCCGGGAAACGGCGTATGATCGGGAAATCTGCTGTTTAAGTGGCTTGGCTATCCACAAGCTGGCGGGCGCGCTGAGCGGCGCGAACGACGGCCTTGATGAGCGTCAGGCGCAGACCGCCTTCTTCGAGCTCCAGCAGGCCGTCGATGGTGCAGCCAGCCGGCGTGGTGACAGCGTCTTTCAGTTTGGCAGGATGCTCTCCCGTTTGCAGAACCAGCGCCGAAGCGCCCAGAAGCGTCTGCGCGGAAAGCTCCGTCGAAAGCTCGCGGGGCAAGCCCAGCTTCACGCCCGCCTCCGCCAACGACTCAATGATGGTGTAAACGTACGCCGGGCCGGAAGCGGACAATCCGGTGATTGTATCCATGTGCTTCTCATCCACGGTCACCGTGCGACCCATGGAACTGAAAATCCGGTTGGCCAGGCTCACGTCAGCATCGGTGGCGTGCTTGCCGCGCGCGATGGCCGTCATGCCGTGCCGGATGAGACAAGGAGTGTTGGGCATGGCCCGCACCACTCGCGCAGGATGGGAAAGCTCGCGCTCGATGAGTGACGTTGTGACGGAAGCGGCGGCAGAGATGAGCAGGGCATCCTTGCGAAGCTCGCGCTTCACTTCGTGGAGAAATCCTTTCACCTGCTGCGGCTTGAGGCAGATCAAAACGAGCGTGGCGCCGGAAACCGCTTTGCGATTGCCGGTTCCCGCCTGAATGCCGTATTTTTCCGCGAGGTAGTCAGCGCGCGGCTGGTGCGCCACGGTGGCGTTCACGCAACTGACCGGGGCGAGCTGGCTGCCGAGCACGCCCGCGAGTAAACCTTCGCCGAGCTTTCCCGCTCCGATGATGGCCAGTTTCTTAATCTCTGCCGGTTCCTGGACTTCGGAGCCGGCAGCCGCCATGCGCGGGAGCCTGGGTTTCATCTCAATCATCACGGTTCACTTGTTTCTTTACAGAGTTGCTGAACGTCCTTCATCGGGGTCTAGCTTCAGCCGGAGAGAAGAATCCCGGCATTCGTTTCTATAGAAATGCGGAGATGCTTCGCTTCGCTCAGCATGACAGACTGGCCTTTTTCGGCAGCGTGTTTAGCCCCTGGTTGCGCCCGCCAGCGGCTAAAGCCGTTTTCCCTTCCGCATCTTTGCGGCATGACTGAAGTCATGCCCTGATACAGGGGTACCGAAGCGGCTGCTGGAGCGCCCGGATGACAGACTGGCCTTTTCCCGCAACGTGTTTAGCCCCTGGTGGCGACGGCCAGCGGCTAAAGCCGTTTTCCCTTCCGCATCTTTGCGGCATGACTGAAGTCATGCCCTGATACCGGGGCGCCGAGGCGCCCCGGGAGACGGCGTACGAAATGTAGATACCGCAGGCAAAGGCGTTAACTTCTTGCCTGGGCTTGGGCCGCGGTCGCTTCCTCAGCCGCGGGCTTGTTCCACGCCATCATCTTACGAAGCTCAGCGCCGACTTTCTCGATGGGATGCCCGGTGGCCTGAGCGCGCATTTCGAGAAAGCGCTTGCGTCCCTGCTCGTTTTCCTTCATCCATTCACGAGCATACGCACCGCTCTGGATATCCGCCAAAATCTTCTTCATGGTTTCGCGAACGTGCTGATCGATCACGACGGGACCACGGGTGTAATCGCCGTATTCCGCCGTATCACTCACAGAATACCGCATGTATTTAATGCCACCCTGATAAATGAGATCCACAATCAGCTTCATTTCATGGAGGCATTCGAAATACGCAATCTCCGGCTGGTAGCCGGCTTCGACGAGGATTTCAAAGGCTGTCCTGATCAGCGCGGAAACGCCGCCGCAAAGCACGTTCTGCTCGCCAAAGAGATCGGTCTCCGTTTCTTCTTTGAACGTCGTCCGGATCACGCCTGCCTTCAGGCAGCCCACGCCCAGGGCGTAGGCCAGCGCCGTCTTCTCCGCCTGGCCGGAAGCGTCCCGCTCGACCGCGAGCAATCCGGGCACTCCCACTTTCTCCAGAAACAACTCGCGCATACGATGGCCGGGTGATTTGGGCGCAATCATGATCACGTCCACGTCAGGGGAAGGCACGATGAACTTGAAGTGGATGCTGAAACCGTGCGCGAAAAGCAACGTCTTGCCGCGACCGAGGTGAGGCGCCAATTCGTCGTGGTAAACCTTCGCCTGGAGGTGGTCAGGAATCAGCACGGCAATCAAGTCCGCTTGCTTTGCCGCTTCAGCCGGCGTCACGACCGGCAGCTTCTGCGCCTGCGCTTTAGCGCGTGACGGGCTGGACGCCGGAAGACCTACGATCACCTTCAGCCCGCTGTCGCGAAGATTCAGGGCGTGCGCGTGCCCCTGGCTTCCGTAGCCAATCACCGCGATGGTCTTGCCTTGAAGTGTTTTCAGATCCCCATCTGATTCGTAATAGACTTTTGCCATAATTCCTCCGAATGAAGTTCAGTTCTCTCGCGCCGGCTCGAGGCTCGCGCCCCATGGCGCGTTCGAGCTGCGCGTATTTCGAACGCAGGCAAAGGGAATGGAGCCGGGAAAGCCAGGAGGGTTCAGCCCGGAAGGGCCGGCTGCGCCTGCGGGCAGCTCGATCAGCACGCTTCCGTGGCTGGCAAAAACCAGCCGTGCACCGGGAAACATCTGCGGCCACTGAGCCGCATCCACGCCGCGCGCCTCGGGCTCAACGAAGACGAACGACCCAGCCCCAGGCGTTGTGCTGCGATAGTAGGCCACATGGAGGACGCCGTCCGTGCGGCGGAAGAAATTGAAGATGTGTTCGATATCCGTCTCCGCTGCGTCGGCGAGCGCTGCCACGCGAAAGCCCGCATCGGCCGAAGCCATTGCCAGCGTCCGCAGCTTCAGCCCCTTGCGCCGAAAAATGTTCAGCAGCCTGCAGGCAACGATCGGATCGTCTTCAATATCAATTGTAAATAACCAGGTCACGAGCTTCTCCTTCCACGCTCAACGTCACACGGCCCACAAATCGTCGAGCACTTCAACTTCCTCTTCCAGCAATACCCTCGGCGGCTCGACGATCATTTCAGCAAGCGAGGCGCCCGGAGGAACGATCGGATAGACGTTTTCCGTGGGATCGACCCAAACATCCAAGAGGCTCGGCTCGCGGCTGGCGAGCATTTCACGGACGGCAGCGCCCACTTCGTTGTGGCGCTCCACGCGCTTTCCACAGATTCCATAAGATTCCGCCAGCTTCGCAAAGTCAGGAGCAAAATTGAGATCAATATCACAATAGCGCTTTTCGAAGAATATCTCCTGCCATTGGCGGACCATGCCGAGCGCGCGATTGTTGAGGATAACGATTTTGACCGGGATCTGGTACTGCGCGGCAGTTGCCAGATCGTTGAGCGTCATCTGAAAGCCGCCGTCGCCCACAACGGCAATCACCTGACGGTCTGGAAATGCAAATTGCGCTCCCAGGGCAGCCGGGAAGCCATAGCCCATCGAGCCCAGCCCGCTTGAAGAGAGCCAGGTGCGAGGCTGATAAAAATCGTAGTATTGGGCTGCCCACATCTGGTGTTGGCCCACGTCTACAGCGACGATGGCGTCTTCATCCGCATACCGGGAAATCATCTCAATAACATATTCGGGCTTCAATGCATCCCCGGACTTATCGTAATCGAGCGGATGCGCCTGCCGCCATGTTTCAATCTGCGCCAGCCACTCGCGCCGGGCCGGGGAAGCTGCCCCGTGGTTGCGCCGGGCCAGCGCCGCGCAAATTGCCTGCAGAGTGTCCCGCGCGTCGCCGACCAATCCCAAGTCCGCTCGAACGTTCTTACCGATCTCGGAGGGATCCACATCCAGATGAATTTTCTTTGCCTTCGAGGCAAAATCTTTCACGCGCCCCGTGACGCGATCATCAAATCGCGCGCCAACGGCAATCAGCAGGTCACATTCGCAGACGGCACGGTTTGTGGCGTACGACCCGTGCATGCCCAGCATGCCTTGCGAGAGGGGATGGCCCGACGGGAACGCCCCGAGTCCCATCAACGTGGTGGTCACGGGAATCTGCGTCAGCTCCGCCAACGCCGCCAACTCCGCCCAGGCACCGGAGTTGATGACTCCGCCGCCCACGTAAAGCAGCGCCCGCTGGCTCTCGTGGATCATCTCCACGGCGCGGTCGATATCCTTCTCCTGCCACTCGCGCTTTCTTTCCGGCTTGACGGCCCGGCCGGGGAAGGCGGGCGCTGCCATTTCGAGAAGAACACTCTTCGGCAGGTCCACGAGGACGGGCCCGGGCCGGCCGGAAATGGCAGTTGTAAAGGCCCGGTGGATGACTTCGGGAATCTCCGCCGCAGAACGGACCTGGAACGACTGCTTGGTGGACGGCAGGCTGATGCCGATGGTATCGGCTTCCTGAAACCCGTCTTTTCCGATGAGCGACTGCGGAACCTGGCCCGTCAGCGCAACGACCGGGATGGAATCCATCATGGCGGACGTTAACCCGGTGATTAAGTTCGTCGCCCCAGGGCCCGAAGTGGCCAGGCAAACGCCCGGCTTTCCGGTGACACGCGCGTAGCCATCCGCCGCGAAGGCCGCAGCCTGCTCGTGCCTTACAAGAAGATGGCGGATGCCGGCACTGTAAAGCGCATCGTAGAGCGGCAGAACCGCTCCGCCCGGCAGCCCGAAAATCACCTCCACTTGTTCCCGCTTCAAACTTTCGAGCAGGATCTCCGAGCCCGTGATCTTCCTATCCATAGCGTCATTCTCCCGACTGGCACGCGGCGGATGTTACCGACCAGTTGGTAGGTATCGTAACAAAACCCCGCGAGGCGTGTCAACGGGAATTAACAGACTGCAGAAAAAGCCTGGCTGCCTTGCTGAGCGAGGCGGGAGACCTCTGCATCTCTTCGAAAACAAATGCTGGGATTCTTCGCTGCGCTCAGAAAGACATTCGTTGAAAGCGTTTCTCAGCATCCGGTTAAAACAAGTGGGTTCGCCACAGATTATGGATGTGAAGGACCCCTTCGAGCTTCCCATCACGGTCCACAACGGGAAGCGCGGTGATGCTTCTGGATTCCATCAGGTTCAACGCCGTGGCGGCCAACTCATGCCGCCCGATCGTGACCGGGGAACGCGTCATACACTCCGCCGCGGTCAAATTGAGCGCGCGGCTGCCTTCCTTTTCGATGAACCGGCGCAAATCCCCGTCCGAGATGAAGCCGAGCAGGCGGTCCGCTTCATCAAGCACGGTGGTGAGGCCCAGCCTCTTGCGGCTCATTTCATAAATGACTTCCGGCATGGGCGTCTGCGGCATGACGCGGGGAACGGCGTCACCCGTGCGCATCACGCTTTCCACGCGCCTGAGCCTCGAGCCCAGCCCACCCGCTGGATGGAGGCTGGCGTAATCCTCCTGGCTGAATCCTCGCTTCTCCAGCAGGGCCACAGCCAGAGCGTCGCCAATCGCCAGCATGGCCGTGGTGGAAGCTGTGGGCGCCAAGCCGAGCGGACATGCCTCCCGGGGTACCTGGACGTCCATGGCCACCTGGCTCGCCTGCGCGAGCGTTGAGGAGGCGTTTCCGGTCAAAGAAACCATGGGCAAAGCCAACCGCTTGACCGCCTCGAGCACTTGAACCAGCTCCGCGGTTTCTCCGCTATACGATAAAGCAAGCAGCACGTCATCGCGCACCAACCCGCCCAGGTCACCATGAAGCGCCTCGCCGGGATGGAGAAAAAAAGACGGCGTGCCGGTGCTCGAAAACGTGGAGGAAATCTTGCGTCCGATGAGCCCCGACTTGCCCATCCCGGTGACCACCACCCGCCCGCGGCAGGCGAAAAGCAGCTCGACTGCGCGTTCGAAGGTCTCATCGAGCCGATCGATGAGGCCGAGAAGCGTCCGGGCTTCAATCTCAATCACCCTTCGAGCTGTTTCCAGAATCATGCCTCAAGCCGCGTTTGCATACATTGATTCATGGCTGGCGTTAGTTCGTCGAAAACGGCCAGCATGGATTCCACCAAGTCCAGTCCCGTCGAGCCATGCACCTCAACTTCGCTCATCGCGTAATAGAGCTGGAAGAACCCCCACTCGCCCGCCGGGATCGTGCGGAGCAGTTTCTGCAGCCGGCGGCCGCCTGGCGCTTCGCTGGCGGAAAACTGTGAAGCATGACCCCAAGTGCCCGCACGCAAATGGAACCCTTCATCGACCAGCAGACGGCTGATTTCCCGCTCCATCGCGCTGCGCGGCTTCAAGGACTGCAGCAGCCGGTGCCAGTCCCAGTCCGCACGCAACTGGGCGTCCGAAAACCGCCGGGAGGGCTTTGCCAAGCCACGCTCCACCTGCATGCCGCATTTGAAGAGCTGATCTTCAGTGTCCACCATAAGAAAGAACTTCGAGCATCCAAAGCTGACTTTTGAGGACAAGGGCTTGGCGGCCCGGTTGGCGCGCGATAGAAAGCCGATCCATTGCCAGTATACGCCGCGCCCGTATCGCTCCGTTACAAATGGCTCACCGTAGGCAGCCTCAAGCTCGAGCTTGAGGATTCGCGTAATGCGCGCGGTATCTTCGAGGTTTCCCACGTGAATGCCCCGCTGAAAATCCAGGTATTCCGGCTTGAAGGAAATTGCCGTTTTCGGGAAAGGCATGCCGGGCTGAGCCGAACGGGGCATGGAGGTAAGGTTAACCCGCTCGGGGATAGATGGCAATTGTCTGCGGGCGGTGGTCATTCGCCTTGACCTCTACGCCGGCTCCGCCCTACAAATGGAGCTTATGCCTTTAGTTTATGTATTTGCATCGTCCAAGGCGGAAGCCAAGCCTGTTCTGGAGCTGGCGCGGCAACCGGGAAGGCCTGCAGCGTTCGAAGCGGGTGGCAACCAGTTGGCCGTCATCATTACAGGCATGGGAACCGGCAATGCCCGGCGGGTGACGGATGCCGCGCTCGGGCTGGCAGCCGATTCCGCAGAGGGTGGGAAACCACAGAAGCCGGATGCAATCTTGATGATTGGTTTGTGTGGCGGGTTGACGGAAGTGACGCGTGAAGGGCAAATCGTTGTCTACATAGAGTGCCTTTCGACAGAGCAAGCGCCGTTACCGTGCTCGCTCAGTCTGAATTCAGCCATCCTTGAGATTCTTCAAGAGCGCCAAATCGATTGCAGCCCCGTCGCTGGAATTACATCTTCCCGCATTGCCTCCACGAAGAACGACAAACTCGCGCTCTCGCGGCGAGGAGCGAGTGTCGTTGACATGGAAAGTTACCAGGTTCTCTCTGCCGCCGCACGCGCCGGCATTCCCGCTGCCGTGATGCGGGTTGTCGCAGACCCGCTTGACGCCCGAATGCCGGACTTCAATTCCGCGCTGGATGCAAACGGTGGACTGAGCGTGAGCAGAGCGATCTGGATTGCGTTGGAATCGCCCCTGCAAACGTTACGTCTGATCGCCGGCAGCAAACGGGCAATGGCACGCCTCACGCCGGCCGTAAAGTGGGTTCTTCAGTCTAATTGCTTTTCGAATTTAAGAAGGGCTGAAAGAAGATAACCACAGAAGAAGATAACCACAGAGGACACAGAGGACGCAGAGAAAGATTCAAAATACAAATCATGACCGACTCACGACAGCGAACGGCCGGCCACGACACCGAACTTCCGGCCACGCCTGTTTGCTCTCTGTGATCTCTGTGCTCTCTGTGGTGAGTGTTTTTTTGCTCACGAGAGCCATCCCGCAAGAAAACTTAACCACAGAGGACACAGAGGGCACAGAGATAGATTCAAAACACAATCGCGAATGACTCACGACAGCGAACAGCCGGCCATCTCTGTTTGCTCTCTGTGACCTCTGTGCTCTCTGTGGTGAGTGTTTTTTGGGTTGTGAGAGCCAGCCCGCAAGAGAACTTAACCACAGAGGGCACAGAGGACACAGAGATAGATTCAAAATACAAATCATGACCGACTCACGACATCGAACTTCCGGCTATGTCTGTTTGCTCTCTGTGACCTCTGTGGTGAGTGTTTTTGATTGGGGGGTTTACGTGCGGTCTGCGGTGTTGCTGAAGCTGGCTTCGTTGAGAAAGTCCAGCATGTCCTCGTTGGTATCGATTCCTTCAACCATTTCGTTCACCCGGCCAGGACGGATTCCCGCAGTTTGCCTTGCCCGTGGCTGAGCGAGCTTACCACTGCGGGCTGACTTCAACTCCTTCACCCCAGCCTCGTGCAGCAGCCCATTCATATCCACGGGAGTATTCGACTCCGTGCCACGAGGAAGGCCGGGAGAAACCACCAGCGCCTGGTTGTGATCTTCGAACCAAACCAGAAACGACGCGTCTCGCGCTCCCGTCAGCCGCTGTTGATCGATCCACATCAAATAAGCTCCCATATCCGCATCGACGAGGGAGCCTTGAGGATCCGTCTCCGGATGGGCGTCTTTTCCGGAGAGCAGCTCATTCATTGACCGTTCGAGTTGGCGTGGCGTGAAGTGCGCGAGGAGGGTGAGCGGCTGCGCGCGTTGCCAAAGCTGGCGCGCGGTCCACTGCACGAAAGTGGTGCTGAAAATCTGCGTGCCCTGGCCGCCGGTGAAAATGCTGGTTACAAAGTGGCTAAAAACCTCATGCTGGGGCCCTCCCGGGAGTCCAATATCTTCCGGGCGCATCATGCTGAGCATCCGGCTCAGCGCCTCCGGCCCGCCGATCCCTCCCTGGATGGCGCGGGTTATTTTCCGCAACAAGGCCGCACGCACAGGCTGCAGGGCTTCATAGGAGATCGTGACCAGATGGGAGCCCGGCACCATTCCAGCTTGCCCGCCTTCCACGTACCAGTGGCCATAAGGAACCGGATGTGCCTCGGCGCGCGATACCGCCGCATCCAGCAGGATGCGCAAGCCGTTCGTTGGATCCACCCGGGTGAACGTTGTGCCATAAGGCCGCAGCTTGCGGCAGAGCGGAATCTTGCTGGCCTTCACATCTTTGCCAATGACGGCGATCCCAAGCCGTGGAACTTCCGGGCGGCTGGCCGGCAGGGCAGCATCAATCTCCCGTATAAACTTCTCCGCCGCGCCGGTAAACGCGTCAATCTGTCCGGAAGACCACAGGAAGGCGGACAACTGTTGAGAAAACCCCGTGGGCGATTGTACCCAGTCGTAGCGCTCGAGACTCGGAGAAACTCTAAGCTGCTCGAACCCGGAAACGAGCTGACTGAATTCTTGCGGAGAGCATGAAGAAAGGTAAGAAAGCTGGCCGTCGATTTTCCGCCGCTCTGCCGGAAACTTCCAGTCGTACTCTTGCACCTGCTGCAGCAGGAGCGGGGCGAACGTCAGCGGAAGCCGCCGCAAAAGGTCAAGGTGATCCACGGCAACTCGCCTGGCTTCAGGAGGATAATCCTGAAACTCGCTTGCCGTAAGCGCGGAGGGAAGCATGGGCTCTACGAAACCTCCCGGAGCGGCTGCCCGGAGCTTTCTGCCGCGCTAAAACCCAGCAAAGCTCCCAGTGTTGGAACAAGGTCAACGGACTGTACGGGCCGGTCCACGACCGTGTTTTCCCGAATCCCGGGGCCCAGCGCCATCAGCCAAGTGGTCCGCGAGAGCGCATCTCCCGTGCGATGGTGCTGGAAACCGTTTCCGCCGGCATCCATATCGGAGTCGCGTCCGAAATCCGGAAGGATGAACAGGGTCGTCTTGCCCGCATATTCCGGCTGGGACTGAATGTGCTGCCAGATCTCGGCGCATAAGCGGTCCGTGCGCTGAATGCCCTCAAGGTAGAGTGAATAGCAGCCCGCATGCGCCACGTCCATATCGTGCAAGGTAATCCAAAGAAGGCTGGGGGCGTAGCGAAGCATAAGCTGGCGAGCAACGTAAACAGAAAGCTCGTCAGGACTGGAAAGCGTCAGAGCGTGCGCGACAAAATCCGCAACGGAGAGTTTTAGAAGATCTGAAAACTGCTCAAGATTGACTTTGTTGTCCTGGACTTCCGGGGCAAAAAGCGGCGTCTCGTAATTATCAACCAGAAGGTGTCCGTAGCGCGCGTCGCTGGTTTTCGAGAGCGCCTGTTTGAGCAGCCGCTTAGGAAGAATCACGTTCGCGGCGTATTCCGGGCCAAACGAGCGCGCGTCGCTGCCTCCGATCCGGTTGAAGCCGTTGGCGGGCGCAACCACCCAAGCGTCATAGAAAGGCCGTTTCAAATCCTTGCGGAAATACTCGAAAACCGTCGGGTGATCCGGAGGGACGGCGGCAAAGTTATCGAACGTCTCATAAACTCCGGTCGCGAGGCTTGCTGTGGCCACATAGTGTCCGAGAATGCCGTGGTTCACCACCCGCGTGAAGAACGTCGCCTGTGGAATGAGATCCTTCAGCAGATGAGGGACGTTTTCCTGGCCTTCCGGCATGAAAGTTTCTTCATCCCGGCAGCCACCGCCAAAGGTGACGACCACGGCTTTCCGCTTGAGCGGACTGGCAGAGGCGATCGCGCGCACTGGCGAAAGCCCCAGCAGCGTGCCCGCCGCCGTCGCGCCGGTGACCCAACGCAAAAATTCACGCCGATTGCATGAAACCAGCTCACTTGCTTGGTTGGGGCTTAGCCGATTCACGTGAAGTGCCGGAGGAAATCGCATATCTTTCCCAGCGCTCGATGGCTCACGCCTGACTCACGCGGGACCGGCATTGGAAGAGAGATTCCGTGCGTCCCACCCGGCCTCCTCGCCGCTTGCTATCGAGTCGCCCCGCGTGAAGACAGGCACTGGCCGTCTTTGGTGATTAACCCTATCACACGCCGCCCGGAAGTTCAAATTGATTTTCGCAGGATTTGAAGTCCCCGGACTCGTGTGGTATTTTTCGAGTGCATTGAACGGACAAGCAAGAGATTCCCTCACCCGTCTCGCCCCGGCTGGTGAAAGCGCCGGCGGCGCGCCACCCTCTCCGCCAAGGGGGCGAGAGAGACGAATCGAACTGGCGCCTCGGGTTCGAGCCCGGTTGCGCCGGCTCTCCGGCCTCACGATCATCCTCGTCCTCTCCGGCCCCGCGTTTGCCATGCCGGCCGCAAGCGCCCAGCGTCCTTCCGCAACGAACGCGGCTTTCACTGAAGCTCAGGCCGCTCTCTCCCATGGGCGCGTCGCCATCGCGTTAGCAGACGTCGAGCGCGGGTTGAATCAGTCGCCCAAAAGCATCACCGGACTTAATCTGCTTGGCATCATCCTCGCTCGCCAGGGAAAAAACCAGCAGGCTTTGAATGCATTCAAGCTGGCACTCAAAGCCAATCCGCAATCCGTCGAAACGTTGAGCAACCTGGGAAGGTTTTACCTGGAACAGAAAGAGCCGGAGCTTGCGGAAGGGGCGCTTCGCGCCGCGCTGAAGGAAGCGCCGGCGAATCGCGACCTCAATTACGACCTGGGCGTGGTCCTTCTTTCCGAAGGGCGGGCGCAGGAGGCTATTGACTGCTTCCGCAGGATTCAGCCGCCGGATTCCGACACCCTCTTCAACATGACGGGGGCCTACCTGAAGCTGGGCAACACAAAGGAAGCCCTGGTCGCCGCCGCGATCCTCTCGGAACAGAGTAAGGGTAAGGTCAAAATCCACTTCACACTCGGTGTGCTGCTCGCTTCGTACAAGCAATACGAGGCCGCAGAACGCCAACTCGAGATGGCGGACGCGCTCGAGCCCGGCACGTTCACCATTCCTTTTAATCTCGGCGAAGCGTACTTGAGAGACGGGAAGAGGGCGCAGGCGGAACTGACCTTGCGGCGCGCGCTCACGATTCAGCCCGATTCAGTCGAGACTCTTTATCTGCTGGCGCAAGCGGAAACGGCTGATGGGAAAGACGTGGACGCCCTCAATCTGCTGGTCAAGGCGCACCATCTTGCACCGCGAAACACGGACATCATTTTCCTGATGGCGCGCGTCAGCATGAAGCAGCAATATTTTCAGGATGCCATCCCTTTGCTCCAGCAGGGATTGAAGATCGCTCCGAATCGCGCGGACCTTCATGCCGCGCTTGGCCAATGCTATTTCACGGTCCACAAGCTTGACCAGGCGCTCCGGGAATTCCAGACGCTGGTCAGGCTGAGCCCCACGGCTACTTCCTACGCTTTTCTCGGGTATTACTACCGGAACCTATATAAATTTGACCTGGCCCAAAAATACTTTCTGCTCGGCCTGGCGAAGGACCCCAGAAACGCGGTCTGCCTTTACAACATGGGATTCATGGCAAGCCGGCAAGGGCGCTATGCTGAGGCTGAAACCTGGCTCAAGAAGGCGCTCGCCGCGAAACCGGACTTCACTGATGCTTTGTTTGATTTGGCCCGAGTGAATATGGCCGAGAAGAAATATGCCGAGGCCATTCCATTGCTGCGCAAATGCGCCACGCTTGACCGCGAACCCGCAGGCGATTACTACAGGCTGATGGTCGCGGAAAGAGCGCTGCACAATCTGCCGGCAGCGGAGCGGGACATGCAGATTTTCCAGACGCTCTCCAAGAACCCCAAGGCAGAACCCATTCCTATGGAGCACGTTTTTCAGTATCTCAATGCAGTGCAGGCGATGCCGCCCAAGCAGCGCAGCGAAGTGGATCTTGCCGAAATCCTGGCGGAAGTGAAGCGTCGTCCGGCCGAGCCGCGAAATTACTATATGCTCGCGCAAGCGTACTTGAAGCTGGGCCAGCAAGACCAGGCTGAAAAGGCCATCGCTCAACTTGACGAGCTGAGCGGCGACGATGCTCGCACCGCAGCCGGAGTGGGCGTCCTCCTGGCGCGCTACCAGCTCTATCCCGAGGCGATCCGTCACTTCGAATTGTCGCTTAAGGCGAACCCGGATTCGGACGATGTGAAGTACGATCTTGCCGTCGTATATTTCCGAACCCTGCAGTACGCCGAAGCCCTGTCTGTTCTGAGCCAGATCTCGCCATCCGGGCAGAACGACGAATCCGTCCTCGCCCTCCTTGCGGATACGGAAGCGCATGCGGGCAGGACGGATGAGGCCACCGAAACCTATCAAGAAGCGATCCGCGAAAGCCCGGACAACGACCAGAGCTATCTGTCTCTCGCCCTGGTTGAGATGCGCGCGGGTAAGCCGGATGACGCCCGCCAAACCCTCACGGAGGGACTCGCCCGCATCCCGGATTCTGGAAAGCTTTTCTGGGGCATGGGTGTTCTCCTTGCCGTTGAAGGAAAACCGCAGCCGGCGATATTGGACCTGAGAAAATCGATCGATTTGCTTCCGGAATGGGCTGCCACTTACTCCGCGCTGGGCTTTCTGTATTTCGAGACCGGCCAAATCGAAAAGTCTCGTGAAACTTTGGACCAGATTTCCCGGAACGGCCTCCAGGCGGAGTTTGACGTGGCGAAGATCGAGCAAGTGCTGGCTTTAGCCAGCCGCCAGCCTCACAGCGCGCAACCGGAACTCCTTTCTGCCCAAGATCGGCAGCAGTTTCTCGAATTCGCGCTCACCCTGGCGGATAAGACGCTGTAGGCCATAGGGCAAGAGGACGAGAGACAAGTGGCGAGAGACGAGGGACAAGAGACGAGTGACGAGAGGCGAGGGACGAGGGGGGAGAGACAAAGCACCCTCATCCGATCTTCGTCAGGAGGGACTGTTTCGCGGCCTCAAGGGCCTCAACGGCCATTTCGCGAGTAACGGTTGGAAATTGGCGCAGGAACTCTTCCAGGCTGTCGCCCGCCTCGATATAGTCCAGGAGGTTTTGGAAGGGAACGCGCGTGCCCCGAAAACAGGGAGTTCCTCCAAGAATTTCAGGGTCGCGCACAATGACCGGGACGGAAACACTTGTCATTTTATTCACATTGTATCACCACCGGTTCACGCGTGGCTCTCGCAGTTTCAGGGCGCTTTCCATCGGAGGGATATAGCTCTCTCCTGTCGTTCTCAGGAAAACACCGCGGCGTCTTCGATCACGTGCCTTAAGCGTGTGCTTGCGGTGACAAACCGGGCAGGTGAAGGGGAAGCCACGAAGCGAGCGGGCGTATGGTTTGCCGTTGGTCCGTGGTCCTTCGTCAGCTTGTCCCTGGCCCCGGGTCCGTTAACGATTTTCTCTCGTCTCTCGTCTCTTGCCTCTCGTCTCTTGTCTCTTGTCTCTTGTCTCTCGTCTCTTGCCCCTCGTCTCTCGTCTCTTGCCTCTCGTCACTCTCCCCTGTTGCCTACGCTGCCGGTCCTGTGGATGCGCGTACGACCAACTCAGCGGGAATTGGGACTTCTTCTCCTTGCGGGTCGCTGGCGGAGGACAATTGGTGCAGCGCGTCCGCGGCCACGCGGCCGAGAAGCTCCCTGTGAATCTCCACGGTGGTGAGCGTGGGAGTGACGTACTCGGCGAGATGCGTATTATCGAAGCCAGCGACGGAGACATCTTCAGGCACGCGCGCCCCGGCCGTGGTGAGCGCCTTCATCACGCCCACGGCCGTTAAATCGTTCACCGCAACCACCGCGGTGGGCATGGGCCTGAGCTTCAGAACCTCATGGCCGGCCGCCAAACCGCCGGAAAAGCGCAAATCGCCTTGCAGGATCGCGCCCGGATCGAGGTTCAGCGACTTCATCGAGTCAACATACGCCTGTTGACGAGCCATGTTGGACTTGAGCGTCACGCGCCCTCCTGCGAACGCCATGCGTCGGTGTCCAAGCTGGAAGAGATGCCGGACCACCTGCTCGACGCCTGAAGAATAATCGATGCGCAGGGTGCTGACGTATTTTTCAGCCGAACCAAGATCGAGGAAGGTGACGGCGATCCGGCGGCGGGTGATTTCGTCGATGAGCTGCCGGCTCATTTCTGAAGTCATAATGGCGACGCCGCGGACCTGGTGCTGCAACATTTCTTCCGCGGCGCGTTGCATTCGCGCCGGATCGTAATTCGTATCACTCCAAATGACGTCGTAGCCGTGATGGCGGGCGCGCGTCTGGAAGCTTTTCATGATGTCAGGGAAGAAAGGGTTTTCAATGTCGGAGACGATCATGCCAAGGGTTTTGCTGTTATGCAGCGCCAATCTGCGCGCATGAGCGTTGGGAAAATAGCCGAGCTCGCGGACGACGGCAAGAACAACCTGGCGCGTCTTGCGGCTGACTTGGCCGGTTCCGTTAAGCGCGTGCGAGACGGTCGCCGTAGACACACCCGAGCGCTTTGCGACATCCCGTATCGTTACGGCCATGGGTCCATTAAAGATATTAGCATGGCTCTATAAATCAAGTAGCGACTTCCGTGATTTTCAGTATGGCTATAAAAAATCTTGACAAGCCCTTGAAAGGGATGATATACCTTAAACGCTTAAGGTAAGTCGGAGAAGGGGAAAAGCTGACTTAGGTTTGTGTTTCACGGTGGTTCGCCTAACTGCTTCGCATTATAGCCTGGGAATTTGTGGGGGCCTCGATGCCCACGCATGCTCCCGGAATGCACTGAAGTAATGGATTGACACGCCCGGGGGCGTGTGGTATCACACTCAGACACTCAATATTGTGTACGTTTGCAAGGCCGTAGTTGGTTTGAGTTAGCGAGCTAACGGCCGCCGGAAGTTACGTTGCTTAATTGAGGAGGATAACGCAATGGAAAGACGGAACCGCTATGTGAGGCTCACCACTGCAACTGCTGTGGCGCTTTTGGCAGCCAGTTTTGCTGTGCCGAATCTTCGCGCCCAGCTTGATACGGGCACATTAACGGGCCGGGTAACCGACCCATCCGGCGCCGTCATTCCCAACGCCAAGGTCGACCTGACAAACCAAAACACGAACTTTACCATCACCACCATCACGACCTCTGCGGGCGACTATACTTTCACCCCGATCTATGTGGGGACGTACACGGTGACGGTGAACGCGCATGGGTTTACCACGGCAGTTCACAAGAACATCAGGGTGAACATTGCGGAAGACGTTGCCGTCAATTTCAGCCTCACGCCTGGCAGGGTAACGACCGTTGTGACGGTGACCAGCGCCGCCCCGGCCTTACAGACACAAAATGCCTCAGTCGGACAGGTGGTCACCAGCAGAAGCGTTAACGATCTTCCGCTGAACGGACGCAACATGACCTTTCTCGCCCAGACGATCGCGGGCGTGAATACGCCGCAGGCGGATACGCGTGGCAACGCTGCCAGCGGAGCTTTCTCAGCGAACGGCTTGCGTCCTGACGCGAATGACTATCTGCTGAACGGCATCGACAACAACTCCAACAACGTCGATTTCCTGAACGGCACCAACTTCGTTGCTCTTCCCCCTCCCGACGCTCTTTCCGAATTCAAAGTGCAAACCAGCGATTACAGCGCGGAGTATGGCCGCTCCGGCGGCGCCATTTTGAACGCAACGATCAAGTCCGGGACGAATGCGTTCCACGGCGATGTTTGGGATTATCTGCGCAACGACGCATTCGACGCTGCCGACTACTATGAAGACAACGGAGGAGTGCCCAAGGGCGAATTCCGGCAGAATCAGTTTGGTGCCACGTTCGGCGGTCCCATCATCAAGAACAAGCTTTTCTTCTTCGCTGACTATCAGGGAACTCGCCGCGTCCAAGGCACGGTTTATACCAATTCTGTTCCCACGCCCGGCGAAGTGGCCAGCGGTTTCACGGATCTTTCTGACGAGATCACCGAGCAGGCGTGTTCTACCTGCAATTATTCGGACGATCTGGGCCGCACGTTTCCCAACGGGACAGAGATGGACCCGGCAACCGAGCGCGAAGTTATTCAAGGACAGGTTGACCCCGTAACCGGCCTCAAGGCGACAGGCACAGGTTATGTTGAAGACCCGTTTTTCACCGGCGGCAGCATCGCGGGCATCACGAATTTCACCGGCTATTGCACGGCAACCGCTTCCTGTGAGCTCAATCAGCTTCCCAACAGCCGGATTGACCCGAATGCGCTCAAGATACTCGGCCTTTTCCCCAAGGCAACGAAGTCCGGCATTATCCTTAACAACACGACAGATCCAAACACCGTCGAAAGTGAGAACCAAGGCGACACGCGCCTGGATTACAACATGAATACCAGTAACCAGCTCGCCGGAACGTTCGACTATTCCCAAGACCCGATCTTTATTCCCGGACCGTTCCAGGGCATCGCGGATGGCGGCGCGTTCACCAACGGCAATCAGCAGGCAAATGCGCTGCTCACCTCATTAAGTTACACGCATATTTTTTCTCCCACCCTCGTGAACGAAGCGCGTATAGGAGAGGATCGCCTTTATGCCAGCCGTGAGGGGCCGGTGGCCGGTCAGAATGGAATTCCGGCTGAATACGGGATCCAAGGCGTTCCGCAATTCTCGGGTAACGGCGGCTTGCCGGCAATTTATGTGGGCAGCTTGAACACGCTCGGCTCGAACGCCTATCTCCCGTCTAACGAAATCACCCAGACGACGCAAGCCACTGAAAATCTGACCAAGATGTACGGCAAGCACACCTTCAAGATGGGCATGGAATTCCAGCACGTCAAGTTTTCAACTTTCCAGCCCACGCAGTCGCACGGCGAGATGGGTTTTGGGCAGTACGCGGATTTCCTCATCAATCCCGAGGCGACCACCGTGCCGGGCGGTGTCAACGACTTTGGCGGTTCAAATGACATCTATATGTCCAACGCCGAGCCCACCGATGACGGCCGCGACTATTGGGGCGCCTATTTCAACGACAGTTGGAAAATGACGCGCAAACTCACTGCGCAGCTCGGCGTGCGATGGGAGTGGTTTGGGCAGATCTATGAAATGTGGGGCCGGCAGGGCAATTTTCTTCCAGCAGCGGACGGCTCATCCGCGGAATACATAGAACCCAACAACGGCAAGAACCAGCAGATCGACATCAACCCGGACTTCGATACGCTTCTCGCCGCAAACGGAGTGTCGATGAAATACGTCAACACCCCCGCCCTCGGCACCTCTCCGCTCGATAACATTGGTCCGCGCGTCGGCGTGGCGTATGAGGTGACTCCCAAGCTCGTGGTGCGCTCGGGCTTCGGTATGTTTTACAATGCGTTTCAGAACGTCGGCTACGGCCCGAACATCGGTGAAAACTATCCGTACCAATTCACCTTGAGCTACGCCGCCAACACCCCGCCCACCGAGGCGATCGGCCAGCCGGTCGTCCTGAAGTATGCCAACGGCAACGTCTGTGCTCCCGTAGCAATCATCGAAACCGGGTTCTCATGCCTTGACCTGGTGCCCTCCCAGTCTTCGGTGGCCGGCATAGGCTTTAACGCCGACCAGTACAACATGCAGACTCCTGTCATCTATGAGTACAACTTGACCACTGAATACCAAATCAAACCGTCGATGACGGCGACGGTGGGTTTCGTGGGCGATCAAAGCCGCCACAACTTTGCGTTTACTGGGGCAAATTCTCCGTCGACCATCGAGCTGAATCCTGTTGAATATCCCGCTTATCCGTACCCCACTCTCGGGGGCATAGGCATCGAGGCAGACGAAGGAAACTCCGCCTATAACAGCCTCCAGACAAGTCTCGAGAAGCGTTTTTCAAACGGCGTGAGTTTTCTCGCCACTTATACCTGGTCGCATTGCCGCGGCGATTCAGGCGACCCGCTGAACGGCGGGGACGGTGAAGGCTACAGAGCTCCGCTTCTACCGGGGTTCGGCATCCAGGGAGACTACGGGAACTGCGATTACAACGTCTATAACGTCTTCCACTTGAGCGGAGGTTATAACCTTCCGTTTGGCCATGGCGAGCCTCTGCTGAATAACGCCAAAGGCGTAACGAACGCTTTGCTCGGTGGATGGCAAACAGAAGAAATTCTGACTGACGAAGGCGGCCAGCCAATGACCCTCGGCTGCCCTTATTCGACCAACAACAGTTTTGGCTGCGATGATATGATCATCCCGGGAGCAACGGAGTACGGTGCTCCTGAGGGCCACTATCTAAACTCGGCTGCGTTCACCATGCCCTGTCCGGCGACGGGCTTTCCGCAGCCCTCGAGATGCGTCCCCAACGAGACTGGCGTCGGCCTGCTCGGCGGTGCGCCAGGCTACATCGAGGAGCCAGGAATCTTCGCATTTGACTTCTCACTGTTCAAAAACTTCAAGCTTTCCGAGCGGTTCAGCTTGCAATTCAGGAGTGAGTTCTACAATCTCTTCAACATACCCACGTTCAATGCTCCAAACTTCGGCGGCAACGGAGTTGTCTCCGTCGGTGGATCGGGAGACTATCTCGACTCGACCTTCGGCGAAATCGGGTCAACGCGATTCCAGTTCAAAGACCCGCGCCAGATCCAATTCGCCTTGAAGTTGTTCTTCTAACCTGGGCAGGGGCACGCACTTCGCGTGCCCCTGCTGTCCCTTCCCTGTAGGCCATAGGCCACAGCCCTCAGGCAATAGGCAACTGACAATAGGCCGCAGGCCACAGCAGACGGGCCGCGGACCGCAAAACCGGCGGTCCGAGCCATACCCTGCTCCCGCAATCGAGGGCGGGTTTGAAACCCGCCCCTACGCTAAACCTTTTGAGGGGCAAGAGGCCATGGCAAGAGACGAGAAAAAATGGTTAACTGACCCAGGACTAAGGACAACGGACCAATGACAAAGGACAAAAAACAAAGGGCGGTT
The DNA here is from genome assembly GCA_030041095.1 of Terriglobia bacterium. Taxonomy (GTDB): domain Bacteria; phylum Acidobacteriota; class Terriglobia; order UBA7540; family UBA7540; genus JASHON01. Next base: position 19,633 of record JASHON010000203.1, read on the forward strand.
GTTTGGCTGCTTTTCATCGTCCTGGCCCTGCTGGGCGTTCCGCCCGTGATCGCTCGATCCGCGCAAGGCTCTCACGAGGCTGCCGCGGCTGTGCCGGGTCCTCTTCTCGCTCCTACGCCGCCCATGGGCTGGAATAGCTGGGATTCGTATGGCGCCACGATCCGGGAAGCCGAGTTCAAGGCGAACGCGCTTTGGATGGCCGAGCACCTTAAGGACTACGGCTGGCAGTACGTGGTAATCGATGTAGGATGGTATCTCAAAATTCCCGGCCATTGGAGCACGCCTCCATGGAAAGCAACACTGGATTCCTATGGCCGCTACATCCCGGCTCCCAACCGCTTTCCGTCTTCCGCGCACGGCGCCGGCTTCAAACCGCTGGCCGATTGGGTTCATTCGCTTGGCCTGAAGTTCGGCCTGCACATGATGCGGGGCATTTCACGTGAGGCTGTGGCCAAAAACCTCCCCATCGCCGGCTCGCCTTATCACGCGGCCGACGCTGCCGACACTTCAGACACCTGTTCGTGGAACTCGGAAAACTACGGCGTCCGCGACAACGCCGCGGGACAGGCTTATTACGATTCCGTGGCAAAGCTCTACGCGAGCTGGGGACTGGATTTCCTGAAAGTAGACTGTATCTCCAGCCGTCCCTATCAAGCCGGCGAGATTCACATGATCAGCCGGGCGCTGCGCCAGACGGGGCGGCCCATCGTGCTGAGCCTTTCCCCCGGGCCCACGTCCCTTGCGGTTGCTACGGACGTGCGCCAGTACGCTCAAATGTGGCGAATCTCCAACGATTTTTGGGACAACTGGATTGCCAAGGGTGACGAGCGCTGGGCACAGACGCTCTACGGGCAGTTTGCCACGGCTATTGGCTGGGCGCGCTACGTTGAGCCGGGCCATTGGATGGATGCAGATATGCTGCCCATCGGATATATCGGTCCGCGGCCGGGAATGGGCACAGCGCGCGAAACGCGATTCACTCACGACGAGCAGCGCACGCTGATCACTCTCTGGTCCATCATCCGCTCGCCGTTGATCCTTGGAGCAAACTTGCCGCACAACGATGAGTGGACCATTTCCCTCCTCACCAATCGGGAAGTGCTTGCGGTAGACCAGCACTCGATCGACAACCGGCCTCTGATCACTTCCAATGACCTCGTGATGTGGAGCGCACGGCCCCAGCACGGCCCGGGCACTTATCTGGCCATCTTCAACCGCAGTGATAGCCCGCTTCCCATTCACCTTCGCTGGAATGAAGCCGGACTCGTGGTGGGCAGGGCCTACAAGATACGCGATCTTTGGGAGCACAAGGATCTGGGTGCCGCGACGACGCTTCGGCTAACCCTCCGCGCCCACGCCTGCGCACTCTATAGAATTGAAGATTGATGATTGCCGATTTACGATTCGATTTCTCCTCGCCGGGCGGCGCGTCATCCCATTTTCCCGTGCCCAGGGTCTTGTGAACCTCCAGGCTCAAGCGTAGCCTGGCCTGCCTCCGCGGCCGCCTGGTGTTGCTCGTTGACAATCCTTAATCGTCCATCGACAATCGTCAATTAGCCGCCATGCATACTCCCCGCATCACCCATCTGGCCACTCTTCTCGTGCTGAGTGCAGTTCCAAACGTTGCCCTGCACGCCGTGCAACCTTTAACCGCCGATCC
>JASHON010000204.1 GCA_030041095.1 Terriglobia bacterium
GGAGCGTGTGGAACAGGATTAACGCTGGAAGTTGTTATCGGAACGGCGGCTTCAGTGCTTCCTGGCGCAGCCGCGCGAGCGACCGGCATGGGCCCGGGCGCGGATGGGGCCAAATTCGGCTCAGGCTCTGACGTCGAAGCGGGCGGGGACGATGTTGAGGGTTGAGCTGGTGGTTTGGCTCGCTCAGTGGCATGCAGCAAGGCGTCCATGACTGCGTCGCTCGCCCCGTCCTGGCGGAATTCTTTGGCGAGGCTGGGGTTGAGCTTGAAGTCAATTCCCCGCTGCTGGACCAGCGAGATAATTCGTTGAGATGGAGTGCCTCCAATCAGCAACAGCGTGACGTCATCAGCACTGAGCGGAGCAGCGGCCCTCGCCAAGCCTGCCACAAGCAAAATAAGGGCGACGGCTGTGATCCCAATCCATATCCCGAGCGTCCTGCTCGTTGATCGAAATCCCATAGGCGTCTTCTGGCGTGACCAGGGACAGCCCGTCGAGAGACTGCCTCCAATAGGCCTATTGGTTAGGACACGGTTTCGGCGCGGAAAGTTGTATCCTCGCTCCGCGATTTCGGCCGGCGCACACGCACCGCTCCGCCTTTCGGGGTTTGCAAAAGGCGGCAAGTTTGTGCGAGCGCAGCACCCTAACGGGCACGCCTCTTGTTCTTCAGGCGAGACTGGCGCAGCTTGCGGCGGTTCCGTTTCGGTTTTGAGATTTGGAGCGTGACGCTGCCTACGCGGCGCACTTCCCACTTTTTCTCTTTTTTCGCTTCGTTGGTTCCTTCCATGACTCCTCTCGACGCGCAACTCTCACGCTGCACGGCTCACTTTCTTTCCAATGCTGGCGGAGATGGAGAAAATATCTGCTAGGCTGAACATGCCGGCCAGTTTTTTCTGGCCCACTCCCGCCAGCCCGGCGGAAGCAATGCAACCACACTCCGTACACACCGGACGCCCTCCGAGCTGGCACGGCGTGATGCGGGTCGACAGGTCCGCCGAGACGCACGTCGTGGTTTGAGCGAAAAGGCACTCTTCCGGTGTTTGGGGCGGCTTCAGAAAACCGGCCAGCACCGCCTGCGGCGCGTCGACCTTCGGGAATAAAGAGCGGAGCTCCATCAACTCGGCTACGGCTCGGTTGCGATCTTCGGGCGTCAAACGCTCTTCGGAGCGCTCTCCGTGCTGCGGCGTATATAGGCTAAACCAGATTTTCAACACCTCGTCGCGCTTGGACCAAAACGCTGCAAATTCCTTCAGATAACCCGACCGCTGAAGCTGGTGTCGCGTGACGACGCAATGAACGCGAATGCGATGCCCCTCGATGTGCTTCAGGATTCGATCGTAGGTGGCGGGCGCGCGCCGCTTGTCATGCTCGGGCTGGAGTCCGTCGACTGAAACGGAAAGGTTGATATTCCGCAGATTCCTCCATGCCGCTGGAATGGGCCGCACAGCGCTGGTGACGAGTTGAACTTCGAGCCCCATTTGCGAAAGGACGGGCAAGAGAACGCTCAACTCCCGATATCGAACCAGCGGCTCGCCTCCAACGATAGAAACATGAATCGGGCGAAGGCGGTGAACTAAATCGAGCACACCCTTGACCAGCGCGTCTCCACGAAGGTCACTGAGATTGCGCAGAGAGCCCACCGTTGCCAGGTGCTCGCCGTCATAGGCATAACAGCCCGGACAGCGAAGCGGGCACTCACGCGTCACTTCTATCGACAGGAGGGGCCGCCGGCCTTGAAGGATACGCGCCCACGCCGGCCAGATATGCCCTTTGTTCATGAACCCATCCTTTGCTCCCACTCCTGTGCGCTCTCCGAGGCTTGACGACCATCTGAAGAGCAAGTTCCATCGTAGTCGAAGCCCGCAGGGTTGTCTAGGAATTGCTCCGCTTTACACAGGTTCGACGGCGTGGTTAAATGATAGATCGGTTTTCCAAAGGGGCAGACTCGCCGTTGGACAGATGAACGGTGATTTGGCCGCGGCGGGTTCGGCGCATAGACTGCCGCATCAACGAGCAGGGTTGCATCCTCTGTCATAGCGATGCCGCTGCGAAAAGAGTGGGCGGGATGTGCACTCTTTGGCAAGGCGCCCAATTCCTGAGTGTTCTCTCACTGCTGAATCGTCTGAAAGTCTTCCAGAACCTGGCAGGAGGATCATCTGAAGATTGTGTGGATCAGTTCCGCCCCTGATTGCGTAGAAAGCCCGGAGCTTACCCAGTGACCGTTACGACCCCGCTTCGCAACGGGGGCCAAAACCCGCCAACCTCGCATCCGTTGTTTAGCCGCCGGGTCGCGGCTTATTGGATGCTCACGAAGCCCGAAGTCAATTTTCTAGTCTTGCTCAGCACTCTGGTCGGGTTCTATCTGGCTTCGAAGGGACCGTTGAAGTGGGCTTTGCTGGGTGCAACCCTATTCGGGACGTTCCTGGTGGCCAGCGGCACGGCGACGCTCAATGAATATATGGAGAGGGGGTATGACGCGCAAATGCGGCGAACCGCTCGCCGTCCGCTGCCCTCCGGCAGCTTGAGCGCTGGCGAGGGTTTGGTGTTCGGTTTGGCGCTTTCCGTCGGCGGTGCAGCGATCCTGGCGCTGGCCGTGAATTGGCTGGCGAGCTTTTTGGCGGTCGCCACATTGTTGTCCTACTTGGTCGCTTATACGCCTCTCAAACGGCGTACTCCATTCTGCACTTTGATCGGCGCGCTGCCGGGCGCCGCGCCACCTCTCATCGGATGGGCGGCTGCGCGCGGTCATCTGTCTTGGGGAGCCTGGGGACTTTACTTGATTGTGTTCTTATGGCAGTTTCCTCACTTTACCGCCATCGCCTGGATGTACCGGGAAGACTACACACGTGCCGGGTATCTGATGCTACCCAGCGGAGAGTGGAGCGGCCGGACGATGGCCCTCGAAATGGTGGGGTGTTCGGCGCTGCTGATCCCAGCGAGCTTGATTCCCGTCTGGCTTGGCGAGGTGGACACAGCCTATCTGCTTGGAGCGGTGTTGCTGGGACTGGTGTTCTTTTATTGCGCCGTCCGCCTCGCCCGCGGCAGGTCCAATTCGTTGGCTCGCCGCGCCTTGATGGTTTCGGTCGTCTACCTGCCGCTTGTCTACGTCCTCATGATGGTAAGCAAGACGCCCTCCTCCATACTTTAAGGCCGGGAACCATCTTATGGCTCTTCCCGCGACGCCTGTTCCTGCCATTGAAGCAATTCTCAACGCCACAGCGGCCATTTTGCTAACGGCCGGCTACATCTCCATCCGGCGAAGGCGCGTGCTCATCCATCGAGCCCTCATGTTGGCAGCGTTCGCCACCTCCATGGCTTTTCTCACCCTTTACCTCTGGTTCCACGCGCATTACGGTGACATTCACTTCACCGGAATCGGCTGGATACGCCCTGCTTATTTCGGTTTGCTTCTCACCCACGTCACGCTCGCTGCAGCGATCGTTCCGCTCGTCTTAATCACCCTTACACACGCCCTTCGGGGAAGGTTCGCGCAGCACAAGAGAATCGCCCGCTGGACTCTCCCAATCTGGATTTACGTCTCCATTACCGGGGTTGTCGTCTACTGGCTGCTTTTCCATCCGCCGCATTGACGCTCAGCGGCTGGTCCCAGGCAACGGCCAGCCGCTTGCGCGCTCGGCCTCCTGGAGCGTGCCCTTGAACACGTCGGCCAGGGCCTTGGCGCGCGGCGTGCGTGCCTTCTCGAGAGCGGACCGAGCGACGCGTTCCGCTTCGGCGAAATTCCCCATTTTCAACAGAACATTACCCTCGAGAATCAGAAATTCGACGTTATCGGGATCGAGTTGGACAGCCTTGTCGGCGAGGCGCAAGACCGCCTGAGTGTTGCCTCCTTGCGTGGCATCGAATTCCGCAAGTGCGGCATAGGGAGGCGCGTAAACAGGGTTGAAATGGATGAAAGCTTGGAAGTCGTCCCGGATCTCCGTAGCGTGCAGAGCCGCAGAACTCGTGCGCATAAGAGCCAGGGCGTGATAGAAACGAGCGAGGTAACATTGAGGGCAGCGGCGCGCGGCCAGAGCGAACCAGGACTGGGCGCGGCTTACGTCACCCTCCCGCAGATCGAGCAGGCCCATGCTCTCATCGGCTTCAGAAGGGGAGGGATCCGCAGCCACAGCCCGCGCGAGCAGCGTGCGTGCTTCACTCAATCTGCCTACCCTCACCAGAAAATCGCCGCGCGTCGCTTCCGAATCAGCTAAGGAAAGCTTCTTCACCGTGAAACTGCCCTCGTCTCGACGCATCGGAACGTTCAATCTGTAGTAATGGAAACGTTGGTTGAGAACGAATTCCTGCAACGACTGCTGAAGCTCATCGAGATTGCCGAAGGACTTGACGGCAGCCAACACCGCATCTTCACCCTCCGCCGTGCGCGCAAGATAGCGATCGATCGGCCCTCGGCCCGATGCGCCTTTCTCAAACATCAGAAAGTCGGTGAGTGCCCAGGATTCCGCATAAAAGAGTGTCGCCGGCGACTCTTGCGTGTAGTACGGCGACGAGTAGCTCACTGCAAAGAGCGTGCTCAAGGGAATCATGCCGTACGAGCGGAGCACCGAAATTGCTTCACGGCTGGGCAGGCCCATGCGAACCGTCAATCCGCTGAATCGCATCGCCGAATAGAATTGCGCCAGGCCTTCGTTCAACCACAAAGGGATGGAGCGATAGTTATCCTCCAGGACGAGATGGCTGAACTCGTGGTAAACAACCCGATAGGGATGGGCGCCGCCCGAGTTAAGCAAAATCAGGATATAGTCCTTGTCCGAACCGCGGTACAACATCCCCGTTCGTTCACCGGCTCCTTTTTGCAGCCAAATCGTGGGTTCAAGCGAGCTATACGTGGGGCCGTCCGCGGCTGCCAGAATCACGACAGGAATCCTGGGATACAGGCGCATTCCGGGGAAGGCCTTTTGGAAAACTGCCCGCGCTCGCTCGAATTGGAAGGCGAGAGCCAACGCCTGTTTCTCTGGAGCGTTGGTTTCAATCTTGAACTCCGGCGTTTCAACCTCAATCCATGGGTTGGCGCCTGCCGTCAAGATGTGAGGGCCGAAGAGGAAAAGAAGGAGCGCACCGAGGCTCGAAACAACGGCAAGTTTCAAAATTAAAGTTCCTGTTGCGTCAGCTCTGCCGAGCACGGCGAGGTTTGAAGTTGCGAGGGAAGCCGGTCATGCGGGATGAATGATCATCACTTCGGTGGCCTTAATCAAAGCCGCAGCCATATCGCCCACCTTCAAGTTCAACTCCCGGCAAGCATCACGCGTAATGATTGCCGTAACCTTCTGTCCGCCGACGTCAAGTGTGATTTTAGAAAGCAAACCCACCGTCTTCACCAACGTGACGCGACCCACCAGTTGGTTGCGGCCGCTGATGAGGTGCTCGAGGCCGCTGAGCCCTTTGCGCTCGGCTGGGCCTGACACGCCGCTCCCCGTTTTGCTTCCGGCAGGCTGAGATGGCTTCTGAAACAAAATGCGGTCAATTTCCGAGCGTGGAATCCTGTGATGTCCTCCGGCGGTCTTCACAGAGTGAATCTTGTTACGGTAGATCCACTGCTTCAGAGCAGGATAGCTGATTCCCAACTCGCGAGCGGCTTCCGGCAAATGCACAAGCTCTATCATGGCTGACTTCACCGTAACGGCCATTCGCTGGCCACCGCCGCTCTCCCATCCAGAACCGGCCTGTGCTCGGGTCCCAACGCCCGTCTCGCTTCGCTGATGCTCCGCCAACTTCGCCTCAAGCATAACACGAGCGTGGTACCATACGTCACTTACAGCAATGACTTATATCGAACCGCTGCTTTCCATTGTGATCCTGGCGCTGGGCTTCGAAGCATATCGCGGCTGGCGGAGACAGGGAAGTGGAAAACCTGGTGTCACCACGTGGGCCGCACTGGGCCTGTTCCTGATATCGTGGCTTCCCTTAGCACGAGCCCTTCAACGACCGATCGAGGATCACTTCCTTCGAATGCCGCTCCGTGGGAGCCCAGAGGCGATCGTGGTGATCTCGGGCGCCATGATCGCTCCCGGTCCCGTGTCCCACCGGGAGCGCGTGGGCAGTGATACGTATGCGCGTTGCCTACACGCGGCATGGCTCTTCAAACACTGGAGTCCGCTACCCATCCTGACTTCGGGCGGGTCCGCTCGCAGCCGGCCCGGTGGCGTGCCTGACGCCATCGTTATGAAGCAGGTGTTGGAGGACTATGGCGTCCCGGGCACGGACATTTGGTGCGAAACAGGCTCGCACTCAACTCATGAAAACGCGTGGTATTCGGACCGGATTTTGCAGACGAAGGGAATTCACAGCATCGTTTTGGTGACAAGCGCCGTTCAAATGGTTCGCGCCGAACTTTGCTTTCGCAAAGAAGGCTTGGCGGTGGTTCCAGCCGCGTGTGATTTCCATACATTCTCCCGGCTAAGGCTACAGGACTATTTCCCGTGCTGGAGGGCCGTGCGGATGAACGAGGACTTGCTTCATAATTCAGTGGGAATCATCTATTACTGGCTTCACGGTTGGATCTGAGCGTAAGCCTTTTGACTCTTCGGTGCAGAACGCTTCATCGCCGTGTTATTCAACCGAAGCGATAAATCTCAGGTTTATTCTTATGAAGATGCTACCTCAGAATGAATCACCCATTCAGTTAAGTGACCAGCAATCCACTTGCATGACGCGAGACGTTTTTAGTATGAATAGAAGATCAAGACATACCTGGGCGCCGATGCTGAGAAGAATTGGGAGAAACGCCGGGTGAAAGTGTGACCAACATTTAACGCTGGAGCAAAATTCGGTTTGCAGAATGGGGTGAGGCTAATAACGCAACACGGAGGGGTTGTGGAGGGTTGATTTAATATTTACGTCGGCGGTCTTGATAAAACGCGCGGAGCGGGCGGCGTTGAAACGATGCAAGGGAGGAGTCCATGGGTATATCGTCATGGTCTCAGACAACGCTTGCTGCACTCGCCAGCCGGACGAACGCTCAGCGGCGGGAATCACTGCTTTCGGTGATCCGCCTCGTCATTGGCGCGGCCGCCTGGGTTTGTGTCTGGTTGGTTCCCCGGTCGGCGTTTGCTTCCAACCCCTTTTCGCAAGCCGTCATCGTCTGTTACGCGCTCTACGGTCTGGTGGCATTAGTCTTCGTCCAGTGTTACGAATCAACCAACCCTCTCTTTGCGCTGTCACTTCACCTTGCCGATCTTTTTTGGCCTGCCCTCATTCTTCTACTAACCGCGAGACCTGATAATCCCTTCTTTGTCCTCTTCATCTTTCCCTTGGTTACAGCCGCTTGCCGTTGGGGATTTCGCGAGACGATCGCGACCATGGTCACTGCGCTTGCTCTCTTTCTGCTTGAAACTCTTCTGATTGTTTCTCCCGTTGGCGGCGGCGGGTTTCGCGGACCCGAATCTCTGAACAGCCTGATCCTTCAGGTCCTGACGCTCCTCGCAGCGGGTACGCTATTGAGCGCCATGAGCGGCGGGGAAAGCCTGCCGCCCCAGAAAAGTCGGGCCCTGATGCCCCTTCTCCAGAAGCTGAACCCGGAGGCAGACTTTGACGGAATCCTGAGCGAGTTTCTCCGCGCTGTCCTGAAGCTCATGGAAGCGGACCGGATTGTTCTGGTGATCAGAGAATTGGCGGGCGGACGCGCCTTTTACGGAGAAGCGCAACGGCCTGGGACGCTCGGCTCCGGATTCCGGATGGTGGAGCTGGAGCCGTCAGAATGTCCCCGCTTCTTCTTTCCAGCGCCGGAGGGAAGTTGGTATATACGAGCCCCTTCCGTTGACGAGCGCTACCACATCTCTTTCCTGCATGGAGGCGGACTCAGCACAGGAGCTGGGATCTTTCCAGAGGCTTTTTTTTCAAACGAATCTTTCCAAACGCTGTTTGCGGTCTCATTCAAGATATCCGATGAGTGGTCCGGCCGCGCGTTCCTATTCGATTCCCAAAGTAATTCAGCACTGGAAGCAGACCTTCGTTTCCTGCGAGGCCTGGCGCGCGACGTTGCTCCCGTCATTCATTGCGCTTATCTCCTCCGACGAATTCGTTCCCGCTCGCGAGCCGTCGAGCGGGCCCGCGTTGCGCACGACTTGCACGATGGAGTGCTTCAATCACTGATTGCATTGGAGATGGAGGTTGAGGCTGTGCGGCGGCAGGCAGCACGTGAGCCGATCGAGCCTGCGGCCTTGCTTGCGTGCCTTCGCGATCGCGTTCAGCAGGAAGTCCTGACACTACGCGAGTTGATGCAGCAACTTAAACTCGATGAGATGGCGCCCGGCGGTCTGCTGCCCTGTCTTCGAGAGATGGTCGATCGGTTTCAGCGTGAATCGGGCATCCCGGCGACGTTTGCTCCCACCTGTGACAGCGTTTTACTCACTCCGCGGGTCTCCAAGGAGGTTGCTCACATCGTTCACGAAGCGCTGGTGAACGTGCGCAAGCACAGCGGCGCAAGGCAAGCTCGCGTTCTTCTCGTGCGCGAGAAGGCATTCTGGAAATTGGTGGTGGAAGACGACGGCCGTGGGTTTGATTTCAAGGGAAGACTGGCCCAAGCAGAACTCGATGCCTTCAGCGTGGGTCCTCGAGTTCTTCAGGAAAGAGTTCGCTCCATCCAAGGTGAATTGGTCATCGAATCCAAGCCGGGACGGGGAACACGGCTTGAGGTTCGCTTCCCTCAAGAAGCGTATGCATAGCTCCGAGTCATTGCTTACGACGATCGTGATCGCTGACGACCATCCCGTGTTTCGCTACGGCCTGCGAAGACTGCTCGAGACAGAGCCGGATTTCCGCATCGTCGGTGAAGCGATTGATGGTGATTCCGCGGTGCGGCTTACGCGCGAACTTCAACCCCACATCCTGCTCCTCGACTTGGCAATGCCAGGGGTATCGGGCATGGAGGCCCTCGGCACGCTTCTGCAACAGAATGCTGAAGTGCGGACCATCATCCTGACTGCCGAGATCGAGAAAGGCGAAGTCACTCAGGCCCTGCAACTCGGAGCGCGCGGCATTGTGCTTAAGCAATCGGCCACCGAGCTGATTGCGAAGTGCATCAGGAGGGTGCTTGAAGGGCAGGTTTGGGTGGGACGCGATTGCGTAGGCGATATGATTGACGTACTTCGTACGGTCTTGCCCCAGAACGGCCTTGCAGCCCCACGAAGGGATTTCAGCCTCACCCCAAGAGAAACCCAAGTTTTGACGGCAATCCTGGCTGGCTTTGGCAACAAAGAGCTTGCGGCAAGACTCTCGATCAGCGAGCAAACCGCTAAACACCACATCAGCAACATCTATGACAAGCTGGGCGTTTCCAATCGGATGGAGCTTGCCTTGTTTGCCATCAACCATCGCCTGGTGGACAAAATCTAGTGAAAATCACCCAAGTGGATGCTTTCACGAACCACCCGTACGGCGGGAACCCCGCGGCGGTGTGTCTTCTTGAATCGCCCTGCACTGATGCCTGGAAGCAGGATGTCGCCAGGGAAATGAATCTGTCCGAAACAGCGTTTCTGGAGCGGGACCGGGACGGCTTCCGACTTCGCTGGTTCACCCCACAGACGGAAGTCGACCTTTGCGGCCATGCGACACTGGCCGCCGCCCACGTCTTGTGGGAACAAGGCGTTTTGAAACGGACTGAGGCCGCACGTTTTTTCACTCGCAGCGGGCCTCTGAAAGCTGAGCGAACCGGCAACTGGATTCGGCTGGATTTCCCGGTACTTCAAGTGCAAGCGGCGCCGGCGCGGCCGGATCTGGCCGAAGCCCTCGGCGTGAAACCGGTTTGGGTGGGGCGGAGCAGTATTAATTATTTGCTGGAAGTTGATTCAGACGAGATCGTGCGGTCGGCCGCTCCCGATTTTTCCCGCCTGAAACAAATTGACGTGCGCGGGGTCATCCTCACCAGCAAATCTTCCGGGGAATATGACTTCGTTTCGCGTTATTTCGCCCCTCGCATGGGTGTCGATGAGGACCCCGTGACGGGCTCCGCACATTGCTGCCTGGCGACGTATTGGCAAACACGCTTGGGAAAGAGTGAGTTCAAAGCCTTCCAGGCATCGCGGAGAGGAGGTGAGCTGCGAATTCTGGTTCAAGGTGAACGAGTAGCTCTTTCGGGAGAGGCTGTCACGGTCCTGACGGGCGAATTGATGGCCGTTGAGAACACGTCATTGGTTATTGAGCCCGTGTTGACCCCGAGTGAAATAGAAACCGTGAAGGAGTTTTTCCTGGCCTACGCGCGTTCTCTCGATTTCAGTCTCTGTTTTCAGGGCTTCGATCGCGAGCTTCGAGGCTTGCCGGGAGACTATGCGCCGCCCGGCGGAGCGCTTCTGCTGGCGCGCTCGAATGGCGAATTCGCGGGCTGTGTTGCGCTAAAAAAGCTTCAGGACGACGTTTGCGAGATGAAACGGCTGTACGTGCGCTCCGAATACCGCAGCAAGGGCGTGGGTCACAGCCTCGTGCTGGCAGCATTTAAGGAAGCAAAGCGCCATTCTTACAAAACCATGCGGCTCGATACGGTACCCTCGATGAAAGAAGCCATTGCCCTCTACCGCTCGCTGGGATTCAACGAGGTTCCCGCCTACTGCGCTGATCCGGTTCCCGGAGCCCTCTTCATGGAAACTGCAGTGTAACCAACACGGCCTTGCTCCTGAGTGCGAGGGCTGAGCCTTCCCGCCCGTGCAGTTGGAAGTGCGGTCGTCTATTCTTCCGGCCGATACTCGCGGTGGCCCGTATCCAGGTCCTCGTGAACCCGCATCAGGCGGCCTGATCCCGGATCACGAAAAACTTCGCTCGTAGGCCGGCTTTTGCCCCGGCTTTTCGTGCCAAAGTAACGCCGCCGGTCGAAAACCAGATAAAGTAGGACCAGCAGGATCAGGATGGAAGCGGTAGAAAGCACGGCGGCCATAATGGGAATAACCCGATCATTTTCCGGGCGGACGGTCCGGCTCCGGATAGAGTACGACAGCCGTACCGTAGGCCACAACTTCGGACATAAATTGCGCGAGCTCGGATGAGTCAAAACGCATCATCACGACTGCGTTGGCGCCCATCAAACGCGCATTCTCAATCATCCGGTCGACGGCATGGCGGCGCGTATCCTCAACGAGGCGTGTGTATTGCTTGACCTCGCCGCCGCCGAGAGCGCGAAGTGAGGCCGCCACATTCCCCACCACGCTCCGGCTCCGCACCACCACGCCAAACACCTGACCCAGCACCTTCCTGGTTTCGTAACCCTCAACCCTTTCCGTGGTTGTCACCAGCATCGCCCGGCGCCTCCTCAATTGCTTGGGCATTGTAGCACATTGCGGGCTGGAACTAGCAGCGGCCACGCTTATCCAAAAGAGGATCCTCCAGGGCCTATCCGATGCGGTAAACTTGGTGAGTGACGGCTTCTGACAGAGAGCAAGTTTCTCGTAGAACGGAGAAGGCAACCGGCGGGAGGACGCCTGTGTTACGAAGCTTCCGGGATCCTATGAACTTCAGATTACTTTCAACTTACGAGCCTCGCGGTGACCAGGTCGAGGCCATTGATGTGCTGGTGCGGGGTGTGGAGAGCGGCGAGAAGCACCAAGTGCTGCTTGGAGTGACGGGATCAGGCAAGACGTTCACGATGGCCAAAGTCGCGGCGGCTGCGAACCGGCCAGTCCTGGTGCTCGCGCACAACAAGACGCTGGCCGCTCAGCTCTACCACGAGTTCCGGACGTTCTTTCCTCAAAACGCGGTGGAATACTTTGTGAGCTACTACGACTATTACCAGCCGGAAGCCTATGTTCCCGCCAGCGACGTCTACATCGAGAAAGAGGCGACGATTAACGACGAGTTGGACAAGCTTCGCATGTCTGCCACTCGCTCGCTCTTCGAGCGGCGTGATTGCCTGATTGTAGCCAGTGTAAGCTGCATCTACGGACTAGGCTCGCCGGAGGCGTACTACGGCATGCTGGTGCTGCTGGAGCAGGGGCAGAAGATTGCCCGGCAGGACATTCTGCGCCGCTTGGTGAACATTCAATACGAGCGCACGGAAACAGACTTCCGCCGCGGCACGTTCCGGGTGCGGGGTGACACGATTGAAGTTTTTCCGGCATATGAAGACAGCGCCTTCCGGATCGAGATGTGGGGTGAATCGATCGAAGCTCTCTCGGAAATCGATCCATTGGCCGGGCAAGTGAAGCGGACGCTGACGCGTTTGCCCGTCTATCCACGCACTCACTACGTGATGCCGCCGGAACAGCGCGAAGCGGCGCTGGACCGGATATTGAGCGAGTTGGAATGGAGAGTGAAGGAACTGGAAAAAGAGAGCAAGCAAGTGGAAGCGCAGCGGCTCGAGCAGCGGACGCGCTTCGACATCGAGATGATGAAGGAAATGGGCTACTGCCACGGTATTGAAAACTATTCCCGCCATCTTTCGGGGCGTTTGCCCGGCGAGCCGCCTCCCACGTTGCTCGACTACATTCCCGAAGATACCCTGCTGTTCATCGACGAAAGCCACCAAACCGTTCCGCAGCTTCACGGCATGTATCGCGGCGACCGCTCACGGAAGCAAACTCTGGTGGACTACGGATTCCGTCTGCCTTCCGCCCTGGATAACCGCCCGCTGACGTTTGAGGAGTTCGAGCATCGCATTGGACAGGTGATTTTCGTCTCCGCCACGCCTGGGCCCTACGAGCTGACCAAATCCGCCGGGGTGGTTGTGGAGCAGGTGATCCGGCCCACGGGCCTCGTGGATCCGGAAGTGGAGGTGCGTCCGACCCGGAACCAGGTAGACGATCTACTCGCTGAGATTCGCCAGCGCACTCAAGCGGGAGAGCGGGTGCTCGTGACCACGCTTACCAAGCGCATGGCGGAAGATTTAGCGGAGTTCTACGCGGAGGCCGGCGTGCGCTGCCGATACCTCCATTCGGAGATCGATACGCTCGATCGCGTAAAAATCCTGCGTGACTTGCGGAGAGGCGAGTTCGATGTGCTCATCGGCATCAACCTGCTGCGAGAAGGTTTGGACTTGCCCGAGGTTTCACTCGTCGCAGTGCTCGATGCCGACAAAGAGGGATTTCTTCGCTCCGGCGGCTCGCTCATTCAGACGATGGGGCGTGCGGCTCGCAACGCGCACGGCAAGGCGTTGCTTTATGCGGATACGATGACCGGATCGATGGCGCATGCGATTTCCGAAACCAATCGCCGCCGGGCCAAGCAGCTCGAATACAACCGTGATAACGGCATTACACCGGAAACCATCCTCAAGCCGATCGATATGGAACTCGCGGCCATTACGGAAGCCGACTTTCTGCCCTTGCCTGCTCTCGACGAAGCCGCGGAGCCAGCCTCGCGCGACGAGCTTTCCAGCTTGATCTCGACCCTCGAGCAACAAATGCGCGAGGCTGCCAAGCAATTCGAATTCGAGAAAGCCGCGCAGTTGCGCGACCGGATCAAGGCTCTGAAGGAGAAGGACGCCGGCCTTATGGAGAGCCATTCAGCCGTAGGCAGTCTGCACTGAGGGGTGAAGAGCCGGGAGTAGCGAGTTAACGGGAGGCGGTCATTGGCAGAAATGCCACAGACCCAGCAGGCGAGCTTGCGCTTCCTCCAGAGGATCGCGCTCCTGCTGGCGCGCCGTGGCTTCCTTCTCGGGCAAGAGCTCCTCGAAGCAATCCCCGAAAATTACCATGTGATCGGATGGGCGCCTCGTTATCTTGTGCGGGATTTGGTGCGTGCGATCGCCACGGCGCATGCCGCTGGCTCGAAAATGTAGAGGCTCGAGGAGGCGAGGCACAGTCTTGCTTCGGAAGAAGAAAGAACGGTCCGAGGCGTTGGGGTCCGGAAAGGCAAGCCTTTCCGCACGTCTGGCGGCGGAGCCGCACCAAGCGCCCAGGGTTAGTTTGAGGTCTGTTTCAAACTACCTTCAGGTAGCCTTTTTTCAGCAACCAGGAGGCAGCGCCGCTGCAAGGGCCGTGCTTGCCCGCCAGGCCATCAACTGTGCAACACTCTTCCCGGCACGCTTCCAGGATTTGCAGCATTTGCTGTGCCGAGCTCCAGGCCGGCCATCGAACGGCGTAAGCGGCGGAAGGAGATGCCAACAGATGAAGGCCAGCAGATGCTATCGATATCCTCTTCCGATCTATCCGATCGCTCGCGAAGCGTTCGTAGACTGCATTCAAGTCCAGCTTGCCTGGTGACGTGCGCCCATCCGCCTGATGAGCCATTCGTTCCAACTGATTCGCCCACAGATCTCGGAATTGCTTGACGACGACGTTCCAGGAAAAATTAGCTCTCACGCGGCGTTGTGCACGGTCTCCCATCGTGGCGCGCAGATTCTTGTCGTCGATTAAGAGCTTCAGATAGTGCGTCAGAGCGCTGCAATCCACAACGGTCCGCTCCGCAAGATATCGTTCAGCCCCAGGGGGACGCAAAAGCGCTGCCATCTTGCTGCATTCGAGCCCGGCATCGGTGTTCCACAACGTCGGCACTAGAAAGCCGCTTTGGCCGTGCTCGACCAGGTCACGATACCCGCTCCAGTCTGAAACGACAACCGGAAGCCCACAGGCCATGGCTTCCAGCACGGACAAACCGAAAGTTTCCTGCACGTTATCGACCGGCGAGATGAACACATCGCTGGCAGAGTAAAGAAGTGGCTTGGCGAAGTAGGGAAAGTTGGAAATTATGCGTAAAGAGCTGCCCACGCCCATCGATCGAGCTAAGTTTTCCAAGGTGTCGCGATATGAATCGTTCGCGTCCCAGCCGGATATCAAGAGCAAGAGCCGCGCGTTATCCTTCTTAAGCTCTCCAAATGCTCTTATCAAAGGTTCCAGGTCAGCCTTATAGTCGGCGGAT
Organism: Terriglobia bacterium; assembly: GCA_030041095.1. Taxonomy (GTDB): domain Bacteria; phylum Acidobacteriota; class Terriglobia; order UBA7540; family UBA7540; genus JASHON01. Next base: position 14,794 of record JASHON010000204.1, read on the forward strand.
AAGCGGCCCAAGTACAATAAAACCACTGCGGCAGGGTCAAGGTCGAAAATTTTGCGACAGGCGATTCGGTCCACAGGGTGAAGGAACGAGTCGTCTACTGCCAGGGGAATCCTGGCTATGGGTATCTGGCTGCCGGCGACGGGGCCTTGGGCGTTTCCAAGAAGATCCGACGCAACAGCGAACATTTCCTCGAGGGCGCGACGGGCTGCCGTGCTGGTTGCAACCAGCGAATCGAAGCTCCGCCCCAGCAGCAATATGCTGAGATACTGCGGAAGAGCGGCTGGTCCCGACACGGCGTGGACGACACAGCAGACCGGGTATCCGCGTTCGCCGTTGTAGCGCCGGGCAAGACCCAGATTGCCAAAATTGCCGATGTCTGCGATCAAAATGTACGGGTTTGTCTCGCAAAGAGCGGGCAGCTCCTCCAGGCTCCTGACCTGAACCTTCTCCGGCCCGGCATCCTCCCTGAGCTCTTGCAGAGCCTTTAAGTCCACACCGTCTCCGGTGTAGGTGGATGCCGTTTCAGTGAATAAATGCACTTCGTCTACGGCGCCGAATCGTAACGCCGCCTTCAGCAAATCATGGTGTACTACCGCGGCGCCCCAGCAGTCAGCCGAAGTGAACACCGATCGTCGTCGCCTGTATGGAAATGTCTGGCCCAAAATCACGGCTGACTCCCACCATCCATCCTGAGCGTGTCCCTGTTGCCGGTGGCCATGGTGAGCCAGCGGGGCGAAGCGCAGCCTCTCTCCGAGAGATTAGATCGCTGGCGCTCCCGGAATCGCTTGACTATGCGGAACAGGTAGCGGCAGGCGAGCCTTTAGCCCGCTCAATCAGCATCTTCTGAACGGCGGCATGGATTCGCCGATAGGCGGGCAGGCGGTAATTCCATTGCTCACCCGGCTCAGGATGATTCACGACCATGGTGGCGTTGGCCTCGAAAAGCAACACTTCGCCTTGTGCGTTCAGGCCAAAATCGATTCCGCCGTAATCCAGGCCAAGCGTTTTCTGAATGTGTTTAAGCCCGTTCATGGCCACTGGGCCGAGCACCGCAGGCATGTTTTCCAGGAAGGCGGCGTCTTCCGCTCGATGCTCCGGACAATCCGCCATCTCCGCAGTAAAGTAATGAACCTTCCAGTGGCTGGAGATGGCAACGTGCAGCGGATAAATTTCTCCATCGATTGTCATCACGCGATACTTGCGGGTCTTTCCGTCAGGCCCGCGAGCATCGAGATACTGCATCACGATAAATTCGCTTCCGGGAAGCTCCGCCAATGCAGCAGGAAGCGCCTGGCAACTTTCTACGCGTAGAAAATGCACTCCCGTGTGGAAGCCGGGTGATCGCAACAGCAACGGGAATCCAAACCCGCGATCCTTCAGGGTGGCTGCGGCATTCGTGTTCGAGATTTGCTCACGGCCGAGTACGGCCGTGATGGGCGTCACCACGCCGGACAGCCTTCCAAGACGTTTCGCGTTGGCTTCCCTGCTGGTGGCGAGCACGGCCGCCGGCGGATTGATGACGGGCGCTGCCGTCAGAGCCAGAATGGATTGCGCGGCCGCCAATGCCCCCGGCGAAATCTCCGCGTCCCCGATTCCGTTAACGACGAGTTGATGATCGGGCAGCGGAGTCTTGTGATCGTAGAATTCAGGGCACACGAGGAACATCTGAAAAATGCGATCGTCCAAGAACGGATATAGACGTACGTTGCCTCCCGTGGTCGCAGCCAGTTGCAGCACGGAAATGGGAGCTCCTTCCCCTCGATAGAGCAGTGGAATCACCGAACGATTTCGAAACGCCTCCCGCCGGTGCCACGCCGCTTTCTCTTCTTCGCCGAACTGTCCCAGCAAGTAGGACAATCCTTCGTGGGCCTGCGGACAGTCCGGCTTCAGGCGCAAGGCCTGGTCGTAATGTTCGCGAGCTTCCCGCTTATGTTGCAGCGCTTCCTCCGCCTGCCCGTGCGCCTCGAGTATTTCAGTCTCAGTTAACAGCAGGTTACCGAATACGACGTGGCTTAAAGGATCGTCAGGATAGCGCCTCGCTGCCTCCCGAAAGACCATTCGCGCCGCTTTCCGATGCCCTGTGGCGACCAGCACGTTGCCTAAGTTATGGAGCGCCGGCAGATGGAACGGCTTGCGCTGAAGCACGCTCATGTACTCATTGCGGGCCTCCAGCAGCCGGCCCAGCTCGTACAGCAAAAACGCTCGTCGGCACCGCAAATCGATGGAAGCCGGATTGGAAGCGAGCTCCTCCTCAACGGTCTCCAGCTCCGCCAGCCACTTCGCTCGTGGGGGAACCGTGTGGGACGCGCGGGGCGGTGCGGGCGCGGCTCGGGTAGTCCTCGTCGCTTTTCGACCGATGGCCAGCGTTCTCTCTACGAGTCTGTCGATGTCTTCTACCGCGGTGCGATGGTTCACAATGGCTGCCCGGATTGCGAGCCGGCCGTTGACGGTCGTGGTGGACGGCGCTGCGCTGCCCGACTCTTGAAGCTCCACAACGATCCGTGCATTCACCCGGTCGGCATCCTCTGCACGGTAGCGAAAGCAGACGATATTCAGCTCCACCGGTGCCAGGAGCTCCAACTCCGCTGTGACCTGAATGCGGCGTTCCAGATACCGCGCCAGGGAGCAGGCTCGGGAAATAGCGGTTCCTATCGCCGCCGTCCCGTAAGTTTTCAGCGTAAACCACGTTTTCAACGCGCGAAATGCGCGCGAAAGCTCAGGGCCGTAATCGCAGGGCCAGAACGCTCCGGAGGCAAGCCCTCGCTCTTCGCGCCCCAGATAAGGGGATGAAGCCACAAATGCTTTCCGCTGTAATGCGCCGTCGCGGACCAATAAAAAGCCGGCGTCATAGGGAACCTGGCCCCACTTGTGAAAATCGAACGCCAGTGAATCAGCCCGCTCGATGCCGCGGAGCTTTGGCGCAAGGTCAGGAGCCAGCATCGCCAATGCCCCGTACGCGCCGTCGATATGAAACCAGAGAGCCTCCCGCCGGGCCAACTCCGCGAGGGCTTCCAGGTTGTCAATGGCGCCTGTGGCCGCCGTACCCGCATTCCCGACGAGCGCAAAGGGGTGGAGACCAGCTTCGCGATCTGCCCGGATGGCCTTCTCCAGCGCCGGCAGATCCAACCTGTGTCGGCTGTCCGTAGGAATGGGCCGAAGAGCGTTGCTGCCGAGGCCGCAAAGATCCAGGGCTTTACCGATGCAGGCATGAACCTCCATCGAGCCGTAGGCGGCCAGCCGCTTCGAGCTTGCTCCGACCCCATCGCACCTTACGGCATTGCCCAACGCGACATCGCGGGCGATGATCAGGGCAACGAAATTCGCCAGGGACGACCCGCTCACAAACAACCCCACTGCACTCTCCGGAAAGCCGAATTGCGTTCGCATCCATTGCCCAATTTGCAGTTCAACTTCAATGGGGGCTTGATCGCGCCCGCCGACGTTCGCGTTCAATCCGGCCGCCAGCATCTCCCCCAGCATTCCCACCGGCGTGCCGCCACCGTGAACCCAACCCATAAAACCAGGGTGAGCGTTCCCCGCCGCGTATGGCATGATGTAATCCATGAACTCCTGATGAACTTCGGCGAGGGAGGAAGGCCCAACAGGAAGTGCGCCTCGAAATCGCGCCCGCACGCCGTCCGGCATCGGTTGCCAGACGGGACGGTCCCGGATGTTTTGCAGGTAATCCAGGGCGTCGTCCAACATATGGTGCGCCTGCGTCCGGAAGCTCTCCCAATCTTGCGGGTCAAGTGTCTGCGGTTTTCGCCAGCAAAAGAGCCGCGCCTCCATTTCGGCAGTTTTTAAAGTGGTATGGGGCATACTTGTTTTCTTAAACACCTCACTCAAGTTAACGGCTGCAAACTATGCAATCGGGGAGCCAAGCGGCTCCTGGCCGCTTTAAACGCACTCGGCCCACAACTCTATGAGAGCTAAGGCATTCAGAGGGCTGGCCCATCACGATTGACGTGCGGGCAGATCAAGAAGGGGCTTCTGTGCGCGGAAGGTTAGGAAGCTCTTACGGGCGAACCGCTAGTCACGGCAACGTGAGAAACTCTTTAGCCAGAGGATCAGAGTGGTGGAGCTTTCCCTGGGACCCAAGCACTTTCCTGGCGTCCCGGAACGCTCTCGAGCTACGGGACGCGAAAGGCGGGGAAAGTGTACTTTCAGCACGTCGAGATGGGAAAGTAGGGACAAATAGCACAGATTCTGCCGCGCAACACTCAGGAATAAGGCAGGTGCGCGTGGCGGGTGAAACTATCGAGTCCCTCCGGCAGCCAACTGAACGGTCACGGGCTCGCCGGTATCCGGGAACTTCACTGAAACGATGTTCTTGAAAGCATCGTAGGACCAGCCGCGATCAGCTTCCTGCAGCGCTTGCGACGAGTTCTCACGCCCGAGGGGCTGCGCATTGAGCGTCAGCGAGCTCGGCGCCTCACGCTGACCGTGAATCTCGAGCGCCAGCGCACGAGTCGCAGGCTGATAAGAACCTTGGCGAGCGGAAATGGCAATGGTTAGAGACGAGGAACCCTGTGAAACCGAGATCCGCTCAAGCAAATAGTCTCCGTGCTGGTAATTAAAGCTGCTTCCATCATCTTCATAGTATTCTCGAGACGAGTTACCGTCAGGATAAATCGCAAAAGTGAGCGGATTAATGGGCGCCTGGTCCGTATATTGCACCAACTGCTGCTGTGGAATAATTGCGCCGCCGCGAACGAAGATCGGAATCTGACCGAGTGGCGCGCTCACAACCAAATCCCGCGGCCCATGCATGGGCTGGCCGGTTTTGAAATCGAACCAAAGACCCTTAGGCAGATAAACGCTCCATTTCCATTCGCCGTCCTTCACCACCGGTGCCACGAGCAAATCATTTCCGAAGAGAAACTCTTCCTGCTGCCCCACCGCGTTCGGGTCATCCGGGTAATCGAGCAGAAGAGCCCGCATCACCGGGAGGCCGGTTTTTGATGCCTGGTAAAACGCGTTGTAAATGTATGGCAACAGGCGATAGCGCAGATCGATGGAGCGGCGATTGATGTCCTCGCGGCGAATGCCATAAGACCACGGATCCTGCTCGCGGCTGCCGAAAGTGGTATGCGTTCGGCAAAAGGGATAGAAGACGCCGGCTTCGAGCCAGCGAGTGTAAAGATCGGGGCTGGGACTCAAAGCGAAGCCGCCAATATCCGCTCCGGCGAAGGGAAGGCCGGAAAGGCCCATATTCATCAGCTCCGTAACGCTGATTCGGAGATGCTCCCACGTGCTGGAATTATCCCCTGTCCACACTGCCGCGTAGCGCTCGCCGCCTGCGTAGGTATCGCGCGTCAATACAAAAGGGCGAACGTCCGGGCGAAGCTGCAACGCACCGTCGTGCGTGGCTTCCGACATCAGCATGCCGTAAACGTTGTGTATTTTCGCGTGCGAACTGTGAAGGCCATGGTCGTAAAAGACGGCATCGAGCGGCATGGTCCTGCTCGGGACGTTGAAAATGGAGGGCTCGTTCATATCATTCCAGAAGCCGGCCACGCCATCATCGACCAATCCCCGACAAAGCTTTCCCCACCACTTTCGCACAGCCGGAGACGTGAAATCCGGAAACGCGCTCATGCCCGGCCAGACCACACCGTCATAAATCTTTCCATCCGGCATGGTGACGAAATCGTGGCCTGCCAGGCCCTGTTGGTAAACCCAATAGTTCGGATCAACCTTAATTCCAGGATCCAGGATGGTCACGATTCGAAATCCCTGGCGCCGCAGCTCCGCTATCAACTGCCTGGGATGCGGAAAGCGCGTTCTGTTCCACGTAAATACGCGGTAGCCATCCATGTAGTGGATGTCGAGATAGATGACGTCACCGGGAATGTGGCGCTCGCGGAAATTCTCTGCAATGAAGCGAACCGTTCGGGCGGGATAGTAGCTGTAGCGGCTCTGCTGGTAACCCAGCGCCCAGCGCGGCGGCAGCGGCATTCGGCCTACCAACTCCGTGTACCGCTCGATGACGGCTTTGGGATCGGGGCCGTAGATGAAATAGTAATTCAGCTCGCCGCCTTCCGCGCCGAACGAATAACGATTGCGAAACTCGTTCCCAAAGTCGAACGTCGAGCGATCAGTGTTATCGAAGAAGATGCCATAAGCCTTTCCCTGGCGAAGTGCGATGAAGAACGGAACATCTTCGTAGAGCGGGTCCGAGGCGTCGTTCCAGCCATAAGCGTCCGTATTCCACATCACGTAAGTGTGGCCGCGTTTATCGAGCGGCCCTGCTTTTTCCCCCAAGCCGAAGTACTGCTCGTCCGGCGGCATCGCCTTCCAGCAGCGAACCTGAGCGCCGTCCCACGCCATTCCCCCATTGGCGGCATCTTTCGAAATAAGCTGCCCTGCGGAGTTATAGAAGGCCACGCGAAAAGGCGCAAGCTGCACTCGCACTTCGAGCTTCTTCGTCCGGATGACGCGTGTATTTCCAGAGCCCGAAAAATCCACCGCGACCACCGGCCAGGACTTCTTGATCACCGCCCAGGAATAATCCGGGCCGAGGGCCGGCGTGGGCGACATGCGGACGCGCACCAGGTCCGGTGAGAGCACCGTGAGGGCCACAACCGCGCGGCCGTTGTGAAAGAGCATCTGGTTGCCCTGTGGCGGCGATGCCGTCATCGCGCCGATCGAATGCCACATCGCGGCCAGAGGGCGAGCGAGCATCAAAACGACGAACACCTGAATGATCCGAGTTTTTACAGCTTGCACCGCGCTGTCCTCCTGCATAATGGTCAAATGATAGCTTCATAATGATGGCCATGCGACACTTAATTTTGAGCGGACTCGGAGGCGAACGATGCAGAAAATGAAGGCGGTACAGATTGCCAAGGCAGGAGGGCCGTTTGAGCTGGTGGAACGCGCGGTACCGGAGCCCGCAGCGGGCCAGGTTCGCATACGCGTGCGCGCGTGCGGCATTTGCCATAGCGACATGTTAACGAAGGAGAATCTTTGGCCTGGGATTAAATACCCGCGGGTTCCGGGACACGAAGTTGCCGGCGTCATCGACGCGCTGGGGCCAGGTGTCACAAACTGGCGAACGGGACAGAACGTGGGTGTGGGTTGGCATGGCGGGCATTGTAGCCACTGCGCTCGTTGCCGCCGCGGTGACTTCATAAGCTGCGAAACCTTGCAAGTGACCGGAATTCACTTGGACGGCGGCTACGAAGAATTTATGCTGGCGCCGGAAAACGCCGTGGCTGCGGTCCCTGAAGGAATCTCGTTTGAGGAGGCGGCCCCGCTCATGTGTGCGGGCATTACCACTTACAACTCGCTTCGAAACAGCGGCGCGCGGCCGGGAGACCTGGTGGCTGTCCAGGGAGTGGGTGGCCTGGGGCACCTCGCGATTCAGTTTGCCAACAAGTTCGGATGCCGGGTCGCAGCCGTAAGCCGCGGCTCTGACAGCGCCGCCCTGGCGGCAAAATTGGGTGCGCACCACTACATCGATACTCGCGCCCAAAACCCGGCCGAGGAGCTGCAGAAGTTGGGTGGCGCGCGCGCCATTCTTGCCACGGCGCCGAGCGGCAAGGCCATGTCGGCGCTGGTGAGCGGCTTGGGAGCCGACGGTAAAATGATGGTGATCGGCGCCAGCCCGGAGGCCATTGAGGTGACGCCGCTGCAACTGATCGGCGGGCGCAAGACTATCCAGGGATGGCCTTCGGGTGCGCCGGCTGATTCTGAAGACACATTGCGCTTTGCTGTTCTCTCCGGCGTCCGCCCGATGATCGAAAAGTTCCCGCTCGAACGCGCGGCCGAGGCCTACGAGCGGATGATGAGCGGCAAAGCTCAGTTTCGCGTCGTGCTGAGCACGACGGGCAACACTCCCTGAGAGCCAGCCGAACCGGGCGACAACGAAGATCTGCGCGTGGACGCAGACAAGATGACCTGGCGGTGCCGCGCTGAGAGCAAGCGTCGCAAGGCCCATGCTCGCCTTCGAAAGAAGAAGGAACGATTGGAGGGGGTGGGGCCCGGAAAGGCAAGCCCTTCCGCACGTCAGGCGGCGCAGCCGCACCGCGCCTGGGCAACACTCCTCAACACGTGAAAAAATCCGACTCGTCTTGCTGCTTGCACTCGCCCTCCTGGGAGTCACGCCACTTACCTGGCTACAGGGCTAAGCGACCGGCTGGCGCAGCCATCGGAGCTTCAATCGCAAGGTGTATCATGAAGCCATGCCGCCCCAGATTCTGCACGTCGATATGGACGCATTCTATGTCTCCGTAGAAGAGTTGGAAGACCCCTCGCTCCGCGGCAAGGCGGTGATTGTGGGCCGCGATCCGGATAGCCGCGGTGTAGTGGCCTCCGCAAGCTACGAGGCGCGTAAGTTCGGAGTACACTCCGCAATGCCGCTGCAACAGGCTAAGCGGCGCTGCCCGCATGCCATCTTCATTCGCGGTCACTACGAGAAATATAGCGAATACTCACACAGGATCCATCAGATCTTTTCGAGTCTAACGCCGGTTGTGGAGATGGTGAGCGTGGATGAGGCTTATCTTGATTTGACGGGCTGCGAACGGCTGCAAGGGCCGCCGTTGCGCGCTGCCGACACCTTGATTCGCAGGGTGAAGCAGGCGACGGGATTGAGCTGCTCCATCGGCGCATCCACGTCTCGCGTCGTTTCCAAGATCGCTTCCGATCAGGCGAAACCGCACGGCCTGCTGTGTGTTTTTCCGGGCTGCGAGGCAGCTTTCCTCGCTCCGCTGCCCATCCGCCGCATGCCGGGCGTCGGCAAGGTTACGGAACGATTGCTGCAAGCTTCCGGCTTGAACTTCATCGGCGACCTGCAGCGCCAAAGGCCCGAGGCGCTTCAGCAGCAGTTCGGTAAGTTCGGCGATTGGATCTATCGCAAGGCCTTTGGACAGGATATCGAAGCCTACCGCTGGCATGAGGAGGCTCGCTCCATCAGCCATGAGACCACTTTTGCAGTGGACACTCGAGACATTGATACGATCCGGCAGACGCTTTCTGAACTTTCACAGAGGGTGGGTCATAGGCTGCGGCAGTCCGGATTGATGGCGCGCACAGCAGGCTTGAAACTTCGCTATGCAAGCTTTCAGACGATTTCGCGCGAACGCTCCCTCGCGAAGCCGACACAGTTCGACCAGGAAATCTACGAAGCGGGCCTCTCGCTCTTCCAATTCTCGTTCGATCCGCGCCAAAAGGTTCGCCTGCTGGGCCTGCGCGCATCGAACCTCGTAACCGAGCCTCAGCAGGCAAGCCTGCTGGATGGGGAGCGCGAGGACAAGATGAGCCGCCTGCTCGAAAGCGCAGACAAACTGCGCGACCGCTTCGGGTTCGATTCAGTTCGCCTGGCGCGATCTCTGGAAAGGCAAAACGAACGCGACTAGCTCCAGACCGTCACCTTTCCTTGCCCCTCCTGGGAGAGCGTGGCGAGCGAAGCGAGCCGGGAACGAGAGGGGCGCAACGAAAAGAGATTGGACTATAATTCTGATCCATGGATGCCGGGCACGATAAAGCCCGCTGCACGCGCTACCGCCTCAGCCCGCGAAGAAGAGCGCGATGGTTTGCCGCTGGTATACTTCTGCTCGTTTTTTCGGGAAGCCGCGCATTCTCCGGGCAAATGTCCGGGAATGCGGACAAGCTGCGGACGCTCATGGCCCGGGCGCAGCAACTGATTAATGCCCGAAACTACCGGGGCGCGGCGAATGCTTATCAGCAAGCGCTCCAGCTTTCGCCCGACTCCCTGGCTGTACTGAACAATCTGGGAGTTATCTACGCTCATTTGGGGGACTATACAAGGGCAGCGGAGGCCTACGAACGCGCTCTGCGCCTGGCGCCCAATTCGTTTCCCCTTCTCTTGAACCTTGGCCTCACTTACTACAAGAGCGGCAATTATGAAGCGGCGGCCAAGCCGTTTGCAAAAGCCGTCTCGCTCCAGCCCGGGAACTTCCAGGCGCGCACCCTTCTGGCGATGTCGTATTATGGCAGCCAGAAATACGCCCTGGCTGGCGGGCAGTTCGAAAAACTGATTGCCGCGCGGCCCGACAACACCACCCTCCAGTTTCTTCTTGCGCAATCCTATTTGCAGAGCCACCAGGGCCAGAAGCTGCTCGATTATTTCCATCATTTGCTAGGGCAGTCCCACGACAGCGCTACGGTACATATGCTCATGGGAGAAGCGGACGACGGCCTCGACCGCAGGCGCGAGGCCATCCAGGAGTTCAAAGCGGCGGCCGCGCTGAACCCGGCGTTGCCTGATGTGAATTTCGGCTTGGGGTACCTTTACTGGAAAACGAAGCAGTACGATAAGGCAGCGGCCGCTTTCCAGCGCGAAATCGAGGAAGGAGGTGACGTTGCGAAGGCCGAAGCGTATTGGGGAGACGTTCTCGTGAAGCAAGGCAAACTGCGCCAGGCTCGGGCGCTGCTGACGCAGGCTGTACGCGAATTCCCAAAGAGCTACATCGCCCATCTCGATCTTGGGATTCTGGATGCAGACGCTAAGAATTACCACGGGGCAGCCGGTGAATACCTGGAGGCCATCCGGCTCCATCCCACTCGCGCCAACGCGCATTACCGGCTGGCGGCGGTTTACCGGGCGGAAGGGAATACGAAGCTTGCCGAAGAACAACTCAAGGCTGTCGCCGCCATCCACAACAAAAGCCAGCAACAGCTATTCAAGGAAGTTTCCGGACCACCCCCTGCTCAGCATTAGCGTAAGCTTATTCATGGAAAAGTTTTTCCTACGATGGGAAAGCGGCTTCCTTGGTTGGAACCTGCTCAGCGATTGCCTCCATCCGCAGTAGCAACAAGTGCAATAAATTCAATATCCGAATTTGGCAATCGATATGCCTTTAGAAGGGGGGCGGGCTTTCCTCGACGGAACCCTGAGCTTCAACTTTACGATCGACGGAATCACGAGCAGCACCACGGCGAACGACCCTGTCTTTTCGTTCGGCACCGATCGAGGAGACAATGTTGAGGGAACCGGTTCTGTCGCCGAACCTGGCTGGCTCGCGCCGTTTGGGTCCGGCCTGCTGATTCCGGCTCGCCTCATCCGGCGCCGATGGAAAGCTTAGGCGAATCACGCCTATTCCGTAACCTTCAGCACGGCCAAAAAAGCTTCCTGGGGAATATCAACCCTTCCGACGCGCTTCATTCGCTTCTTGCCCTCTTTCTGTTTTTCCAGAAGCTTCCTCTTGCGCGTGATGTCGCCTCCGTAGCACTTGGCCAGCACGTTTTTCCTCATCGGCGGCACATTTTCGCGCGCGATGATCTTGGCGCCAATCGACGCCTGAACTGCGACTTCGAAGAGCTGCCGGGGAATCAGTTTTCGCATCTTCTCGCACAACGACCGGGCGCGCTCGTACGCCTGGTCGCGATGACAGACGAACGAGAGAGCGTCCACCGGCTCGCCTGCCACCAGCAAATCCACTTTAACCAGATCGGAATCCCAGTAGCCCGAGAGATGGTAATCGAGTGACGCGTAGCCGCGCGAGGCACTTTTCAGCCGGTCGTAAAAATCGAGCACAATTTCATTCAGGGGCAATTCATAAGTCAGCAGGACGCGCTTGGCCGAGACGTACTCGAAGCCTTTCTGCACCCCTCGCTTCTCTTCGAGCAATTTCAGGATGCCGCCGAGGAATTCATCCTGCGTGAAAATCAAGGCCGTGATGACCGGCTCCTCAATTCGAGCAATCTCTCCCGCGGTGGGAAACCTGCTCGGCGTATCCACACTCAGGACTTCGCCAGCCTTGGAAGTGATGCGGTACCGAACGCTGGGGGCGGTGGTAATCAAGTTCAGGTTGAATTCGCGCTCGAGACGCTCCTGGATGATTTCCATGTGTAACAGGCCGAGAAAGCCACAGCGGAAACCGAAGCCCAAGGCGGTGGAGTTTTCCGGCTCGTAGAAGAAGGATGAATCGTTGAGCCTCAGCTTTTCGAGCGCGTCGCGCAGCCCTTCGTACTCGTTCGCTTCCACAGGGTAGAGACCCGCAAAGACCATCGGCTTGATTTCCTCGAAACCCGGCAGCGGGTCCAACGATGGGCGGTCATCGGCAGTGATGGTATCGCCGATCTGAGTGTCGGAAACGCGCTTGATGTTGGCGATAATAAATCCGGCTTCCCCGGCGCCGAGCTCCTCCACGGCAACCGGCTTGGGTGTAAGCACACCCAGGTCTTCGACGGTATAGACCTGGCCGTTAGACCACAGCCGGATTCGCAGGCCTCGCCGGAGCGCGCCATCCACAACGCGGGCGAGCACGATTACGCCCCGATAGCTGTCGTACCATGAATCGAAGATCAGCGCTCGCAAGGGCGACCGGCTGGAACCTTTGGGACCCGGAATGCGCCGAACGACCGCTTCCAGAACGCCGGCTATGCCCGTCCCCTGCTTGGCGCTGATCAACAGCGCGTCGTGCGAATCCAGGGCGAGGGCGTTTTCAATCTGCTGGCGAGTCATCTCTACGTCCGCGCCGGGCAGATCGATTTTGTTGATCACGGGAATCACTTCGAGCTTGTTGTGGAGAGCAAGCTGAGCGTTGGCCAGCGTTTGCGCTTCGACGCCTTGCGAAGCGTCCACCACAAGAAGCGCGCCTTCGCATGCGGAGAGGCTCCGCGAAACCTCGTAAGAGAAGTCCACATGTCCCGGAGTATCGATCAGGTTGAGCTGGTATGCATGACCATCTTGCGCGTTATACGTCAGGCGCACGGCATGAGCTTTAATCGTGATGCCGCGCTCCCGCTCGAGGTCCATGGAATCAAGAACCTGTTCGGACATTTCACGCTTCGAAAGCGCGCCGGTAAGCTCCAGAAGGCGGTCGGCGAGCGTAGACTTGCCGTGATCGATATGGGCCACAATACAAAAATTGCGGATGAAAGCCGGATCAATCATCTGGGGTCTGGATTTGCGATCTCGGGTTGAAGAAGAAGCGGCAGCGAATGGTCGTTAATCCAACGCCTTTGAAAATCTAACAAAACGGGACTATCCTGTCAACTCTCGGGGTGTTTCGGGGCGCGGGAGATCGAGCCAGTGGCGAGCGAGACTGCAACACCTGAAACGGCGGGGCGCTGGATGGAGATTCGCACGGTGGGGGTGGCGGGTTGCGGACTTATGGGTTCGGGCATCGCTCAAGTTTGCGGGATGTCCGGATTCCCGACCGTGGTTTTCGACGTCTCCCGGGAGGCGCTGGAGAAGGGGTTGGCGGGCATCGAGAAATCCCTCGGCAAGCTGGTCGAGAAGGGCAAGCTGAGCGAGGAGGAAAAAGCTCGCGCGAAAAGCCGCTTGCGTCCCGCGCTCGAGCTGACGGAATTCACGGATTGCGATTTGGTGATCGAGGCGATCGTCGAGAACCTCGAGCGCAAGAAATCTCTATTCGCTGAGTTGGATCGAACGGTCAAAAGCGAAGCGATTTTTGCGACGAACACTTCCTCTCTTTCCGTAACTGAGCTCGTGGCCGCAGTCAGGAGAGCGCCGCAGTTCCTGGGCCTGCATTTCTTTAACCCCGTTCCGTTGATGAAGCTGGTTGAAGTGGTGCCGACGGTTCTGACGGATTCGCGCGTGGTGCAGGTCGCGCTCGCCTTTGGACGCCGCTTGCGCAAAGTCCCCATTTTGGCAAGGGACCGCGCGGGGTTCATCGTCAATCGCCTCCTCGTTCCGTATCTTTTGGACGCGGTGCGTGCGCTCGAAGAAGGCGTTGGAAATATCGAAGACATCGACCAGGGCATGAGGCTTGGCTGCAACCATCCCATGGGCCCTCTCACTCTTCTGGATTTTGTCGGAAACGATACGACCTACTACATTGCGGAGATTCTATTTAACGAGTATCGGGAGAAACGGTTTGCACCGCCGCCGCTGCTGAAGCGAATGGTGCTGGCCGGCTTACACGGAAGGAAATCAGGCAAAGGGTTCTACGATTACGCCGATCCTCAGAACCCGAAGCCGAATTCGCTTGTCTAAGGGCAGCATGAAATTCCAAACGTTGCTTTACCGGGAGCACGAAGGGCTCGCAACCGTCACGATCAACCGTCCGGAGAAACTCAACGCCCTCAATCGGACGGTGATGAACGAGTTGAAAGAATGTTTCGAGGCGGTTCAGAGGGATTCCGGGGTGAGGGCCGTGATCCTGACTGGATCGGGCGAGAAGGCATTTGTTGCGGGAGCGGATGTCGGGGAACTGGCAGCATCCACGCCCGCAACCGGGATGGAGATTTCGCGGCTTGGCCAGCGAGTGTTCGGCCTCATCGAGAACCTTGGCAAACCCGTCATCGCCGCCGTGCGCGGCTACGCGCTGGGAGGCGGGTGCGAGTTGGCGATGGCGTGCACGCTCCGCGTGGCCGCGGAGGGCGCACGCTTCGGCCAGCCGGAGGTCAAACTTGGAATCATTCCCGGCTACGGTGGCTCGCAGCGGCTGCCGCGCCTCGTGGGTAAAGGGCGAGCCCTCGAGCTGATTCTGACGGGCGAGATGATAACGGCTCAGGAAGCATACCGCATTGGCCTGGTAAACCAGGTGGTGGCGGAATCCGAGTTGATTCCGGCGGCCGATGCGCTGGCGCGTAAGATCCTGGCAAACGCGCCATCGGCGGCGAAGTATGCCCTGGACGCCGTAAACCATGGAATGGAGACGACGCTGGCAGAGGGGCTGAATCTTGAAGCCTCTCTCTTCAGCCTGTCCTGTGCGACCGAAGACATGAAAGAAGGCACGCGCGCCTTCCTCGAAAAACGGCCGGCCAAATTCCTCGGCGGGTAACACTCAGGCCCCGCGTTCCAGTGTCTTCAAGCATCCAAGCGGTTTGCACAGGGCGCCTGCCCGGCGCCGATCACTCGTCACCATAGACCCGGCCCTTATGCCCTCACGAAGAAAGGCTCGCGAGCTCGCGCTGCAAATGTTATTTCAGTGGGAGCAGGGCGGTGATCCGCCGGACCGGGTGGTCGCCACGTTTCTGGCTGGCCGCAAGCTGCACCCGGAAACGGCCCGCTTTGCGCGCGAGCTGTTTGAGGGAACGGTTGAGGCTGCGGCCGCCATCGACGAGCGACTGCAAGCTCAGTCCGAGCACTGGCGCCTCAAACGCATGGCTGCCGTTGACCGGAGCATCCTCCGCCTCGCCGTCTTCGAGCTGTTCCACGTGCCGCAAAACCCACCCGCCGTCGTGATCAATGAAGCGTTGGATCTGGCCCGGCGGTTTTCTACCGGCGAGTCCGTTGAATTCGTCAACGGCGTGCTGGAAGGAGTTCGGAAGGCATCGAATCCCTGACCGTTGGTTACTGGCTCTGCGCCATCCCGGTCATCTCAGCGAGCATCAGTTTCACTTGTTCCGGTGAAGCGCCCTCGGCGTAAAGGCGAAGCAGGTTTTCCGTTCCCGACGCGCGAACCAACAGCCACGCAGAATCACCGAATAGCATCTTAACCCCGTCGAGGCATTCTGTGGCGATCACCGGCTTGCCAGCAAGCCGGGCGACCTTTCGCGTTTTCGCAAGCCGCAGCGTTCGCTCGATGGCGTTTCGGCTGATTTCCAAATCGACGCGGCCGTAGTAATGGGGGCCGTATTCCTGTTCGAGCTCCCGAACCAGCTCACCCAGAGTTTTGGATCTTTCCGCCATCAGTTCGGCGAGCAACAACGAAATCAAGATGCCGTCGCGCTCAGGCAAGTGGCCCGCAAGGGCGATGCCGCCACTTTCCTCTCCGCCGATCAAGACGTTGCGGCTGAGCATCAGCTCGCAAACATATTTGAATCCAATAGGCGTGACGTGCACGTGCAGAGCGTGCTTGCGAGCGATTTTATCGATCATTTGCGTCGTCGAGAAAGTACGCACGACTTCCCCGCGCTGGCCACGCCCCTCCACGAGATGCTTAAGCAGGAGTGAGAATATCTTGTGGGAATCGATAAAAACTCCGGAACGGTCGAGCGCACCCACTCGATCCGCATCTCCATCCGTTGCAAAGCCCGCATCAAAGCCGCCCGCGGTCACGGCCTGGCGCAGGCCAGCCACATGCGGATCAATCGGCTCAGGGTTAAGACCGGGAAAGAGCGGATTGTGCTCGCCGTGAATCTCCGCGCAGGCAATGCCCACGTCTCTAAAAAGCCGAACCAGCAGTCCGCGCCCCGCGCCGTACATCGGATCGATGGCAAAGCGAAATCCGGAATCACGAATTCCTCCAAGGTCGACGAGCGATCGGATCTTTTCGAGATAAGGCGTGACAAAGTCCATTTGCCGGATCGCGGCGGGTTTGCGCGCGTTTCCGGCCGTTTTCGCGCTAAACCGGACGTTCTGCTCGATGGCCTGAACGATGGCAGGCGATGCTGAGCCGCCATAATCAGCCTTGATCTTGATGCCATTCCAACGATACGGATTATGACTGGCGGTCACCATGAGTCCGGCGGCGGCGTGGTTAGAGACAACGGCAAGGCTGACGGCAGGCGTTGGGGCCGGTGCGGCGCCGAGGAACACGGGAATTCCGTCTGCAGCAAGCGTTTCCGCAGCCCAGCGCGCGCTCTCTTCAGAAAGGAAGCGCATGTCGTAGCCGACCACCACGCCGGGGCGCGCTTTGCGTCGTGCGCGCAGATATGCCGCGACCGCCCTCGCTACCGCACGCACGTTCGCAATATTGAAGTCCTCGCCGATAAGGCCGCGCCAGCCATCGGTTCCAAATTTGATTCCTGGAGCCATCTAAATCAAAGGGGTCATCCGCCGGCTTTCGAGCTCACGCGCCACTTTGCCCACGTCCTGCGACCGGTCCTGAGAACAAACGAGCAGCGCGTCATGCGACTCAACGATCACCAAATTCTCCACACCTACGAGAGCGACAAACTTTTCCGGCGCGTAAACCATGTTTCTGCGCGAATCAATCGAGAGTCCCGGACCCGACCGGGAATTTCCATCGGCGTCTTTTCGAGAGAGATCAAAGACGGCAGCCCAGCTCCCGACGTCGCTCCAGCCGAGATCCGCGGCGACTGCATAAATGGCGGGTATTTTTTCCATCAACGCATAGTCGATGGAAATGTTATCGAGACGAGGGTAAAAGCGGTTGAGCTCGCGCACGGCGCGAATTCCGCCCGCGTCGGAAATTCTCCGAAGCGTGGCAGCCATCCGCGGCTGAAACCGTTCCAGATGGCGAATGACGGTGGAAGCACGCCAGATGAACAGGCCGGCGTTCCAAAGATATTGACCCGATTGAACGTAGCGCCGCGCGGCAGCAGCGCCGGGTTTTTCCGTGAACTTACGAACTGCATAAACCGCCAGTCGGCCCCTTCGCGCCACTTGCTGAGCCAACCGGATGTAGCCATAACCCGTCTCCGGCCGCGAAGGAGTAATCCCGATGACGACGGAAACCGGCTCGTTGCATGCCAGCTCGCAAGCTGCCGTGACCGCCTGCCGAAACACGCCCGGTTTAGTGATAAAGTGGTCTGAGGGCAGGACCACCATAATCGCTTCCGGATCGCGACGAGCAATCTCAAAGGCTGCCAGCCCGATCGCCGGCGCGGTATTCCGGCTGGCGGGCTCCGCCAGAATCTGGACGGCCGGCACGTCCGCAAGATTGCGCCGCACCGATTCATGGATCAGGGAGTTGGTCACCACGTAGGTGCGCTCCGGCGAAATCAACCCTTGAATGCGCCGGGCAGTTTGAGCTAACAGGGAAGGCCCTCCCCAAAAATCCAACAACTGCTTGGGGCGCGCACGCCGGCTGAGGGGCCAGAATCGCGTGCCGCTCCCTCCCGCCAGGATCACGGCAAACACATGCTCGGAATCGACGCGCGAGCCAGACTGCCCCGGCTTCCAAGCCAGACTCATATTCACTCGAAGACAACCTTGGAGATTTCGACGGCGCTACGTCCCGCGCGCGTCAGAGGCTTGCGAAAGTCTTCTTCAAGATCCGGCACATAGAACTTCAGAATGCTGCTTGGCTCTTCCGGCGCAATCCGGTAGCCGGAAGTAGCGGGTGGAATCAACCAAATATCTCCCGAGCGATAAGCGATCCAGCCCGCCGCCGTTTCTACTCGACCCTCACCCGTCGCAACACACAGCGCTTCCACCCTGGAGCGAGTGCCACCAAACGTTCCCACCTTCACAAGCTCCAGAAGCTCCACAGCAAAAAATGGGCACGCCACTACCAAACGGCGCCGGCCAAAGGGTTCCTGCAGCTCGGGTGCGTCAAACGCCCGGTGCGCCGGGGCATCGAGCCGCGTCACGGCGAGCCCCTTCTCGAGATGCAAGGGCCGCGGCTTGCCATCCAGCCCAACCCTCCCGAAATCATCCAATCGGTAGGTGACGTCTGAGTTTTCCTCGGCTTCAAACAGGGTCAAACCGGGACCGAGCGCGTGGACCGTGCCGGGCGGAAGAAATATCGATTCTCCCACCCTCGGGCGGAACGACTGAAGCAGTGAGCGTGACGATCCCTTTGCCAATGCCGCTCGCAACGCGCTCAGCGTGGCGCCTGGGTTTAGCCCTAAGAGGAACTCTGCATCACCCTGAGTTTCCAGGATGTACCACATCTCACACTTTCCGTTCGATCCGCCTTCATGCTCGCGCGCGAACTCGTCATCGGGATGAACCTGGACTGAGAGCCATTCACTCGTAAAGATGAACTTGGCAAGGATCGGAAAGCGGTCCGGCTGGCGTTGATTGCCCGTGAGCTCAGGCCCAAATTGCCGGCAAGCCTCGCCCAAACTCAACCCAGCGACTGGCCCATTGAGGATGACCGCGTCGTCCCCGGTCAGCCAAACTTCACCAATAGGCTCACTCTCAGCGCTTTTCGCCTTCGAACGCTGGGTGTGGACCGTCTTTCCCCGGCGCGTCGTCCAGAAGTCCGCGTAAAGCGGGCTCAGATCATGCCGTCCCCAAACCTTGGCCTTGAAGGGAGGCGAAAGCTGAAGGGGGCTATCGAGCTTGAGCATAAGCGGGAGAAAGCTTCGAGATGAAAGTTGACAGCCTTCGCAGACCTTCGTCGATCCGGTCCTGCGAAGTAGCGTACGAAATGCGGACGTGTTCTCGAGTCCCGAAAGCAGGTCCGGGAACGAGCGCCACTCGCGCTTCATCGATCAACCGTCCGGCCAACAGCGTTGAATCTTCGACACCCATCGCTTCGAGAATCTGGCCCACGTTAGGATAAACGTAAAAGGCGCCCTCCGGCATGCCACAGTGCACTCCCGGGATCGCGCGGAGTCCCGCAACAATCCTCTGCCGCCGACGATCGTATTCCGCCAACATCCGCGCAATCGAGTCCTGTGGGCCGCGCAACGCTTCGACGGCCGCCTTTTGTGAAATCGATGTGGGGTTGGAAGTAGAATGGCTCTGAAGCTTGAGCATCGCGCCCAGTAGTGCCGCCGAACCCAGAGCGTAGCCCACGCGCCATCCCGTCATGGCGTAAGTTTTGGAAAGCGATCCTACGATCAGCAAGTTGTCGCGGTTCTTTGAGGAGCCAAGGGAAAAACGCGGGCGGCCGTCGTAGAGGAAGTGGCAATAACATTCGTCCGACAGCAACACAAAGCCGTGACGTTCGGCCAGAGACAGCAGCTTCGTCATTTCTTCTGGAGGGATCACGGCGCCCGTGGGGTTGTTCGGAGAGTTGACAACGAGCAGGCGCGTCTTCGGCGAGATCAGCTTCTCGACCGCTTCCGCCCGGAGTGCGAATCCCTCGCTTTCCCGCGTCTCAACCGGAACCACCTTTCCTCCCGAGTAATTCGCGATATCGATGAACGAAACCCAGTACGGGATGGGAAGAATGACTTCATCCCTATGATTCACCAGGGCAGCGGCGGCTTCAAAGATCGCCTGCTTGCCCCCTACCGTCACCAGACATTCTTCCGCGGAGTACGCGGACCCAAAATCCCGGGCGTGCCGCTCCACAATGGCTTCCTTCAACTCGCGGATGCCGCCCGTAGGGGTGTACTTGGTAAAATTCCGGTGAATGGCCTCAATGGCTGCGTCCTTGATGTTTTCAGGCGTCGAAAAATCCGGCTCTCCCGCGCCAAAATCTACCACATCGACGCCGCTGGCCTGGAGCTTGACAGCCGCCTGCATGACGGCGGTTGTGGGGGAAACGGAAATCCTGCTGACTCGTTCTGACAATCTCATCGTCATAGCCTCTGTTGAAGATTACGAGAACGAAGGTCAAGGCAAACGGCGACCGGCGCGGACAACTTCAATTCGGGTTCTGCCCCGGTCACAGGCAGCACTGGCCTCGACCTCCTTTACGCTCACCGGCGCCCGAACTTCAGACGTAATTTCTTCTCAATGGGCGGAGGAACCAATCCTCCGATCGGACCGCCGAGCTGAGCAATCTCCTTCACAAGGCGCGAGCTAACGTAGGCATAAGATTCCGTGGGCATCAGGAAGACAGTCTCGAGCTCCGGCTCGAGTTTCCTGTTGACGAGGGCCATGCGCAGCTCGTATTCGTAATCCGAAAATGCCCGCAACCCCCGAAGAATCGCTCGCGCTTTACGGCGCCGTGCGTAATCGATGAGGAGACCGCTGAATGTCTCCACCGAAACGTTGCTCATCCCGCGGGTCACTTCCCGCAGCATTTCAACGCGATCGCGCAAGCTGAAGAGCGGCTTCTTCTCCAGGTTGGTCAGCACAGCCACGATCAGAGAGTGGAAAAGCCGGCTCCCCCGCCGGATGAGGTCCACGTGCCCATTTGTAGTTGGATCGAACGATCCGGGGTAAATTGCCGTGACGTTATTCATACGTGCAGCCCGAGGCAGAATATCCTTCTCCAGCCTTTGGGAAAACAATTCACCGCTCCCGAGCCGCGAGCGCGTAATGCCTATTCTAGCTTTCGAACTTCACGATTGCAAACCTGCGATTCTTGACCTGGGCAACGATTCCATGCTAATTATGCCTTGCGACACAAGGAACCTTGCGCTCGCTCATATTAATTCCTCACGAAACGTCGTGCTCCGGCCGCTTGCGGTCTCGCTTGGGGTTGGGGGGGGTAATTCACGATTAAGAGGCCAAGCCCATGAGTAGCCATACTCTTGTTTTCATTGTAGGGATCAGCGCGCTGACGCTGATCTTCGTTGCGTTGTTGGCGCGCTGGTTGTTGGCTCAGGATACGGGCACCGAGGAGATGCGAGCCATATCCGATGCCATCAAGGAAGGGGCAGAAGCTTTTCTCAGACGGCAGTACAAGTCCATCTATTTCATCGCGGCCCTCATTTTCGTGGCTTTGTTCCTGTTGTATCTGCATTCGGGAATCAATACCGCCTGGAAGACCGCCGTGGCATTTTTGCTGGGCTCGGCATGCTCCGGTCTGGCCGGATTCATCGGAATGTTCATATCGATTCGGGCGAACATCCGAACCGCCAGCGCCGCAAGAACCAGTATGAATGGGGCCCTGAAAACCGCGTTGCGGGGCGGGGCAGTTTCGGGGCTGACGGTGATTTCGACCGCATTGCTTGGCATGGGGTTGCTCTTCTGGCTTTACGGCGGCTTGGCGCACCCGACCATGGTTCCGGACCAGATGGTAGGATTCGCGTTCGGCGCAAGTTTGGTCGCCCTTTTCGCTCAATTGGGAGGCGGGATTTATACAAAGGCAGCGGACGTGGGAGCGGACCTGGTGGGAAAGGTGGAAGCGGGGATTCCGGAAGACGACCCACGCAATCCGGCTGTCATTGCGGACCTGGTAGGCGACAACGTCGGCGACTGCGCGGGGCGCGGCGCTGATTTATTCGAATCAACCGCAGCAGAAAACATTGGCGCGTTGATCCTCGGCGTGGCTCTCGCCAAGCGGTTTGGCGTAGAAGGGATATTGTTTCCACTCGTGGCTTGCGCCTTCGGGCTCATTGCGAGCATTGTGGGCATCATGAGCGTGCGGATGCGTGAAGACGAGGATCCCATGACGGCGCTCAATCGGGGCTACCTGATCACTTCTGTGCTGGCAACCGGCTTTTTCTACGTAGCCGTGCGATGGCTGCTGCACGGCAATTTGTGGCTGTTTGCCGCAGGCGTGGTGGGCATCCTGACCAGTTACGCCTTCGTGTGGATCACTCAATACTACACGGAATCCCGCTATCGCCCGGTGCAAACGATTGCCAGAAGCTCCAGAACGGGCTCCGCCACCAATATCATCACCGGGCTTTCCGTCGGGATGGAATGCACGGGATTGCCGGTCATTACAATCTGTGTGGCGCTTCTCGTCAGTTACTACTTTGGCTACCGTGCGTTGGGCCACACCAGCGCGGGTGGTTTTTACGGCACTGCCATTGCCACCATGGGAATGCTATCGTCGGCGGCATACATTCTTGCCATGGACACTTTCGGCCCGATCACGGACAACGCCGGTGGAGTGGTGGAAATGTCCCAGCAGCCGGAGGCCGTGCGCGCGCGAACAGACCGCTTGGACTCTGTTGGCAACACCACCAAGGCCCTGACCAAGGGATACGCGATCGGCAGCGCGGCGCTGGCTGCTTTTCTGCTTTTCAACGCCTACCTTGACCGCGTCCGGGAATTGGTTCCCCTCTTCCATCGCGTGGTGGACATTACGATCGTTCCAGTGTTTGCCGGCGCGCTCCTCGGCGCAATGCTGGTGTTTATGTTTAGCTCTCTCGCGATCCGGGCTGTGGGTAAGTCCTCCGAGTATGTCATTGAAGAAGTTCGCCGCCAGTTTCGCGAAAATAAGTGCATCATGGAGGGAACGGGCAAGCCGGATTATCGCGCCTGCGTCGATATCGTCACCGCGGGGTCTTTGCGCGCGATGGTGCCGCCGGGCGTGCTCGCCGTCGGCATGCCGGCCATGGTGGGCATCGTCTTTCGCTTCTTCAATGGAATGTATGGGCCTGAAGTGAGCGCCGAATCGGTGGCGGCGCTCTTGATGGTAGGCACGGTGGTAGGCATACTCATGGCCACGCTGATGAACAATGGGGGCGGTGCGTGGGACAATGCCAAGAAGTGGATCGAGACTGGAGAGCTTGGCGGCAAGGCGTCCGAAGCGCACAAGGCGGCCGTAGTCGGCGACACCGTCGGTGATCCGTTCAAAGACACTGCAGGACCTTCACTTCATATCCTCATCAAGCTTCTCAGCACGATCACGCTCGTCCTGGCGCCGTTGTTCATCTAAAGCGCCTTCTGGCGTCCGCCTTCGTAGACATGAAAAATGGCTCGCCTCTTCTCGTGATGCGGCGCAGGCTGTCTGCGACATCGCAAAGCTTACTCCTCACGACGGTCCATTTTCCCTGCCGAAGGCGCAGGAGGTAGAATCAAGTAGAGAAGCGCGGCGAGGTCAATGGTTGGTTGCCCAAAGGATAGCTTAATGGAGTCATTTCTTCTCTTCCGCGCCCTTGCGTGTCTCCCGACCGGTCGTCTGGTTCTCCACCGGTTGCGGCCATCGAATTATGGGGAACATTCCGTTGATCTGAGACGTATATGTAGGGGCAGGGGAAGTTTGCGCGAGTCTGCGTCGCCCTCGACGGGTCGTAACTCCTTTACGCGACTAGAGGTTAGGAATTGGCGAAGGCGGCTTCGAATTCAGGCGAAAGCCGCATGGTCGCGGCCGGCAGGCTCACGGAGGGATATCGAATGAAGCCTTGGAAGAAGAATCTGCTGATTGTTTGTGGCATCCTGGCGTTCCTGGCGCTCGCCATCGGCGGAATTGTATGGAGCCGTCGCGGTCAGGTTGTGGTTCAAAGCGGTGAAGTGACGCGCCGGAGCCTGACGGCTTTTGTTACGGCCTCCGGCCAGATAGAACCGAAAAACTACGCCAATGTGAATGCAAACAACATGGGGAAGGTAACAGATATTTACGTTCAGGAAGGGGCCGTTGTGAAGCAGGGTCAAGTGCTGCTGCGGATACAGGATACCCAGCAGCAGGCGGATGTGGATGCCCAACGCGCTGCACTGAAGGCTTCGCAAGCGACACTGGAGTCCGACGAAGCGTCTGTGGCGTCTTATGCCGCAGCCATCAAAACGGCCCAGGCGGACCTGAACCAATCCGAGGCGCAACTCGCGCAGAACAAACTGGCTTACCAGCGCGGACTGGAACTCCTCAAAGACAGCCTTCTTTCCAAGCAGGATTTTGACACGCGCTACAGCAATTTCCGCGTCTCCCAAGCCACCGTTCAGTCGTCCCAAGCCAAGTTGGCGCAGGCCCAGGCACAGTACCGGCAGGCGAAGAACACCCGCGACATGGCAGCGGCTCAAGTAGCTCAGAACCAGGCCTCGCTCCTTCGCGACATTGATATCAGGAACCAGACCATTTACACCTCACCCTATCCCGGCATCATCACCGATCTTCCCGTGCACGTGGGAGAGAACGTCGTGCCCGGCATCCAAAACGCCACGGGGAGTCTCCTTTTCCAGGTTTCGGATCTATCCGTGATAGATGCCGACGTCATGGTGGACGAAACGGACATTGCCAGCATCAAGAAGGGGCAGCATGCTTATGTAACCATCGATGCGTTGCCGGGCAAGGTCTTTCACGGCGTGGTGGGCGAGATCGGGCAAACGGCGTTGAACAGCACCACAGGCGAAACCACAACGGGCAGCTCGGGAAGCAATAATGAGGCGAAGCAATTCGACGTGAAAGTCCGCCTGATCGACCCTCCCAGTATGTTGCGCCCCGGCCTCTCAGCCACAGCGGACATTGTCACAGCGACCGCAAAACAGACGGTTAGCATACCTATTCAAGCGCTTGCGGTGCGAACGCGCCAGGAACTTGCGGACAGCAAAAAGGCATTAAATGGCAAAGTTCTTGCCGCATCGATTCCCCAGGCAAACAATTCCAACGAACCTGCCGGACTGAATCCTGACAGCCAGGACGTTCAGGGTGTGTTTGTAATCCGCAACAGCCGCGCGATCTTCGTGCCAGTCAAGACCGGAGTCATGGGTCAAATGAACGTTCAGGCGTTATCAGGGGTCAAGCCGGGCGAGGTGATTGTTACGGGAAGCTATGCGGCGCTCCGGTCACTGCGAAGCGGAACGAAGATCCGGATTGATAACACTCCGCCGCCGCAAACCGGAGATAATGGGAGTGATTAGTGCCTGGTCACCGGCGGCAGGGGGTGACCAAGCGCGACGCGCCCACTCTTTGCTTCTGGATGAGGCCCTTGTCGTATACCCACTGCCTCCCGCCATTCACCCCTGAGCCGCGTCTTCGAGAAGGGATTTGACCATGGGATTGGAAATTGCCGCGTCCGGTGCCCGAGCGGAATACGTGCCGCAAGACAGCATTCTGATTCACACCCAGGACCTATGGAAGACCTACGAAATGGGTGATGCGGAAGTCCACGCGCTCTCGGGCCTCTCGTTCGAGATCTTGCGAGGAGATTATGTGGCCATCATGGGCCCTTCAGGCTCGGGAAAATCAACGTTGATGAATCTGATTGGTTGCCTGGATACTCCGACACGAGGCGAGTATTGGCTGAACGGCCGCCGGGTGAGCGAGCTTTCGGATGACGAGCTGGCCTACATTCGCAATAAGGAAATCGGATTCGTTTTTCAAACGTTCAATCTCTTGGGACGTTCCACGGCGCTGCACAATGTGGAGTTACCGCTGATCTATAGCGGTACTTCAGCGGCCGAACGGCTGGAGCGCGCGAAGGAAGCGCTTGAGAAGGTGGAGCTGGCCTCGCGGATGATGCACCGTCCCAACGAGCTTTCTGGCGGCCAGCGGCAACGGGTCGCCATTGCCCGCGCGTTGGTGAACCGGCCTTCCCTGATCCTGGCGGATGAGCCTACGGGCAACCTGGACACGGCCACGGGTCTTGAGATTATGGCCTTGTTCGATCGCTTGCATCAAAGCGGCAACACGATCATCCTGGTGACGCACGAGCACGACATTGCCGCGCGGGCCCACCGCATCATTCACATTCGCGACGGCAAGATCGCGCAAGACGAGCGGCGGCAGTAGGTTGAAATGACAACGCCGGCTTCACCCGCAACTCAAGCAACACGCCACACCCGCCGCGCCAGCCTTTGGTATGCAGCGCGTGAAGCGTTCGGAATCGCGCTCCGCGAGCTTCGTGCCCATAAGCTTCGTTCGTTCCTGACGCTTCTGGGTGTGGTGATTTCGACCGCGACGCTGATCCTGGTGATGTCGGTTGTGAACGGCATCAATCTGTTCATTGCGAAGCGGTTTGCCAGCTTCGGTGCGAACACGTTCATCGTCTCGCAGTTTCGCTGGGCCCAGTCCACCAAGGAGACTCTCAAAGAGGCTCGCCGCAACAAGGCGCCGCTCATGCGCGAGTATGCCTTCCTGCAACACCACTTGGTAGGCTACAAATTCCTGGCGGCTGCGGCAAACCTGGATCCCCAACCCTCTGCGCATTACCAGACGCACAAGGTTGATGAGGTGGTGTTGACTGGTGCGACACCGAGTTTGGTGGATATCGGGCAGCAGCAAGTGGCTTATGGCCGGTACTTCAACACGACGGATGAGGAACACCGATCCATGGTTTGCTTCATCGGCCACTACGTGCTCACCACTCTGTTCCCGGGCGTCGACCCCCTGGGCCACACTTTGTTCGTAGGCGGCCAGCCGTTCCGTGTTATTGGAGTGGCGAAGGTGGTGGGAAGCTCCACGAATACCACCGAAGACGATTTCATTCAAATTCCCCTTTCGACTTTCCAGAAAGTTTTCATGGTGCAGCCGCAGCTCAACATTTTCGTTTCCGCCTGGAACGTGACTCAGATGCAAGAGCTCGAAGGCGAAACGCGCGAGTTGCTCCGAATGGAGCGCCGTCTCACCTATCATGAGTCCGACACGTTCGGCATCAACACCGGGGAAGGAATCATGTCTGCGTGGCACGAGTTTACGGGCGCTATTTTCGGAGGAAGCATCGGCCTGGTCGCGGTGTTCATGGTCATCGGCGGAATTGTGATCATGAACATCATGCTGGCCAGCGTTACGGAGCGGTACCAGGAAATCGGCTTGCGGAAATCGCTCGGAGCGCGCAGGCGAGACATTCAGATGCAGTTCGTCATGGAATCCACGACGATTGCTGTGTGCGGCGGCGTCCTCGGCATCCTCATCGCGGCGGCCCTCACTGCCCTCGTCCGGGTTCTTGTTCTTCCTGCCACGCTTTCGGTCACCGGCGTTGTGGTGGGCCTGATCCTATCCACTCTGGTCGGCCTGGTCTTTGGAGTTTATCCAGCCAGCAAGGCTGCGCACCTCGACCCTATCGAGGCATTGCGGTGGGAGGGATAAGAGGTGGATAGCTCGATACGGGAAATGCGAAAAGTGCGGAGAAACATTGGGGAGAATCTCACACTGGCGCTGGACACGCTGCGCACGCACAAGTTCCGTTCTGCACTGACCATATTGGGCGTGCTGATCGGTGTCGCAACCATCATCCTGGTGGGCTCGATCCTGGTCGGGCTCGAATCCAGCATCACCGGCATCGCGACGCAGTACGGAACGCGGAATATCTACATCGACAAGTTTCCCATTGGAATCAACGTTCAGTGGACTTCGGAAATGCGTCGTCGAAAGCCGTTGACGTATGAGGACGCGATGGCCCTGCGCCGGGAATGTCCTGACCTCGAAGATGCCATCCCCGAGCTGGTCAACTTCATGCAGACGCCGCCCATTGTGAAATATAAGTCCGAGCAGATGGTAGATGCGAACCTGGCCGGCGATCTGCCCGACATCTTTGGCATGCTTGACATTTCGGTCGCCGAAGGCCGGGGTTATACGGAGATCGATAACTGGCATCGCCGAAGCGTGGTCGACATTGGTTCTGACATCGCTAAGACCTTGTTTCCGAACGAGGATCCAGTCGGCAAGAACATCATCATCGCCGGCCACGTCTTTCAGGTGATTGGTGTGCTTGCGGAACGCAAGGAATTCCTGGTGGATACCGGTGATAACCGGATCATGTTCATTCCATACGACACTTATCATGAGATCTATCCGGGGCTTCAAGATAATTTCATCATTGCAAAAGCCCTTCCGGGCAGACTCGAGCAGGCCCGGGATGAAGTCATTGGCGTCCTGAGACGGCTTCGCGGTGATAAGGCGGGGCAGCCGAACAGCTTCGGCACGGCGACGGCGCAGATGTTTGTGAGGGAATTCAACGAGATGATCGCCACCCTGGCTCTAGTCATGATTGTGATTTCTTCAATCGGGCTGCTGATCGGCGGCATTGGCGTTATGAACATCATGTTGGTTTCTGTTACGGAGCGCACACGGGAGATTGGCGTCCGGAAGGCCATTGGAGCCCGGCAAAGCGACATCTCCTGGCAGTTCCTTCTGGAGGCCATGACCCTGACCGGGTTGGGAGGGATTGTCGGGATCGCCGTTGGCTATGTCGGGGCGCTCGCGATGCGCCTGGCTTTTCCAAGATTGCCGACAGGTGTTCCGGCGTGGGCGGTGATTGTTGCGCTGATTGTTTCAGTGGGCGTAGGTCTATTCTTCGGGCTTTGGCCGGCTACGAAGGCAGCGCGCCTCAATCCCATTGAGGCCTTGCGCTACGAATGACGCTCGCACGCATCATACTGTTGTGAGGGGCCGGTGGGATAACCGCTCATGCACAAGGGCGAGAGCATCATCTCCGTTGCCATAACGGTATTCGTGGTTCTGGTGTTTCTCGCCATTCAGAAGAAATGGAATCCGGCCGTGCTCGAAAACATGGCATCCTCTGCCGAGGAATTTGTTTTACAAACGGCGGGTTTGAGGGGCCAGATCCCGGAATTGCCCGGATATGAGCTGGTGAAGCAATATTCGTTGGGGAGGGGTTTTCGCGCCGCGCTATACCGTGCCGCTCCCTCACCGCTGGTGTTTGCAAACTACCGTTTCGTTATTTTCGATTCAAACAACAAACCTGTTTATAAAGTGGATTCCGTGGAGACGTCCGTGTCGCCGTGGTCGAAGCTTTACGACTACGCTGGCATTCACGGTATTCCCAACCCGCGCACAGGCGGCTACCCTCTTTACAGCCGGGACCTGACAGGAGACGGCAAGCCAGACGTTCTGCTGGGCCAATATACTGGCGGCGACCACTGCTGCACCGCGGTGACGGTCATTGAGCTTGGCGAGAGTTCAGTGAGGGTCCTGGGCACGATCGAGGGTTTGGGCGGCATGCCTTTCAAAGGTCTGGAAATCCTCAGCTTGAACCACGGACGCGCTCACGACTTTGTCGTCCGCCGTCCTTACCAAACCGGATGCGGCGCGCAGCAGGATATCGCCGACGTCATATCAATCTATACTTATCGGGACGGAAAGATTTTAGACCAAACCAGCCATTTCACGCCGTACGTCAGCCGTGTTCTTCAGAGAGATCTTGCACGATGGAAAATACCAAGGAATCGTTCTCTTCGCCTGCTTCAGACGCTGACGGCGGATTATTCAGCCGCCGGTCAATCGTCTATGGGCGAACAGTTCTTTCAGAACCACCTCTCGGTGTTTTCCTCCCAGCTTCGTGCCAACGGTATTGACCCGCAACTTTGCATCAAGAATATGGCGAGCCTGATGAGCAAACTCGCACAGGATCCCAATTAGGCCCGGCACAGGTTCAAACGGTACCAGTACCAACGTGCTATGGAGCGACGCGCTCCATCGTTCCAAGATGGTAACTGGACCTATGCCTCGACAAAGAAGGAGCTACCATGCCAAGTCACGTCTTTTGAAGACGTTAGGGCAAAGGCTGCGCACAATTCGGCTACAGAAAGGGCTGTCGCAGCGAGCCGTCGCGCTGCGGAGTGGCCTCTTGAACTCGCACATTTCCCGCATCGAGAATGGTGGACGGCTCCCGTCAGTTGAAACGCTCCAACGCTTGGCTGACGCGCTCGAGATTCCCCTGTACGGGCTCTTTTATACCAACGGCGTTTCCTTCTCAGCCCCGGACCCCGCCCTCCTCGCGGCGCTCCAGGACATCATCGCCAAGTCCAAGCATGTGAAGGATGAGGTTTTCTTGAGAGATTTGACGAAGGCAGTTCCAAACCTCAATGAGTCCGCTCGCCAACTGCTCCTGGCGGCAGCGCGCAAGATGGCGAACCGAAACTAACTTGCCGAAACAGGTGCGCTTCTACGGCCTCCCCGTGGTATGATCACTGCATAAGAAACGACGACGGAGGAACTCCAAGGACCGCTTCGATAAACAGGGGCGGAGCGCATTCGGTACGGTGCAAAATGATTGTCGGAACGGGCATTGATATCGCGGATGTGTGTAGAATCAGGGAAAGCATCGATCGCTACGGAGCACATTTCAAGGACCGGATTTACACACCGGCAGAGGTAAACTATTGCCAGCGGTTTAGGAACGCCTCGGAACGATACGCGGCCAGTTTCGCCGCTAAGGAGGCCGTGTTCAAGGCGTTGGGCACGGGTTGGAGGGAAGGTATTCGATGGCTCGACGTTGAGGTTACCCACTTGCCTAGTGGGAAACCGGAGTTGGCGCTGAACGGACGCGCGAAGGAATTAGCCATGGAGTTAGGCGTCAAGCGTGCGCAGGTGTCGCTCTCTCACACGGAACTGTACGCCGTGGCGCAAGTTATTCTTGAGTCGGACGATCATACATTATGAAAGGGAAAACCTGCGCTACCAGAGTAGCGATTACAACGTTCCTCATATTGACCGGACCGCTGCTGCTGGCGCCGTGGCCGGTGCACGCGGCGGTGTCCCCAGCTTTCATCTACTCGGGCGGAACGGAAACCATGCCCTATGATTGTGGGGGGCAACTCGATGTCTCTTCGACGGCGATGACGTTCCGGTGCTCAGCCGGGTCAATCACCATCCCGTTCCGCTCCATCACCCATATGGAGTACCGCCCCGAGCTCAGCAAGGCGGTGCGCAAAATGAAACTCCAGTGGAAAATAAAACCGTCGGGCTCAGGCAGGAAGAAAAATCTGTTCTTCACCGTTCTCTTCAGGAAGGATCGTCGCATCCATGCGGCGGTTTTTATGGTCCAACCTGACGAAATGCGCCCCTACCTCGCGCTACTTGAGCTTGATACTGGCAAGCGAATTCAAGTGTGGGACTACCGCGGATTCGACTGAAGGGCCGTCTTCTCTCTCACTGTTGCTTCAGCTTGTTCACTTCCTCTTTCTTCATTTTGGCGGTGGTTTTTACTTTAGCAGCGGTCTTCGTCTGGGCAGGAGTCGTTGCTCCTGTGAAATAGCCTGCGCGCGTCCGGACCCTCAATCCCGGATCCAGGACCATAACCCTCAGTTGGTGGAAACCCGGCTTTCTCAGGGTGGTGGGCATGTAAGCGAGCACGTACTGGCTGTTCACCGTCAGGGCTATACGCTGAAGCTGATTCTGAAGTCCGCGCTCAAACCAGTGGGAGAAATCCGCTCCGCCTGTCATCATGCAGTAGTGCGCTGTTAAACTCTTGGCCTTTGGGCGCGCCGCCCGCGCTGCCGTGGCGCTCTTTGCGGCGAGATCCAGGGGGGACACATATGAGGGAGTGTTATAAATCTGTGTAGAAGTTGGCGTGTGCGGCTGCCCAGGCAGACCGGGTAAAGCCTCCGCATTGTAGAGCGTCGTTGGATTCACCGGAGCATCCTGCCGACGAAGCAACACCTCCGTTGGATCGAAACGAAGCCCGTACATCGTGACATCGGCGTTTGCCGCTGCCTGAATGATTTCGTCTTTCTTCGTCTCGCTGCCGTGGTCATACCCTTCCGAAAACACTACGATAATCCGCTTCTGACTACTCGGCCGCTGCGAAAGCATCAGAATGGCCTGGGCGAGCGCATCGTTAAGGCGGGCTTTCGAACCCGTAGCATGAATCTTCGTGAAGGCCAGCTTGATCGCTAAGGGACTGTTCGTAAACGGTTGAAGGACAGTGACACGATCCGCAAATTCGAGCACGGCCGCGGCGCCTTGCGCTCCTACCAGCAATCCTGAAAATTCCGGGCCCAGCGGACGCACTTGGCTTAAGAGAGGCTGGACGGAGTAGTTATTCTGAACCACAACCGCCAAAGCAACGGGCTGAACTTGCTGCGTAAACTCGGTGATCTGCTGCGGGACACCGTTGTCGAGTACTCGGAAATCATCCTTAGTCAAGTCCTGGACGAAGTTTCCCTTCCGATCCAGCACGGTGACAGGAGCCACTACCAGCGAGGACTGAACGTGAATGCGGGCGAGTGCTTTGGGAAGCGACTCAACGTCCGGATCAGATCCCGGCTTTGCGGCTACGCCTGCATGTTGCGCGCTCCCCTGCTGGGCGGTAGGAGTTGATGACCCAGCCGTGTTTTGCGAGGGTTTTTGCTGCCCTCGCGCCACAGCCAGACTGAGCGTCATAGCCACCGCCGAGGCAACGACAAGCCCCAACCATCGCGCTACGCAACTTCCGGCTCTCCGCTGATTCATGATCTCAGTCCGCGCCTTGCCCTGTAATCTTATTATCTCTCTACAAGCCTTTGGATGAAAGCAAGCCTCAGCGGGTTTGCCATCGAATGATTCCGCAACTCAGCGGCAGTCCTTTACATCAAATTTACGAGTGGCGGAAAACAGCCAGCTCATTGCGAGCATCAGTAATGTCGAAAGCCCTTATGCGCAAGATCTGCTCGAACACGTTGCTGGGTAATCTGGAGAAGATGATGAACGTCAGCGCCGCCCAATCCGGATCGATCATGAGCGAAACCCAGTTGCAGGAATGGAGGCGGCGTGGGGTGTCCGAGAAGCGGCGAGTGATTGCCTACTTCGTGCTTTTCTTCGCCGTTGCCGTCTGTGCGCTCGTCCTACTCGCCATCCGAAGCCCACTGTCTGCGAAATCAGCACCCCTGCCTGGTCAACGTGTTATCTCCACTCTGGAAGCACGCGCGGCTCGATCCCGAGGGAACTGAAGAAGATGTTACTTATCTTTGAAGCATTGCCAAGGGCGTATCCGACCATTCCACTTTCTGCCATCCTGCACGTGTGAGTTATTGATTTCTGGTTGGCGAAAAACCTCATTTTCGCACTTCTCGAAGGCACTTCTAGCGGCAGTTTACTGCGAAACTGCCAAAGCGAGCGATATCAGCTTGCATTTCCGGGGCTTGCAGCGAGCAGTCCGTATGACCCACGTGGGGTACTACACGAGTGGTTGCAAACCCAGGGTTGGAGAGCGGCATGATCGACCTGGAAGGACAGACGCCATCCGCCCACCTCCGGGCGCGACTCGTGCCAGTCATAAATAGGGCAATACACATCTCGAGTCGCCGCACCGCGACCCAGAAGCTTTGTTTCAAGGAGGTTAACTGCTGGAAGGGTTCAGGAAAGTTTGTTTCGCAGTAAACTACCGCTTGGTGGCGGCCGTTTGGTGACGATTGTCCGCGAGAGGATGCGCCTCACTGCGGCGCTCGAGGCACGCGGCCTTGTAGCCAATTCCCAACACAACGGCAAAAACGAGTGCGTTCGCGGGGATGCGGAGATTGAAGTCTACGGCGCTGTGGATGAGGAGCGCGGCCGTGCCACCAATACATCCAAGAATGACGGAAGTACGGTAACGGCGCACATCTGTGATGAAGGCATGAATCATTCGCGCCAGCAGGACAATGATCGGAACGAAAAGGAGCAGAACTCCCGGAACGCCGGTTTCGGAGGCGATTTCCACATAATCGTTGTGCGCATGGGTGAGTAGGAAATTTAGAAAATAAGTCTGGTAGTGCGGAAAGCCGTAGACATAAGTTCCAAGGCCGATCCCTGTGAGCGGATAATCGTGAATCATGGCGAGCGTGGCTTTCCAGAATGAGAGCCGGCCTTCGGTTTCCAGATAACTCACTCCGCCGCGGAACATTTCGAAGCGAGCGACCACCGGGTTCAGACCGATCCACAGCCCATAGGCAACGGCCACCAGAACGAAAGCCGCGAGCCCGATGGCCCACACTTTTCGCCGGGTCTTGAGCTGCGCGAGAATGGCGAGAAAAACTACGACAAACACCGTTCCCATGATTCCTGCGCGCGATTTTGAGAAGATGACGCCGATGATGGCCACCACGAGGAGGAATGAGTAAAACAACGCCTGAACTCCAGCGGCACTCGTGGTTGCCGCAGGCACACGCGCCGGGCCGCGCCGCCGCCCGTCCTGCCAAATCTGATAGTGGTAAAACACCAACGCCAGCATGAAGGGAAATGTCAGCTCCATGAAGCCGGCAAAGTGGTTGTGATTGATGTAGGTGCCCGTGCCCATGCTGGTGTAATACACCTTTTTCATCCAAAAGATCTGTTGCCAGTGGGCGAGATATTGCACGATGCCGTAGGCGGCTTCAAACAGGCCGAGGAAAATGAGCACACGGATCAGCAGCGCCTTCTTCTGCTGGGAGTCGTATACCCAGGCGGCAAGGATGAACGCTGCCAGATAAGCCAGAAACTTCATCAGGTATATCAGCGTGGCGTGAGGATAAAGAGTGATGGGAACCCACGCCGTGGCGCGGTGCTGCAAAGTTCGCAACGCGGCGGGAAGTATGCGCGCAGGGTCGATCCGAGACAACCACGGTAGCGGCAACGGGACCAACTCCAGCACAACCCAGAGCGCGAATAGCGACGCCCAGAGCGGTACGGGCAAACCGATTCTTCCAGCCCGCACTTGATGAATCAAGACGGCGAGAGCGGTGGCGAAGATCGCAATTTCCATCAAGGAATACGCAATCGGCTGCACGCCTCCGAACGCGAGCGTGACGCCAATAATGACCACGGAGAGGACGATCTCCGCAATCTTCTTCATGGTCGAATCAGTAGATTTGGTCATACGGTCCCTGATGCTCATTGAACATAGCCCTTAGCACGCAAGTAGCGAAGCAGCGCGTCCTGCCACGAAGGAATTGGACCAGACAGTCTTTGAGCCTTCTGGTGATTCAGCGCGCTGTAACGCGGCCGAATGGCCTTACCCGGAAACTCCCGAGCCGTGATCGGTAACACGGAAGCGGGCAAACCAACTTGCTGGACGATCTCCCGCGCAAACTGAAACCATGTCGGCTCTCCAGAGTTGACGACGTGATAGATGCCTGGCGCAGCGCCGGCTCTTACCAGGGCGAGAATAACCCGCGCGGCATCCGTGGCGCTTGTGGGTGACATCGTTATATCCTGCACCACGCGAACCTCCCCTGTTTCCCGTGCCGCCCGAAGGATTGTCTCGATGAAATTTCCTCCCTTTCCGCTGGCTCCCGCCACGCCGAAGAGCGAAGCCACCCGCGGAATCAAACTGCCTTCAGCGTATTCGTGCCGAACCCAATTTTCCCCGAGCAGCTTCGACGCACCGTAAACGTTCAGAGGCGACGGCGCATCCGTCTCCAGGTAGGGGCGGGACTGGCAGCCGTCGAAAACGTAGTCCGTGCTCACATGCACGAGCCGCGCTCCTTGTTGCTTGCACGCGCTCGCCATGCGGCGCGGCGCCTGGGCATTGAGCGTGAAAGCCTCGGAGACATGCGATTCGGCATCATCCACCCGGTTATAGCACGTGCAATTGATCAGCACGTCGAAGCGAATGCCGGCCAGAAACGGCTCGATCGCTTGAAGGTTCGAAACGTCAAGCTGCTGCCGGCCGGCAGGAACGATTTCCATTCCCGCAGTTTCCGAAGAAGGCAAGCGGAAGAATTCCGAGCCCAACTGGCCGCCGGCCCCGAGAACCAGGATCCTCATATCTCTGCAAGGGTGGCGCGGCGCCGGGTGTAAAACTTGTCGTAGTAATTCAGATACTCCCCACTGGTCACACGCTCCACCCACCCTGGATGGCTAAGATACCACTCGACGGTGCGTGCAAGGCCCTCCGCGAGACCCACAGCAGGCTTCCATTCCGTTTCAGCCCGGATTTTACGTGTGTCAAGGGCGTAGCGGCGATCGTGGCCGGGCCGGTCCGCGACGAATTCAACCAGCGACTCGGGCTTATTCAAACTGCGGAGCAGCGCGCGCACAATTTCCAAGTTTGCGACCGGCTCGCCAAAACCAATATTATAAACTTCGCCCGGCCGGCCGGAGGTGAGGAGGGTCTCGATGGCACGGCAATGATCTTCCACGAAAATCCAATCACGTTCGTTGAGTCCGTCGCCGTAGACCGGCAGTTTCTCATCCCGCAGGGCACGCGTAATCATTAACGGGATAAGCTTTTCGGGAAACTGGCAGGGGCCGTAGTTGTTGGAGCAGCGCGTGGTAATGACGGGGAACCGGTACGTGCTCCAGAAACTGCGCGCCACGAGGTCCGACGAAGCCTTGCTGGCCGCGTAAGGGCTGTTGGGCTGTAACGGGCTATTCTCGTGAGCAGTTTCCCCCGGCTGCAGGCTTCCATAAACTTCGTCCGTGCTCACGTGGATGAAACGCTGCACACGTGCCCTGCGCGCCGCGTCAAGCAGAGCGTACGTTCCCAATACGTTGGATTCAATGAATTCCCGGCCGCCAGCAATGCTTCGGTCCACGTGCGTCTCAGCAGCAAAATGGACAACCGCGTCGAACGGTTTCTCGAAGACCGATCGGATGAAGTCCGCGTCGGAGACGTCTCCACGGAGAAAATCGTATCGAGAAACGCTTCGCAGGCTATCGAGGTTTTCGAGGTTCCCCGCATACGTCAATTTGTCGAGGTTGAGAACGGCATCGTCAGGACGGTTTTGGAGAAAGTGGCGGACGAAGTTCGATCCGATGAAACCAGCTCCGCCCGTGACCAGAATTTTCAAGCCGGCTGGCTCCTTCTGCGGCTGGAGTCATTCGAAGAGGTCAGGCGATTCACTGAGGCGTGGCAACCGCAGATCCTTCTCGGAGATGATGGCCTGGTGTGGCGAAACCGGCCAGTCGATGCCCAGATCGGGATCGTTCCAAAGAATTCCACGGTCAGACTCCCGCGCATAGTAGGCCGTGACCTTATAGATGATTTCCGTGTTCGGTTCCAGGGTGCAGAAGCCATGCCCACATCCTACAGGGATAAGAACCTGGTTCCACTCATCTACGCTCAACCGGACGCTGACGTGCCGGCCAAACGTTGGTGAGCCCCTCCGCAAGTCAACCGCAACATCGAACGCCGCGCCTCGAACCACGCGGACGAGCTTGGCCTGGGCGAACGGAGGCGTCTGAAAGTGAATGCCCCGTACCACGCCCTTATCGGCAGAGTACGAGTGATTATCCTGCACAAAATCCAGGCGCACACCCACCGCCTCCAGCGCCTGCTTGTGGTAAGTTTCCGAAAAAAAACCGCGCTGGTCAAGGTGTTTTGCCGGCTTGACGATGAGCACGCCGGGAATGGCGGTTGGCGTCACTTGTGGCTGGCCGATGCTGATTCACACCTCCTCGTCATCGCCCGACATTTCAACGCTCTGCTCGTGCGCACTCCGGGCCGGCGGAAACCCCCTTGTCGAGCCGGCGCGCCTGGCTTTCCGCCACCAGGTTGTTAGCTCGCAGGAGCGACTCGAACGTCCCGGCATCCGTCCACCACCCGTCTAGAATGCTGTAGCCTAGCTTGCCATCGCGGATATACGAATTATTGACGTCGGTGATTTCCAACTCCCCGCGCGCAGATGGCTTGAGCGTCCGGATGCGGTCGAAAACAGACGGATCATAGAAATAAATTCCGGTCACCGCGTAGGGTGAAGCGGGCTCAGCCGGTTTTTCTTCGATGCGAACCACTTTGTTGCCGTCGAGCACCGGCACGCCAAAGCGTTGCGGGTCCGGAACCTGCTTCAGAAGTATGTGTGCGCCGGACGGATTGCTGCGGAACGCGTCGCAAACCTTCCGTATGTTTCCTTCGATGATGTTATCTCCGAGAACGACGCAAACAGGCTCCGCATCCACAAAGTATTCTGCAAGCCGAAGTGCATCGGCAATGCCCCCTTCGCCTTCCTGGTACGTATAATTGATGTGTTTAAGCCCAAAATCCTTTCCATTCCCGAGCAGCCGCAAGAAATCTCCGGCACTCTGTCCGCCGGTCACGAGGAGGATATCCCGGATTCCGCCCTCTACGAGGGTCTCAATCGGATAGAAAATCATGGGCCTGTCGTAAACAGGCAGCAGATGCTTATTGGTCACCCGGGTAAGAGGATAGAGACGCGACCCTGTGCCGCCGGCAAGTATGACACCCTTCATAAGCCGCAACTCCCAAGGTTTCAGCAATCTGTCAGTAAGCGTTCTTATTCGCCGCGAACGACCGGAATAAGGTCAGGCAAATGATCTTGAGGTCGAGGGCAAGGCTCCAATTGCGGAGGTAATAGATATCATGTTCGACGCGGCGCGCGATGGATGTGTCCCCCCGCCATCCATTGACCTGTGCCCAGCCGGTCATTCCAACTTTGAGGAAATGGCGAGTGTTGTATTGCGCCACATCCGCCAGGAACTTTTCCACAAAGTGGGGCCGCTCCGGGCGCGGACCCACAAGGCTCATGTCGCCCTTAAGAACGTTGAAAAGCTGTGGCAGCTCATCCAGGTTGGTTCTCCGCAAGAAGGAGCCCAACGGCGTTCTTCGCGGGTCATCCTCCGTCGTCCACCGAATCTCGCTTTCTGTGGAATTACCCCATTCCATGGTACGGAACTTGTACATCCGGAAAAGCCGGCCATTCAGGCCCACTCTTTCCTGCACGAACAGAACGGGACCGGGCGAACTGAGCCAGACGGCGATCGCGACCAGCGCCATTAAAGGGCTGAGCAGAACGGTTCCCAAAGCCGAACAAATCAAATCAAACGACCGTTTCACCACAAGATAGACAGCGGACTCGGAAGGGCTGGCCCGAAGATCAAGCAGGCGCAGGCCTCCGAATTCGAACAGAATCTCCCTCACGGAGACGTTCTTCCCCAAATCCAGCACAACCCGCACAGGAACGCAGAGCCGCTCCATCTGGCTCATGATGGCAGGTATCCCGGAGAACTGAGAGGTGGGCAGAGCAAGAACCACATCATCCAGGTTATGCATCCACGGAGTTTGGGGCACGTCACACAAATCGATCACTGGAATCGCCGCAGTCGCCGATTGCTGGCCGGGTAGGCGAACGTAGGCAGCGATTCGCGTGGGCAGCGGCATCCATTTCAGGAGAGTTTGCGCCGTATCCACCGCAAACTGGTCTGCCCCGACGATCAGGACTTGCGCCATACTGCCAGCATGGGTTCTCGCACTCCTGAATAAAGCTCTTAATCCGTCCTCCGCAAGTACGGACAGGAGAAAGAGCATCGCCGCGCTGATCGTGACGAAGAGCCTGGAATAACTGACGGAACGGTAAAAAAACGTCGCACTCATCACCGCAACGTAAGTGACGCAGCAAACGCAAAAGATGTTGCGGACCGAGCTTGACGCGCGGTGAATTCGGTCAAAACGGAACAAGCGGTAATGATCTGCGACAATGGCCCAAACTACGGTGGTGAAAAAGAGGAGCCCGATATAGTCGGAAATCCTAACCTGGCCGGTTCGAAGCGGAATGAGCCCTGAAAAGAACCTCAGATAAGCGGCGAGACCGAATGCGAGGACAGGCAGGAGAAATGTAATGACGCGAAGCGAGAAATTGATGGTGTTCAGTCTGCGGCGAATCATCTGCCACGATCTCCGCGTTCGAACATTCGACCGGATTACTAACCGGAGCCACCTGCGACCCTAACGAATCCGGGCAAACCTCTACTGCCGGCAAAGAATTGCTGGCTGACAAAGCTGCCCTTACACACTCCAATTCCCTTGAAGCGTACCAGCACGCCGCAGACCACTGCCGGACCGAGATCACCCATCTTACCATAACTCGCTGAATTCATGTTAACTAAGGTGACATGATGCGGATCAAACCTATCCGCAGACCGTCTCCCAAGCTGCGCTATTTTTACATATCTCAATAGCGTGGATTTCCAGCCGCAAGAGCAGCAGAACGGCAACTTGACCGCCGTGGGCGAGACCCGCCCGGTCCACGCGCCGAAGGCGCGACTGTCGGGGGGGCAACCCGAAGCCCTTCGGAGAGGAGGTGCACGGTCCCGAGCCGGGTCCCTTTCCACGACCTTTTGAGGTGAGAATCACAAGCGCGAGTTAAGGAACGATTACGGACAAGAGAAGATTCGATGAAGTTCCACTCGGACAGTTCGAAAGAACAATACTCAAGCTCGCAGAATAGAGCGACGCTTAGCGTAGCCCCGGCATTTTGCCAGCCTTGAAAAATGCGGCCAGGACGGCGGCGCTCGATTGGGGGTGCGTCACTCTAAAATGCGAAATTCAGTAAGTCCGGTGAGGGACAGCGCCGGCTTACTTGCGGCCTTCCAGGCTCTTCAGGGCCTCGTAGACGGCGGAGACAGGCAATCCTACCACGTTGAAGAAGCAACCGTTGACCTTCCTCACGAACTTGGATGCCAGTCCTTGTATTCCGTAAGCGCCAGCCTTATCGAAGGGTTCTCCGCTGGCGACATAGCTCATAATTTCTTCGTCGTCGAGCGGACGAAACTCCACTTGTGTTGACTCGTGCTGCGCCAGTTCGACTGAGTTGGGCGCCCGGACGAGGCAGAACCCGGTAAGTACGAAATGGGTCGTACCGGAGAGCAGGCGCAGCATGCGGATGGCATCCGCGCGGTCCAGCGGTTTCCCGAGAATCTGTCCGTCGCTCTCGACGACAGTGTCTGCTCCGAGCACCAGCCATTGCCTGGGCGCGCGCCCGCCGGCGCTCAACGCTTTCTCGCTGGCCATCCTGCGGACGTATTCTATCCCGCTCTCTCCGCTGCGGCGTGCCTCATCAATCTTCACGGGGCACAGGCGGAAGCTGATCCCAGCGTTCTTGAGCAGCTCCTGGCGGCGTGGCGAGGCGGAGG
Organism: Terriglobia bacterium; assembly: GCA_030041095.1. Taxonomy (GTDB): domain Bacteria; phylum Acidobacteriota; class Terriglobia; order UBA7540; family UBA7540; genus JASHON01. Next base: position 55,362 of record JASHON010000204.1, read on the forward strand.
CGAGGATTAATGGCATTCCCTTCACGCGTTCCTGAAAAGCGGAGCCAGCTTATCGTAAGTGGTAGCAAGATCTTCCGGGATGACGCGCGTTTCCCCTACGACTGAGACAAAACTGGAATCACCGACCCAGCGCGGCAGAAAATGAAGATGCAGGTGATCGGCCAGGCCGGCGCCCGCGCACCGACCGAGGTTCATGCCCAAGTTATATCCTTCGGCGTGATAAACCGCCCCCAGCACCTCTTCGGCCTGCCGGGCAAGCGAAATCATTTCGCACAATGTCTCGCTTTCCAAGCCGTTCAGGCTGGCGACGTGAGCATAGGGCGCCACGAGAAGGTGCCCCGTTGTGTAGGGATAAAGGTTAAGAAAAACAAAGTTGTGCCGGGCACGAAATAGGACGTAGCGCGTGGGATCCAGCCCTGGATCCTGCCGCGCTAATTCGCAGAAGGCGCACTCATCCGTCTGCGGCGACTGGCTGACGTAACGGAACCGCCATGGACTCCAAAGATGATCCATTAAACAGGAGCCGGTGCATCCGGCGGCGCTTCCTCGGGCGGCGACGGCACTGACCTGGCCGATCCGCCGTTGACCACGTCTTTCAGCTCTTTGCTGGGCTTGAAGTACGGGATACGCTTGGCGGGGACTTCGACGCGGGCGCCAGTTTTTGGATTGCGGCCCACACGTGAGTTGCGCTCGCGAGTGCGGAAACTGCCGAATCCTCGAATCTCAATTTTCTCGCCCGAACGCAGTGACTGGACAATACTTTCGAAAACCGTATCGACGATCAGCTCGGAGTCTTTCCGGCTCATATCCGCAGCTTTTGAGACATCTTCTATGAGATCAGCTTTCGTCATGTTTCGCTCCTCGCTTGAGATTCCGAGATGGGACCACACCAGGCGTTCGAAAGCGCCCCGCGATCTGCCGGCAGAACAAGTGAAAGACAAGACCCCCGAATTCAATCTTCGGATGGGCGTTTTCCCCTCGAACCGTCAACGATGACCCGCTCACGCTGCACGATTCTGCCCCAAGGGATTTTCGATCACACCCCTGTCACAGGCGATCGGAGTCCCGCCTGCAAGCAGTTCGTCTGTAAAGGGCAAAACTTCGCTTAAGGGTCTGCTTTGGCCATTGGCAACTCAGAAGAAGGCTCGACGGCGCCCATGCTGCGCGCCGCAGCCGCCTGTTGCACGCTTGCTTCGAGACTGGCGTTCCCCGGAACTTCGGCCACAGCCGTCGGGCCATGCTGGGCTTCGAAGTTCAAACTTAAGCCAATACGTCTCTCCACCGGATCGAGCTTGATCACTCGGAACTCACATTCGTCTCCGACTGCTAGTGCTGTGTTCTGCTCCGTCCCTCTCTTCGGCCCCATCTCCGAATTGTGGCACAGCCCTTCGATCCCTTCGTCCAGAGCGACGAACGCTCCGAAGGGCGCGATGCGAACGACTTTACCCCGCACGAAGGATCCCACCTGGTTCTGAGAAAAGAAATCTTCCCAGGCATCGGCCTGAAGCTGTTTGAGGCCCATTGAAATGCGGCGCCTGGCGGCGTCAACGCTGAGTATTTGGCCTTGAACCTTCTGGCCTTTTCGCAGAACTTCGGATGGATGCTTGACGCTCTTGCTCCACGAAAGATCCGAGACGTGGATCAAAGCATCAATTCCATCCTCAAGCTCTACGAACGCCCCGAATTCAGTGAGATTGCGAACACGGCCCTCAACGGACATGCCCGCGCTGTAGCGCTCACCGGCGGTCGTCCATGGGTCTGGCAGGGCTTGCTTGAGACTGAGTGAGATCCGGCGCTGATCTGCATGAACCTCGAGAATGACCACCTCTACAATATCTCCCACCTGGACGACGCGGGATGGATGCTTCAGCCGGCGGCCCCAAGCCATTTCGGAAACGTGGACCAACCCTTCAATGCCGGGTTCGAGCTCGATGAAGGCGCCGTAATCCGTCAAGCTCACCACGCGGCCGCGGCATCTCTGTCCGGCGCAGTACGCCGTTTGCACGTGCTCCCACGGGTCCGGCGTGAGTTGTTTAATTCCTAGAGAAACTCTCCCCTTCTCGGGGTCGTATTTCAGCACTCTGACGCGCACGGTCTGGCCTGCCTGAACCACATCGGAGGTTTGCGAAACTCTACCCCAGGCAAGGTCGGTAATGTGAAGAAGACCGTCCATGCCGCCCAAGTCAACGAAGGCGCCATAATCAGTGATGCTTTTCACCTTTCCTTCCAGCACGGCACCTTCTTTCAGGTCTTCAAGAAGCTTCGCCTTCTTGGCAATGAGATCTTCTTGTAACGCAGCTCTACGGCTCAAGACGACGTTGTTGCGAGCCTTGCTCAGCTTGAGGATTTTGGCTTCGATCTCCTGACCCAGGAGCGATTCCGGATTTCGAAGCGGGCGGACGTCCGCCTGCGATCCTGGAAGAAATGCTGGCACACCGATATCGACGGTTAGCCCGCCCTTGGTCCGCTCGAGCACCCGTCCGTGAACGTTAGTTTGGTTGCGGAAGGCGTTTTCGATCTCATCCCAAACTTTTTGGTGGGCCACTTTGCGATGGGATAGGCTGATCGCGCCTTCATCTTCATCGTAGCTGACGATTTCTACGTCGATCAGGTCACCCGGTTCGACCGTTAGCAAGCCGTCCAACCCCAAGAATTCGCTGTGCGGCAATGCGCTTTCGCTCTTTTGTCCGATATCGACCAGTACTTCTTCCGGAGTG
>JASHON010000205.1 GCA_030041095.1 Terriglobia bacterium
CTCGCCATCCAGCAGCAAGCCTCGCACATAAACCTCCGCCCAGTGGCGCCGCTCACTTCGCCCCATGGGCTCGGTGAGGTCTTCGAGAAACTTTCGCAAGCGAGCATCCAGAGCTTTCAAGGTCTCGGGTGTCATGCCCCGACTGTAACAGACACCCGAAGGAACGTCAATCATACTTAACCTAGTACTATTAGGGCCTTCTGTCACGGCGTCGCCGCGAGAAGGCTGAAACTCGCGTGGTCTTGCCGGTGCAAGCTCGAGCTGGGCCACACTCCCGAATTGTTCGCCAACATGCGCGCCGCAGGCTGCTACGAGGTCCTGTTCGGATTAGAGTCCATTTCGCCTCGCATGCAGAAGCTTATGGGAAAGTTCGTGGAAGGTCTCGATTCCTGCCGCGTCAGAGGGATCTTCAGCGCAACGAGTGCCGCGGGGCTGGGCATGCACGTGAACCTGATCGGAGGGTTCCCGGGCGATACCCCGCACGACCTGGAAGAATCCGTCGATTTCCTGGTAGAGAGCCTGGGTTCGGCGAGGAACGCCACCTTTCACCTGAACCGCTTTGAGCTGTTTCCTGGCAGTCCCATCCTGCGTGACGCTCAAGCTTTCGGGGTGACTCCGATCACGTGCGACGGCGATATGCCCGATCACTTCGACTATCAAATCGCGCCTGAGCTCGCCGACGACGCGATGAACGTGCGCCGGCTGATTCCCCTGGCGCGCAGACGGCTTCAGACCGAGTTGGGTTGGACGCGATGGGGATCAGGCCCTGCGGTGGACACGGCTCTATATTTCTACTTCGTTTCCGGGCACGGCGCCATCTTTAAGTCTCAGCCCGAAAATGTGTTTTCCAATCCGTTCCAGGCGGGAAACGAGGTTTATGATCATGTCGCGAGTCCTCTTGACAGGCGCAACGGGCAACATTGGGCGACCGGTGTTGGCCGAGTTGTTGCGCCGCAATTTTGAGGTCGTTGCTCTGGTTCGGCGGGACGTTGAGCTGAAATCCTTCCAGACGTTAGTCGGCGACCTCGAAGGAGTCGCCAGCCTCGCCCGGCCGATTTCCGAGTGCGACCACATCGTACATTGTGCGAGCCCGCGCTCCGATCGGCGGGAATCCGTCGTGATTGACGACGTTCTGGGTACAGGCCGGCTGCTTGACTTGTGGCAGCACGGCAATTTCGTCTACATGAGCAGCTCGTCGGTTTATGGAATTCCACGCCACGCACCGCTCGTGGAGTCAGAGCCTTTTGATGCACTGACGTGGTACGACTTCGGAAAAGTAGCGAACGAAGTTCAGCTCCGCCTGACGCCCAAGAATGGCAATCGCCGCGCCGCAATCAGCTTACGTCCGGCGCTTGTGTACGGATCGGGCGAGCGAAGTTATGATCGCCAGTGGCTGCCTTACGTGTATCAACAATGCCTGGGGGGCCAAAGCTTTGTTTTCGAGTCCGATCAGAGCCTGGATTCTTTCGGATGTTCGTTCATCGGGGAAGAGGATCTGGGAAGGGCTGTGGCAGACTCATTATCCATCAGCGAATCGGGCGCGTATCACGTGGCGAGCGGGTTTGCCACTTGGCGCGAGCTCGTCCAGGTTATGAACAAGTATGCGGGCAGCAGAGCCGGCTTTGTCGTTCGGTCCGGTGCACAACCCCGGCCCGGAGAGTGCCGCCTGCCCCAGTCACGCACTTTTCTCGATACGACCGCGTTTACGTCTCAGACCGGTTTTACGCCTAAAGACTCGCTCGACGAACTGGTCCGGCGATTTGTGGAGCGTGCGCGCGGAGCTGCTGGAACGGAGCCTGCCGTCGATACTTCTGTACCGGCGGAGCGCCGGGCAGCCGTCCTCACGTGAACCGTACGCGCTGGGGCTCCGTCATCAGGAAACACCCCGGATTCCGGTCACGCGAAGTGCCCGCAGTCCAAGCAGGGTTAGTTTCGCAAGCAGTTCCTGGATGGGCGCCCAGCGGATGACCGTCAATCTTGCGGCTGCAACAAAGGTGGGGAACTGGAGATGGCGGCCTTCGTGGCGCCTGTCGTGATTCCGCCGTCGACAAGCAAAGTCTGGCCGGTGATGTATTCGCTGGCATCCGAAGCCAAAAAGACAACCGCGCCCGAAAGATCGTCAGGCTGTCCGGGGCGCTTCAGAGGAATTCGGTCGCAGAGATACTCGACCCATTTTTGATTTTGATACAGCACTTCGTTTTGCTTGGTTCTGAACCACCCGGGCGCCAGGCAGTTTACCGTGATGCCATAGGGCCCCCAATCGTCGGCCAGACTCATCGTTAGTTGCTTAACTCCTCCTCGACTGGCGCAGTAGGGGGCTAATCCCGCATAACCAAAAACGCTGGTCACCGACCCGATGTTGATAATCCTTCCGTACCGGTGAGGAATCATTCTCCTGGCAACGGCTTGGGCCACGAAGAACGTGCCCCGCAGGTTTGTATCGAGAACCAGGTTCCAGTCGTCCCAACTAACGTCGAGCGCCGGTTTGCGCACATTGCAGCCCGCGTTGTTGACCAGAATGTCTATTTTCCCGTAGGCAGCTTCAGCGCCTTCCGCCATTCTCTGGATGCTCGCATGATTTCTGACATCGAGTTCCAGCGGCACAGCTCGCCGCCCCAAACTTTCAACTTCTCGGCGGAAGGGTTCCAAAGAGGCGAGTTGGCGCGAGGTGATAACCAAATCTGCCCCGGCCCCTGCTAACGCCCGGCCGAAATATTGGCCCAGTCCACGGCTGGCGCCGGTTACGATGGCTACCTTTCCTGAGAGGTTAAATAATTTGTCGTTCATATCGGCTCCCTAGGGCTTTAGAATTACTTTCATTGCGTTCGAGCCGCCCTCGTATAAGCGCTGGAACCATGCCGTTCCTTCCGTCAGCGGCGCCACAGCAGTAATCAACGGGTCCACGCGGATGGCTTTCCGAGCCAGCAAATCAATGCAGACAGGATATTCGCCACATGACGCACAGGATCCAAGCACGGAGATCTGCCTTGTGACGACCGCCTGGAGCGGCAGCTCCACTTTCGGCGACAGATTGCCAATAAGCGTCATGACTCCGCCTTTGCGGAGGCACGCCAAGGCCGTTTGCAGAGCCTCAGTATTTCCTACGGCCTCCACGGCCACGTTCGCCCCCAAACCAGAAGTGCACTCCAGCACGGCGCCGCGAGTGTCCACGTTGCGAGCATTGAGACAAAGCTCAGCGCCAAGCTCCTTGGCAAGGCGGAGCCGGTGGTCATCCAGGTCAACGGCGATAACGCGGCTGCAGCCCGCCAGCCGAAGGGCTTGGATCACCAACAACCCGATCATTCCGCTCCCAACCACTACGGCCGTGTCTCCCAGGCTCACCGGTGTCAGCCCGACGGCGTGGACTGCCACGGATACAGGCTCGATCATGGCGGCGTGTTCGAAGCTGAGAGCATCCGGGATGGGATAAATGATATGCCGGGGAACGGAGACATACTCCGCAAAAGCCCCGTGCCGGCGGTATTCACTCGGGGAAACCCCTAACACTTGCCGGTTGTCGCAAAGATTCACTTCACCGCGGCGGCAGAAGTAGCACTTCCCACAATAAACTGTGGAATCGAAGGTAACCCGGTCCCCTGGGTGGAACTCAGTCACGTTGTCCCCAAGCTTCGACACAATACCGGAAGCCTCGTGACCCATCACCAGCGGGGGGATGCGGCGTCCGGTGCTGCCGTCGAACCCATGAATATCGCTTCCACAAATACCGCATGCTTTCACTTGAACTAACACGTCATCAGGACCGAGCTGCGGCTCAGCCATCTCGGTGATTTCGAGCTTCTTGTACTCTTTCAGCAGTAAAACCTTCACATTCACTCCTCGAGTGGAGTTTTAACTTTCCGCCTTACGTCATGAAAGGCAATATACTCGTTTCATTCGCCGGATGATGAAGTTTTTCTTCCGGCACCGACCCGTCAGTGTCGGTTCGAAATCGCCAGCACCATGCCCCGGAAGCTGCAGCGGAACGGAAATCCTCTCTCTAGCTCATTGACTCGCTTGGCGCTGGAACAGGCCGAAGTGGACCCAGGACAAGCCAGATAATTGACACAGCAACCATCGGAATCAGGCCGAACCCAATGAAAACAGGGATGTACGAATAGTGCAGGACCGCCCAGCCTGTTGCAAGGGCAAAGACCATCCCCCCAAAGCCTGAGCCCATGCTGGCGATTCCCCAAATGGTGGCTACGACGGTTGGCGGAAACACATCGGCGGGGAACGCGAGCATATTCGCAGTCACACCGGTATAGCCCAGCATTGCCAGGGACACCAGGGCAATGGCAACGCCGGTCCCGGGCGTCAGAACAGCGGGAATCGCCGAAGCCATCAAAAGAGCGAAGAATGTGACGGCAGCCTTGCGGGCAATGGTTACGGTGATGCCGCGCCGAAGGAGACCCCGAGCCATCCATCCTCCCAGCAAATTCCCAAAGCCTGCCACCATGAAGGGTATCCATGCATATTTCCCTATTGATGCAAGGTTGAAATGCCGGGCGCTCTTCAAGTACTCCGGGAACCAGAAGATATAGAAATACCAAACCGGATCCAAGAAAATCTTTGCCACGCTGAAGCTCCAAACGAACCTCGTGCGCAACAAGTATCGGATGGGCATAGGCGAACGGACCTTCTTCACATCCACGTCATCCGGCGTCCGATAAATGAAGAGCCACGCGAGGGACCAAAGAAGGCCCACAGCCCCCACAACCACAAAGGCATAGCGCCATCCCTCTTTCAAGACAATCCAAACGATCAAGGGTGGCGCGACGATGGCGCCGACAGCCGACCCACTGTTAAAGAAGCCTGAGGCCAAGGCCCTTTCCTTGACGGAAAACCACTCGGCCACCACTTTTACGCCGCCCGGCCAGTTTCCTGCCTCACCCATCCCAAGCAGAAAACGGTAGACAGCCAACGACCATATCCCTGTTGCAAACGCGTGTAACATGGCAGCCACTGACCACCACGCGGTGGTAAGTGCGTAGCCAACTCGGGTTCCTAAGCGGTCGATTAAGGGTCCTGATACCGCATTCATGATGGTGTAAGCCAGCATGAAGGCAAAGATGACCCGTGAATATCCCTCGGCGCTCATGTGAAACCGGCTCATGAGCACCGGGGCGACGACTGAGAGGGTCTGGCGGTCAAGATAATTAATGGCGGTCGCCAGAAAAACCAGCGAGATCATCAACCAGCTCAGATTCGAGTTACGTCGGGATGCCATTTCAAAAAATCTTATGGAAATTCAGATTCGAGCGGAATCCATAGTCATTACGATCCAGCCTGCATTTCTCACCGCAGCGGAAATATGCCGGTGGCGAAGTGGAAGGGCGGGCTTTCAACCCCGGCCTTCCCGCGGCGTGGTGAGAAATGCAGACTAAGAGCGGCGAGGGACGCGGAAGAGGGTAAGTTGCTGAAAGGTTTTCAATCAGAGCCGGGAACCGGTTGCGCATGCCTTGCGCGATCATGATCAAGAGTCGCTGAGTGGCTTTTCATAAAGTGGCGACACACCGTCGCGACGATTTGGACCCCGCGTGGGCTGTTCGCTCGATAAGTGACCTCATGCCTATCTGGTTGTCTCAGGAAGCCACAAACTTCGGGCGGGACCAACGGCGCCCCGCCCCACGGCCCGGCCCGTGCTGAAACAACCGGAGGGGAAGAGATGTCAAGCTAAGCGATCATCGGCGTAACATCGGGTCGAGCACAGCGAATCAGACATAGTGAAAGAGGTTAAAGGTCTCCAGCCGGTTCAAAGAACCCATCTTCACAGACCGAAATGTTTAACGATGCCCTGATCCAACGGGCTTCAGCGCTGCAACAAAATCCGCGCTCAGAGCGGTCGGGCACCAGTATCGCTCGATGTACTGGATTACAAGTTTTGTCCCATCCGCATGCGAGACGTAAGGAGGATCCCTGCGATCGTACATCGTGTCGGTGAGATCCCGCAGCAGCACGCAGTGGATGCCCCAGTTCGTCATTTGCTTAACCCCGAAAGTACGATCCAGAATGCACATATTGGCGTGCACTCCAACATAAAAGACAGTGTTAATGCCCCGCCGGTGAATGAAACTGTAAACTTGTTTTCCACTGTCGGAAATCACATCCTGCTTCGCAATCTTGATCAGAGGATTCTCGCGCGTCCAGGCTTGGTGCTCATGATCGCCGGGTGTGCCGCAGCCTCCGTCGGCGGAAACGTTGATCGGCAGGGGCGGGCTGGTAAGTCCGAGGGAGGGTGGAGGATCAACGAGCGTCAACCCGATCATCAGGCGCCTTTGCGGGTAATCTTTGTAAAAGTTCATGGTGTCCGAAGGCGAGTGAATAATCTGGATGCCTGCCGCCCTCGCCCTCTCGAGCACCGGCTCCATTTTTGCCGCAAGCAGGTTCACGCGGCCGGTGGCCTCAGAACACCAGTGTTGGTTCCACATGTCGGTGATTACAATGGCTGTTGTGCGGGCATTAAATGTCCTTTGGAAGTAGGCCTCTTGTAAGGCGTTGGTGCCCTTGAAAACTTCGACCCGAGTCCGCAGCCGTAGCCGGAAATAGCTGGACCGCCCTGGGGACGAGGTGCTTGCGGCAGGCGCTGGTAACGGAATGGCTGATATGGCAATCGCTACTCCGATGCAAATGCCCAGAATCCATGACTCAGCGCCTGAACGGTCTTTATTCAAGGACATCAGCTTGCCTCCCAAAGGGTCGTGCTCGGCGGAAAGAACCAGGCTCAAAACACGAACTTCACGACAAATTGCAAGACGCGCGGAGGATCCACCCCATTGACCGTGCCAAACCCATTGATGTTAACAAGCTTCCCAGCAGAGTTGTAAGGGAGGTTTGTGGGCTGCGGATTGGTCAAACCGGAAAAATCAAGGGTATTATTCACGCCGCTGAATTGTGTGTGATTGAAAGCGTTGAACGCTTCGGCTCTCAACTCGAGATGCGCCCTCTCTTTTATCGGAATGTTTTTCTGTAATGATATGTCCCAATCGTTGATTCCCGGTCCCCAGAGATCGTTCCTCGAGCATCCCAGCCCGATGCTGCCAACCGGCGGGACCGCAAAAGCCATCCCATTGATGCGGTTGAACGGACTGCTGCTGGTTCCCGCCTCGGGGTTTCCAACGCAAAGCAAATCTGGATTCCAGTCTGGGGTCCCGGTGATGTTTTGCCCGGATATACCCGAAATGTTGAGAGAAGGACTGTACGGAAGCCCACTTTCGAAATTCGTAAATCCGGAGAGTTGCCACCCATTCAGGATCGCCCGACTCGCCCGGTTATCGAAACTTCCCAGCGAGGTTGGAACGTTCGGAAGCCGGTACACGTAGTTGGCGGCGAGGTTTTGCGTCGGATTGAAACCGCAAGGACCGTAGAATGCCGTGCGGGTGTATTGGTCCCAACGAACCTCGGATTGATCACCGTCCTCAATATCCATGCACTTGCTCCACGTGTATGCCACGCCCAAGAAAAGGCCGGGAGCGAAGCGGCGGTTGAGCGACACCTGCAAGGAATTGTAGTTGGAGCTCGCACCAAAGTCATTGAAGTCGATGGTTCCGAAACCACGATACTTCGTAAGGAATTGGGGCAGCATGGCATTCGATCCGAGCAGTGCGCCAGGGTTAGTTTGGACCAGGGTGGGATCCTGATTCTGAGGCAGGAAGTCGGCGCCGAAAGGCACCGGGTTCAGAATATATTGGTCGAGGATGTGGTTTGACACAGACCCCACGTAAGAAACATTCAGCAACATCGACCACGGCAACTTCGACTCGACGCCGGCGCTATAGTCGTAGATGGTAGGGGTTTGCGCCGTGTAGGGAAACGCGTTCAGAGGAGGTGGGGCCAGCAGCGTCTGGGAACTCGGACCCACGCTGGAAACGAGCCCGTAGTTGATCGTGGGCTGCTCCGTGTCCGGTGGATTGCCCAGCAAACTACTCATGTACGCATCGGTTCTTTCACGGTCATAAAACACGCCGCCGCCGGCGCGAAAAACGATGTTTTGATGTCCAGGCAGCTCATAAGCGAAACCAAGTCGCGGGCCAGGAAGAATGCCTGGACTCTTGGTCACGTCCCCGCTAATCCCATTCTGGCCGAGCGTGACTAGCCCGTTCAGCAGCGATCCGCTTCCGGGCGCCAGACTGCCAATATCCACCGCGGGTTCAACCGCGCCGGTGACGGGATTCACGGCGACTCGCTGTCCGTTCACGAGCTGCGGCTCCAGGAGCTGTGGAGCCTCGGCCGCGCTCCAGGACTGCGGGAGGAAATTGGAAATCTGGCCATGGCCATCAAAGGGAGGCTGCGCGTAATAAAAGCGGATGCCGTAGTCAAGCGTAAGGCGCCGTTGCACCTTCCAGGTGTCCTGGAGGTAGAACTCCACTTCGTTATACCACGGCCATCCCTGCACGTACGCCGAGCCTTGGGTAAAAGAGTTGAAGACACCCAAGAGGGCATTGGAGAAACCAAATCCGGAATCCAGGGGATTGTCCGGATTATCGCCGAAGTTGTAGGAGCCGGCATAGGTGGCACCGGACGGCTGGACCTTCCAGTTTCTCTCGTAATAGATGCCAGCCTTCAGGAAGTGCTGGCCTAGACTCTTGCTGAAGTCATCGGTAAGCTCGTACGTTGTGTTGGCATTGTAAAACGGAAAGCTCCCCGTGCTAAATTCAGGGCTGTTCCCGATCTCCGTGCCGCCAAACTGGAATCCCGGCATAAGATCAGCATAGCGCGGATAGATTGTGGGAAGGTTCACCCCTGTCGCCGCGGGGGTCCAGGCCGGGGAGCCGTACGGTGTCCCGTTGTATTGACCGTCGTGCCCCACGTCTGCCGTAATTTCATTGACGGCGGTGGGACTGATTGCCGTCGTGACGTTGAGTACGTATTGGTAGCCGGGAATGGTGTAGTAGAGGTTGTACAGGGGAATGTTCGTCGCCCCCCAGATCCCGTAGGGGTTCGTTTCACTGTCCGCGGCGCGCAGAGCGTTGGCGAAAAGGTGCCATTTTTCGTTCAGATTGTAGTCGAGCCGCACCAGGTCTTCCCGCCTTGGATGCTGGGCGGATATTTGCGAAACGTAGTTGTAGCTGGGATGGGAAGCGCTTACGGCATTCGGCATGGGAAGCAGATTCAACAGTTTTTGTCCGGGCCCGTAGAACATGCTACTCGGTATTTTATTGCCCGCAAAACAACCGGCCGAGTCAGTCTGGCTGCACGGCAACCCTGAAAAAGGATTTCGAATCAGCACGGGGTTGCCGTTCTGGTCTACCGCTTGGGAAAAATCTCCTTGCCGTTCCGCGGTCGTCGGAACCGTCAAATCTTGTGCTCCGTTCGGCACGAGTTGATCCTGCCACTCCTCGTCCCAGAAGAAGAATAGTTTGTTCTTCTGCGCGTTAAACCTTCCCGGAATGTAAACCGGGCCTCCGATATTGAATCCATAATCGTTGTAATGGTAAGGAGCGACGGGAAGGTTGACAAGGTTGTTGGTCCAGGTGTTCGCGTTCAAGCTCTGGTCGCGATAATATTCAAAACCGCTTCCATGGAATTCGGGGGTGCCGCTTTTTGATACCACGCTGATCTGTGCGCCTCCGTTCCTGCCGTATTGCGCTTGATAGTTGGTGGTGAGAACGTTAACCTCCTGGACTGCATCCAGACTCATCGGAGACATCCAGCCGCTATTAGCGCCCGTATCTTCGTTGCTGGCCCCGTTCGTGGTCACATGCATCTGGTTGCCCTGAGAGCCATTGACGTAAATGCTTCCGTACTGCTGGCCGTCCTGGACAAACTCGCCCGGTGGGACGACCGCGCCTGGTATCAGGCTCAGAAAGAATAGCGGCGACTGCCCGTTGACTTGGATATTCTGGACCTGCGTGCCGACAATGCTTTCCCCAAGCTGTGCTGTTTCGGTTTGGAGTTGTTGCCCTTGAGATGAGACCTGAATCGTCTGCGTAACTTGCCCCACAGTTAAGGTGATGTCCCCGAGCGGGAGCGCCGTATTGGCGTTGAGGACTTGGTTCAGCCTTTCAGTCTTCTTGAAGCCCTCAGCTTCCACCGTGACGTTATAATGACCCGGCAGTAGAACCGGAAAGACGAAGTGTCCTTGCCCATCCGTGACGGTTCTAAAAATACTGTTTTTGTCTTGATTGATCGCGGTGACGTTCGCATTCGGGATAACCCGGCCTTGTGGGTCAACCACGGTTCCCGAGATCGATCCGGCCGTCGTCTGGCAGATCATGGCGCTTGCAAACAGGACAATCCACACGGTGGTCAGCGCGGCCAGCGTCATCCATACGTGTGTGCCAGTTCGCCTCCCCGATACAATGCTTCTGTCGCTCATGGCGTCCTCCCGAAGAAAATGATTTGTTACTTATATATCAGTAGCTTCGCACTGTCAAGCCAAATATTTTGCTGTCAACATAATCTATAGTTTGCGTTATATAACTGATACGGCTGCAGTAGTTGTCGTGTCAAAGACGGGCGAAAACGGCCGTGGAAGCGCTTCTGCGGACGTTCAAACCGCCAGGGCCAAGGAGTTTAGTGAGTCTGACTTCCATATCCCGAAGGGATATCAGAAGCGAAGCCATTGGCTAGTCGGTAAGCTCGAAGTCAAGCGGGGCAACATGTCGTAGAGCCTGAAGGAAATTAATGACGTTCGGAAGCCCTGGGGCGCCTCACTTCATTTCCTGGGAGCCTCCACCTTGCCGAATTCGTCCATCCGCGCTACGGGGTTCACGGCTCACCGAACCGCTGATTTCGTCCATCAGGGTGGCTCTCCGCGCTCCATGGATTTGGCTGAACTTTTGGAGCATGCGCCTCTCAAGATCGGTTTTTGATTCCAACCGGTAGATCTGAGCGAGCCGGTAATAAGCGTCCGCCCTGTTTGGATCGAGAACGATCGCCCGCTTAAACTCTCCTTCCGCTTGCGCGTATCTTTTTTGCGAGAAATCGATAACGCCAAGGTCGTAATAGGCGAGGCGGCAGTTCGGATCGTCACGCACGGCATCTTGAGCCAAAGGTCGCGCCTTGGCGGCGCTTCCGCCTCGAATGGATATATCCGCCAGGTATGCCTCTGCCTGGGCGCGATTTCCATTAAGGTCGATTTCGCGCTGGAATTCGGGCGCGGCAAGCGTAAACCGCCGCTGCTCCCAATAGAGATAACCCAGCGCAAAATGGATGGCAGGCGCATCGGGCGCTTCCAATTCCGCTGCTTTGATCTGTTCGATCGCTTCGGCCGTTCGCCCGAGCCGGTCTAATGCTTCGCCCACCAGCATGTGGACGGTAGGCGAATTTGGCGAGTTCAGAAGCAGCCGATGCAGTAAATCCAGGAGGGGCTTTTTTTCGTGAGCGTGGAAGTAGCTTTCCGCAAGCAAATACTGGAGGGTTGAGTTGTTGGGTTCGGCTTTCATTAAAATTTCAAGCTGGTGACTGGCCGGACCAAAATCGCTCAGGCTGTAGTAGGACATCGCCAGGAGCGTTCGCGCTTGAAAACTATGGAGGTCATATTCCAATACCTGGCGGAGCGGGGGCACAGCGGCAGAAAATTGCCCCGCCTTGAAGTAAGCGAGCCCGAGATCCGTCCAGGCGGGAATAGAATGCGGATCAATTTTGATCGCCCGCTTGTAAGCCAAGGCGGCTTGCGAGTAAAGTCCGTGGCGGGCGTAGCAAACACCTAAGTTGATCAGGACCGAGGCCGAAAGAGGGGGTGCGCTCGGTCTCTCCGCACACAACGGAGCGGCGCTGCGCGACGTCTCGGTTGCCCTTGCCTGAGCCTGCAACCGCATCGCCGCTCGAAGTGGCTGGCCGTAACCACAAAGCAGGGCAGCGGCCACCAATGTCCACGGCCACTTCATAATCACCCAGCGCCGGCAATCTGGCCCTTGGAAGCTTCCCCGGCGCGGCAAGCGGGGCTTTGCCTCCGCTTCAGGCGCCAGTGGTCACCATGGTCGGGCTCGATGGCCTGGAGAACAGCCTTAAGGCCAAACTGTACGTGCTCGCGCATGGCAGTTTCGGCCCTTTGCGGATCACCGGCGACAAGCACTTCTGCCAGCTCCTGATGGAAGTTGAGCGGCAAAATACGCCGGTCGGACGCCGTATCGTAAATCCAGTTAAAAACCAGCACGTGATTCTTCTCGATGGCCGCCTTGAGAAGCTCGGAACGGGCATACATGGCAATCTTCATGTGCAGCTCAACATGAAACTTCTGGACGGCGAAAAGGAAGTCTCGGTCAGTGTTTTCGGATGCCGCGCGCGCGAACAGAGCGTCCACGTGCCCGGCGGCTCTCTTGAGCTCTAAGCCCTCTTCAAACGTGATCCGTTCGGAGCACAGCCGGGCGGACTGGCATTCGAGCGCTTCTCTCACATCAAACCGTTGCCGGACCTCATCGAGCGTCGGAATGCGAACTCGCGTGCCGGCGCGCGGCCGGCTTTCCAGTAAGCCTTCCGTTTCCAGGTGTTGGAGAGCTTCGGCCACCGGCACCAAACTCATGCCAAATTGTTTGGCTAAACTTCGCCGGGAAATCACGGTCCCAAGTCTGAGAGTTCCCCGAAGAATCTGATCGAGCACGAGCTGATATGCCTGTTGCGCCAGACTTGAATTGCGGCGCAACCTCCCTGGCCGTTTTTTCAAAAGAGTTTCACGCTCTTGCATGGTCTGGTGTCAAGCGAAATCACAAAGCTGCCGCTTACTCTTCCTCCGTTCCTGTGTCAAGAGCCTTTTCCCACCCAATGCTTACCTTATCTTTCGCGGCGCTCCAAAGTCAAGGGCATCAAGGCGAAAGACTTCTGTCCTGCTTCTTTCATGCGTCAGACCAGGCAACCGCAGGCAAGCTGAAATTTTGACGGAGAGCAGATTTGTGATATATCAATCTATGGTTGGCGCAGAGCCGTCTTCCGTATTCTCCGACTGCCCGCCATGCCGCCAACCCGAAAACTAGAAGAGATGAGGTCAATCGTCATGCAACGAAGGAAGTTTTTTGGTGAGTCCATTGCGTTCTTAGCAGGATTGAACGGAATTGGAGGGACACGCAAGTCATACGGCATGGATTCGTCCGTAACGGGCCGGAACACTTCGGCTCCATGTGCTAATTCTGACTATCGGGAATTAGAGAAGGCAGCCAATGAAACATGGACCCGGGGCCCGCAAGCCGTGAGTCCTGGTTATCATCACGCTCCGCAGGATGCCATTGATGCTTTCAAGGATTTGAAATTTGGTATACGTATCCACTGGGGGCTCTATTGCCTCATCGGCAGCCATGAATCGTGGGCGCTTGCGGGCGCGAATCGCGAGTTCCAGAATATTTACAACGTCCTTTGGCAATTCTTCAACCCTACGGACTTCAACCCCGACTCCTGGATGGATCTCTTCGAGCGCGCGGGGATAAAGTTCTTCACATTTACAACCAAACACCACGAAGGGTTTTCCATGTGGCCGACCCAAACCACCCAGGAATGTCCGCGTTTGACGGCGAAAGCGTTCAACCAGGGGTGCGAATACCTTGAAACCGTCACCAACAATTACAGCATTATGGATAGTCCGTATCGGAAAGATATTGTCAAAGCCGTCGTCGAAGCGGGCCGGAGAAAGAAGATGAGTATTGGCCTGTACTACTCTCACATCGATTGGCATGATCCGGCATTCGCTTGGGATCCTTTCAACTATTACTATGATCCGAAATTCACCCAGGCGTCGGATCCCCGACGCTGGCAGACGTTCATCGACCACGAGCGGGAGCAAGTCCGTGAACTGATGACCAACTACGGACCCATCGATGTTTTCGACTTTGACATGGGATGGCCGGCAGCGGCGGCGGACGCTGTCGCGAGTATTGCCCGGATGGGGCGGAAGCTTCAGCCCGGTGTAATCATGCGAGGACGGGGAATCGGCGCTTACGGTGACTACCACACGCCGGAACGATGGATTCCGGCAGCGCAGTCGAAGAGTCTCTGGAAGGTCATTTACCCGTGCGGGACATCTTTTTCTTACATTCCTAGCGATACCTATCATCCGCGAGAATGGGTGTTGGCATCACTCATCGATGTCACGGCCAAAGGTGGAAACTTCGAAGTGGGATTTGGGCCCATACCCAATGGGACTTGGGCGCCGGAGGCCGTGGAGCGTCTCGAATACGTTGGCGAGTGGCTCAAAATAAACGGTGAAGCCATATACAACACGCGCCCCAGAAAAGTCTTTAAGGAAGGCGCGAGCGTCTGGTTTACTGCCACCAAGGATAAGAAATTTGTTTACGCTATTTGGGCTTATGGGCATGAAAGGGAATTGAAGCTGAAGTCCGTGCGGCCCGTTCCGGGATCGCGAATTCGGATGCTCGGAATGCAAAAGCCTCTGCAGTGGCGGCAGCAGGGAGAAACTTTGGTCGTGGACATTCCTTCCCAATCTGTCAACCATCCGCCGTGCAAGCAAGCCATTGCGCTCAAGATTCAAGTCAGGCCGGATTAACGGTTCAGAGGAGAAGCACACGAACCCGGAGGTATCGCTGGTTCGACATTCGATGAGATTACGAGTGAAAACGGAATGGCAGGAAGCGCGCCTGCACCCATGGGTTAAACCTCACAGGCGCCGGGAGCGCACAAGATGAACCTGGAAGGCAAGATAGGTTTGATCACGGGTGGCACGGGCGGGATCGGCGCTGCAACGGCTCTTGAGTTCGCGCGGCATGGCGTGGATGTGGCGCTTGTGGCGCGAAGGATGGATGGGGGTGCGGAAAAGGTCCGGAAAGCGATTCAATCTGACGGGCATCGGTGCGATTTAATCGGTGGAGATATGGCGAAACCAAAGGACGCGGCCCGTTGCGTTGAAGAGACGATCAGACGCTTCGGGGGCGTCGATATTCTTGTGCACGCCGCCGGTGAAAGCGCTCGGGGCGGTTTGCTCGATACCTCCGTCGAGGCCTGGTACTATGCCTTTGAGACTCACGTTCACGCCCTTTTCCATCTTTGCCGCGCTTGCGTGCCGACCATGAGGGCGAAGCGCCAGGGAGCCATCATCGCGATTTCCTCAACCTCCGGTCTCCGGGGTTGTGTGGGCGCGTTCGCTTACGGTGTCGCCAAAGGAGCGCTGCCCAATTTCGTCCGTGCACTGGCGCGGGAACTTGCTGACGATAACGTTAGGGTCAACTGCGTGTCGCCGGGTGTCATCCGGACTCGCTTTCAGGATTATCTAACTCCGGAACAGGTGCGCCACAATATTGACCAACGCATTCCCTTGCATCGGGAGGGTAAGCCGGAGGATGTGGCTGAAATGATCACCTTGCTCGCAGCCAATGACTACGTGACGGGACAAAACTTTGTGATTGACGGTGGACAGACGATGCGGATTGCATGATCTTGGCCGATCTCGGTCACCTTGAACCTCCAAATAATGTCTCACGCCCCACGCGCGGCAAGAGCGCGGCCGGCAAGGATCCACCAACGGCTAAACAGGCTGCGGAAAAACTCGACGCCGCCACGAACGGTGCGCCGGCATCTTGCCGGCGTCCGTTGAATTGAAGGGAGTTGCCGGCTCGAAGCCGGCGCTACGTCAACTCCCGAAAGAGCTTTTCCGCAGCCTGTAAAGCCGGTCGCAGCCGGCGCGTACAGGTCAGCCTGGCTACTACAAGGAAGCCACCCACGATGCGAACGGCGGCAGCGTGACAGAACGGAGGGAAGAGACTGATCGCAGCGAGGGATCGCTTGCCGCGAGAGTTCTCACGTGGCCGCTGGCGCCGGCCACTTCGTTCCAACGGACCGATAGGGTCTGCGCGCGGCTGGACATATTCATCGCCACAATCACCGGCGGGGTTCCGTTTGGGCCGGTTCGCACATACGCGAGGATCGAGTTGCTGTGTCTGTCGAGCATGAGGAGTTTTCCGTCGCGGAGCGCAGGATTGGTGCGGCGCAGCGCAATGAGTTTCTTGTACCAACCGAGCAGTGAGCCCAGCTCAGCGCTCTCCGTCTGCACGTTCACTGTTTTGTAATTGGGCGGAACGGGTAGCCAGGTTTTAGGGTTCGTGGAGAAGCCTGCCTGCGGATTCGAAGCGTTCCATTGCATCGGCGTGCGCTCGCCGTCGCGCCCCTTCTCTTTCGGCCAACCTGTTTTCCCCAATGGATCCTGCACTTCCGCGCGTGTTTTGGGAGGAGTCGTCACCATGCCGATTTCTTCGCCGTAATACATGAGCGCGACGGAACGGGTGGTAAGAAGAACGGTGGCAAGAATCTTGGCGATGGCTTCATTGTGCCGGCCGTCGCCGTAGCGGTCCCAACTTCGCGGGTTGTCATGATTGTCAAAGACGAACAGAGGCACGTGGCCGCCGAGACCATGTTCCGCCTCGACAATCTTTTGCCGGAACTCCGCGGCGTCGAGTTTATCGATGAAGCCGAGTTGCGTATCCATGGGTAATTGCAACTCGCGGCCGTGGAGCCCGTACAGAGATAGCAGGCTTTTTGCGCTGTTCGTGTAATTCTCGCCCACCAGCACCCGGTCGCCGGGGTAGCGGTCCACCAGTTTCCGCAATTGGCGCAGAACCACGTGGATTCCAGGCAAGTCTAACGTGCGTGACTCATCTTCATTGGGGTCGCCGTAGTCGTCAACGCCCGGGAGGATTTTTTCATTGCGCAGCTCAGGATCTTCGAACAACGCCTCGAGCGCATCCAGACGAAAACCTGCCACGCCCTTGTTCAACCAGAAACGGCAGACGTTGTACATGGCCTCTCGAACCTGCGGGTTGTTCCAGTTCAAGTCCGGCTGATGCACGGAAAACTTATGATAGTAAAACTGCCGCGTTCGAGGATCCCACTGCCACGCCGGGCCGCCGAAATCGCTTTCCCAGTTATTAGGCGGGGCCATTCCATCATGCTCGAATCTCTTCTGATAGGGTGTGGCCCCGGGCGCGTTGGCCGGCCCGCCGCTGTTCCAGACGTACCAATCGCGCTTCGGATTGTTTCGCGAGCTGCGGCTTTCAATGAACCAAGGATGCTGGTCCGACGTGTGGTTCAGCACCAGGTCCATCAGCACGCGAATATGATGCTTCTGCGCCTCTGCCAGCAGCCGGTCAAAATCCGCCATGGTTCCGTACATCGGGTCGATCGCTTCGTAATTGGAAACGTCGTAGCCAAAGTCCACCTGCGGAGACGGATAAATCGGAGTGAGCCAGATGGCGTTGACGCCAAGGTTTTCGAGATAGCCGAGACGTGCAACGATGCCATTGAGGTCGCCGATGCCGTCGCCGTTCGAGTCCTGAAAACTGCGCGGATAAATTTCGTAGATGACCGCGTGTTTCCACCAAGGCTGGCCCGCGCCAGCGGGTAAAGCGGGCGATGGTGAAGCTGCAAGCGCTCTTGGGGCAGCGGCAAGCTGCAAGGCACGGACCGTCATCAGGCAGGCGAGGATAAGGAGGAGTGATCGAAGCGTCCGCATACGGCTTCGCTTGACTCCATTCAGGAGCAAGACACGGGATTAAAAGCTCAACTTCGCGGACAGTTGCAACTGCCGCGCGGGGACTGAACTGTTCGTGTAACTAATCACGCCGAACGTCGGATCGCCCACGCCCGTATCCGGCGTGCCGAACACGGGATGGTTGAACGCGTTCTCCGCGTCCAGCCGCAATTCGAGTTTGATGCTCTCATGCTTGCTCGAGAGCCCAAAGTCCTTCGCGAGCGACAAATCCGACGAGAAAACGGAGGGACTGCGCACGTCGCCGGTGGCCCTGGGCATATCGCCCAGAGTGTATGGAGCCGGCATTTGAAAGCAACTGGGATTGGCGAAATAGTTGTTCACCCAATTCCCGTCAGACCCACCCGTGCGCGACGGCCTGCAGACCTGGTTGGGCCGCTGGTAGCCGTAAGTCCAAATGGGAGTTCCGCCACCGCTGGCGATGAAGGCCAGAGGGAAGCCGGACTGCCAGCCCCATATGCCGGCGGTTCTCCAGCCGCCAAGAATCAGTTCCAGCGGCTTGGGCATTTGGGTCAAGAACGCGCGCCCGCGTCCAACTGGCAAATTGTACGTATAGTTGATCTTCACCATCTGCGGCACATCGAAAGTGGAAAGGCTGCGGTCAGCCTCGAGATCGTTCGGGTCTTGAGCCATATAAAGCTCACTCGTGGTGCCCGCAAGCCAGGAAAGATTGGTGTCATACATTGAAGAGTCATCAATCGATTTCGACCAGGTATAGTTGGCGGACAACTGCAGGCCGTTCGAGTAGCGCTTGGAGATCGTGAGCTGCAGCGCGTGATAAATGGAGTTGGCGATGGCCGGCTCATCCGAAGTGACGCTGTTGTACTGCGGATAGGGCAGCAGCAGTTGAAACGCCGGGACCGCTGGCGCCGACAGAGAGCTATCAGCATAATAGGAAGACGTGAGGATTGAGGCGAAAGGATTCGAGACATAATTACCCAGGTTGCCAATCTCGGTGGGTGAAAGCGTCTGAATATGTGGTCCTAGAATATCCAAGGCATTTGCGCCCTCGTAGTACAGGTCCGTTCCCTTCTTGCCGACGTAATAGGCGCCAAATACGATGTTCGAAGGCAGTTGGCGCTCAAACCCGAAGCTCCAGCTCTGCTCGTAAGGCACTCTAGCGTAAAAACTGTTTTTGATCGGACCAATAGCGCCGTAACCCACATCATTCAACAAACCCAGAGAGCTTCCGGTCGGCTGCAGCAATCCATTCGGAAAAGGATCGCTGAAACGCATGTACGGCGTAGCGCCGTTGTTTTGGTAGGTGGTCTCCGGTGTCGTGTACTGATTGAAGCCTTCGGAGCCGTAGCTGATCAGGCCGTTGGCGCCGGAACGGGTGGGGTCGAAATAAATTCCGTATCCGCCGCGAATCACGGTCTTGCTGCCCACCAGGTAAGCGAAGCCGAAGCGCGGCTGGATTTCGCTCCAATCCGTCAACCGGTTCGTCCGGTCGTTGCTACTCACGAACACCTCGCCGCCCATGAGTGGGGTGGTCTCATTCTGGCCGGTGAGGGGATTGGTGTACGAAATGCTCCCGCCATTCAGCGGGTTCACCACATTCGGATCAAACGAGTTCATGCGATTGAAGCGTTCCGTCAGGGGTAGGGCGACTTCATAGCGAAGTCCTAAATTCAATGTCAGCTTAGGAGCGACTTTCCAGTTATCCTGCGCATACCAGGCGTATTGGTAATTCTGTGTTGCCGGCCGGTCCTGGATTTCATAGAAGTCCGAAAACTGGCCCATCAGAAAGCTGGCCATATCGTCACCACCGCAGACACTGATCACGGGCGTCGGACACTGCGAGGTGCCTCCGGCGCCGATGTTGAAGTAACCCAGCGGGGCGTTTGTCTGAATATAATTCTGCTGGTGTAATTGTCCTTCGAAGCCGTATTTGAGCTCATGGTTTCCACGAATGTTGGTGAGCGTTTCGCTTAACTGGCCGGTATCCTGGCCTTGCACGTAGTTGCCGTAGGGATCGTTGCCCATGCTGGTGAAAGCGGCTGAATAATAGTCGCCAATGAACATGGCAGGAACGCCTTGAAAGCCGTTTGAGCCGAGATATGACGGAAAGCCGAGCGTGCCGAGGGGATTCGAGTTCAGACTCTTGTTATAAGCCAAGATGTACTCCGTTCCCCGGGTGAAACCCAAAGTGCTGGTGAGCAGCAGGGTGGGACTGAAGGTCTTCGTGTAGTTGATCGAGGCGAGCTGCGCCCCTGTATTGTCCGGCCCGCTTCCGCACGGGTCAGCGTAATCCTTGAAGCAGTTGTAAGGAGTGTAGCTGGACCAGTCTTCCGAGTACTTCACGCTGAGCAGATTCTTCTCGTTGAACTGATAATCGATCTTCAGGTCAAACTGGTCATTAGCGCTGAGGGATGCCCCGGACGCCGTCCAATTATCGTAGATGCCGCCGCCTGAATAATTCGGCATCGGGAACAGACTCATCATCTTTTGGCCAACACGATCGATCAGGTTTCCGGGCGACGGCGTCAATTGGTAGGGCGTGCCGTCCAGCACAGAACTCCCCGGGCTGGAGTAGTTGGCGATGTTGTTGAAAGGAATATAAGCGCTGCGGTACGCGCCCGCCGGGCCATTAGCAGGCGTTTCGTAGGTGCCGGAATAGGGATCCCAAATCTGCCCCCCTGCCGCACTGCACTGGCCTGCTGCATTGAACGTGCCACTGTATGCCGCGCACAATTCGCTGAAATCGCCCGCACGCTCCTCGACCGAGGGCACGCCCGCTTGATACGTGCCCATGTCCGAACTTCGCGTGCCATCCCAGTCAAAAAAGAAAAATGCCTTATCTTTTTTGATGGGTCCGCCGAAAGTGCCTCCGTAATTGTTACGGTGCACGGGCGGAAGCGGCACGCCAGCGACATTATTGAACCAGTTGTTTGCGTCGGTGATCTGGTTGCGAATGTAGTCGTAGGCGCTGCCATGGAACGCATTGGTCCCGGATTGGGTGATCATGTTGACGACGGTCGAGCCCGTAAATCCATATTCAGCGCTGAAGTTCGTCTGCTCCACAACCATTTCCTGAACCGCCTCTTCCGAAGGCGTGTAAGTGACGTTCGTGGCCCCGCCGTTAGGCTCAAAGTTGGTGATGGAAGCACCATCCATCAAAATGTCTGCGCTCGCTCCGCGGCTGCCATTGGACACAAAGTTCGTTCCCGTATCGCTGACGGCGTTCTGGTCACTCATCAGGTTCATCCCCGGCCCCAGCATGGTAAAGTCCAGGACGTAACGGTCAACCAGGGGCAGATCGGCAAGAAACCTCCGGTTCACCACTTGGCCGGTGACTGCATCCTCAGTCTGCAGCTCCGGCGCCCTTCCTGTGACCGCAACAGTTTGCTTCGAGCTCGCGACCCGAAGGGTCAGGTTGGCTGTGGCGTTTCCACCGACGCTCACGGTGACGTTGCTGAGCATTACCTGCGCAAAGCCCGGCATGGTCCCTGACAGACGGTACACTCCTGGCGGAATCGAGGTGAATAAGTACCGGCCATGGCTGTCCGACTTGGTACTGAACGTGAATCCCTTCACCTGGTCCGTCAGGACTACCCGAACGCCTGGTACCACTGCCCCGCTCGGGTCCGTGATCTCTCCGCTGACGGTCCCGAAATAACCTTGGCTGAACATCGGGCCGCGGGGCAGCACAAGCAGAGCAAAGAGAGCCGCGGCGAGCAGAACTGAAACACGGGGAATCAGGGATAAAAGTCTGGTCATGTCAGCCTCCTAGCGCTCCCTAACCATCGGAGCCCATCAGTCGTATTCAACTTTTCCTCGCAGAATCGTGAGGGACGCCTTGGGAATAGTGAACACCGCTCCGCTCCCGCCGGGCGCCGTCGTGCTAACGGGCGGGCCGTCCGGATCGGCGTGGCTGTTTCTTCCATTCGAGTGCCACCGATATTGTTCCTTCCCAAAGGATACCATTCGAACTTCTCCTGAAAAAACTCCGTGCCGGCCGTTCTCCAAGCCTTCGAAAGCCACGCGTACGGTGCGAGCGTTTTCCTGGTCTCGATTGACGATCATCAGAGACCACTCGCCATCGGGCCGCTCGAGCGCGTAAACCGCCAGGATCTCGTTCCCCGCGGCATCGCGCAGGTCCGCCGTCGCCCGGTAGGTGTGGTGCGTTCCATCGCCGGGCTTGACCCATTCCCGGTTAATCAACTGCGCCGCGTAATACTGCGATGTGAATTGCTTGATCTCGTAGCTTTCGCTGGATGAGAACATCCCGAACGTTCCCCACCCGTGGCAGCCGTGGCTGAGCGGCAGAGGGAAAAACTGAAAATAGTAAAGGCCGGCGCCGCCCGCCGTAAGGAAAGCCCCCGCGTATTCCGCCAGCCACAGTGCGCCGAAAATGTCTACAAATGATTGATTGAGGTTCCAGGAGAGATTGCTCTCCGTAATCAGCATTGGAATATTGGCGGGTAACCCGTCTTCTCGCCAAACATCGAGGATGTGGCTGACGAGTTCCGGCTCTCGATAGAGGTCCGCCCAAGTCACACTGCACGGCTCAAAAGGATAATGCTCGAAGGACATGAACGCCAGATCCTCCAGGTGGCCATGCGATTTCAGGTAATCCAGAAACCGGCCAAGCCACGACGTTCGCCCCTCGGCGTCCGGCCAAACCTTGATGTCCTCGTTCACGCCCTCGAAGATGGGCCCTCCAAGCTTGGCCTCGGGCACCAGGCGATGAATCGCCGCGGCAAATTGAATATAGAGCGCAGCATAATCTTCCGGCATTGCGTTTTGCCCGTCCGGCTCTTCCCCCATCTCCACATACGCCACCGGGTATCCGCGTTTCTTCAGATAAGCGATCTGCGCGGCCGCATCTTCCGGAATCCCATAAAGCATGGCAATCGGTATAATCGCCGGCAGATGGTTGGTGACGCCGCTCGTGAAGAAGAGGTCAAATCCGGTCTGGTCGCCGCCCTCCGCGTGAAGATCAGTTTCGGCATGCCACGGGTCAATGGATGAGCAGTACGTCGCCGTCTGGTCCTGGTCCGGCGAGTGGCGAACCAAATCCACCAGAATGCCCTGGCCGTCGAAGGTGCCCGCATAAACTTCTTTGATCGCGTAGCCCTCGGAGTTGCGAGGATCCTCGCTGCCGTGCGTGTCGGGAGTATGGGAAGACTCCGTCATCAAAATTCGAAGGAACCGAGTGGTGAGGGGAGACCGGGCGAGCTTCAACGTCGCTGTGCCACCCTGGCCATCCTTCACCATCCCGCCGGGAAACGTGCTCCATACGCCGCCGGTAGGGCTGCCCATCGCATCGCCGGTTCCGGTCCAGTATTGGACCAGATACTCGCGCGCATACGGATCGGCCCAATCGATGCGGAGGGCGTTCACCGGCTCGCTTGCGCCCAGGTCAATCACCACCCACTGGGGATGTAGTGCGTCTCGCTCGCCGGTATAGCGTTCGGTGAGATACGGATTGCTCTTCCAATACGTGTTCGGATCGCCATCCGTCATCCGGGAGTAGCCGGACGTCGTACCCCCATTGCGCGTGTTGCCGCGATGGGGCAAAGGGTAGCCGTAAGAGTGGCGTATAAACTCCGTGGGCTCGGCGTTGCCGGTGAAATATCCGGATCGATGAGCCGGGTCGCTCCACGTGCCTTTGGGATTCCAGTGCCAGGCGGCAATCTGCAGCTCGGTATGCTGCCGGTAAGTCATCGGTCCCCAGCCGGCGGAAAGGCACTTTTTGATCGTCGCCTCCGTATAGAGCTGATCCACCTGCTTGTAGCCCAGCATATCAATCGATGTACCCAAGGCTTGGCTTGGGCGGAACGAATTGGTTGCATGGCCAGGCGTGGCATCAACGCGAATCGTGGCAACCTCAGCGTCTGGGACGGAAGCGTGGGATGACGGGCTTAGAGATCCCGTACTCGAAGCCGCTAAAGGACGCGCGGAATCGAACGCCAGGGCCGCCGTAGCCGTCGCAGCGCTCAGAAACTCGCGGCGCGAAACGTCGCGGTTTGGGCGCGCGGACGCCTTGGTTTCATCGTTTGTTCTCCGGCTCACAGGATGCTCTCCCTCTGTTAAGGCGACCTGATCTCCGCGAAACAGTCCCAAGCGGAGTAGAACGGCTGCGGATAGCCAGGACTGCTCTTTCCTTCCGCGGCCTCAAAAAAGAAAGCGCGCGGGCGCCGCCCAGTCCTGTCAAAGCTATATTCGAGCTTGACGGACTTTATAAAGTATCCTAATAAACTCCCTTGTACCACCCGGTACCGTTGGTCGTCAATCGCATTTTCCCGCAATACTCATAAACGGTTCCGTGTCCGATCGAGCAACTGCGGGCAATCTGCCGCTGCCCCAATCCCAGCTCCTATCGGAGTCGCAGGACTTCCTTTAGCTTTCGCATGGACAACGTTTTCGTGGGCAATGTCGGTTCCTCCGGCTTTCAGTGGAACTTCACTGCCGGTCGATTTGTCCAGTGCCTCTCACCTCTCTTGCCCGTCAGCCGACGGGCTGTGGAAATCGTTCCTGAATGATCCCGGGCAAGGTTCCGACCGCCGGCCAAAAAGTGACCGGCTTGAAATCGGAATTTCTGCCCAGCTTCATCCCGGAACCGTGCCCGGCTTCATTTCGGAATGCTGACCGGGATCATTTCGTAATCGTGCCCACCTTGCCCCGGAATCCCCACCAAGGATTTAAGCTGATACCGTTATACGCGTACACAAGGCGCGTCGGATATCCACGCACTAACGTCCCGCAGGTCGAGGACACAGGCGATAGAATTCATAAGTGCTGGCCCTGCAGTTCCCCATTTGGAACACATCCGCCCGAACGCCCAATTAACACATCTCGCCTCCACCCTGAACTGTGAAAAGTCATCATGCGCGTGCGTGTTGACCTTCGAGTAGCTGCGAGCGTATACTATAATGTGTAATTGTGTTGCAAATCGCGACGCTCGCGGTTCCCAACGAGGAGGGGTAGCATGGACTTTCCAAAGTCTAAAAAGACCCTTGGCGGTCTTCTCAGTTCGTTCGAACGCCTGGGCGCTGGCTCTGCCACCCTACTGGCGGGTGCAGGCCTCCTCATAGCTCCAGCCGCCAAATCGGCGCAGGTCGAGTCACCCGCTTCAACTCCGCGAGTCGCCCGGGAGGCATCGGTAAAACCTCTCGCTTCCCAGTATCTCCTAAAAACAGCTCGGGGCTCGGGCGCTTTTGTGTCTCTCAGCGACCGGTCGTCCCATTCGTCTCACAGCTCGCACTCATCCCACTCGTCTCATAGCTCCCACAGCTCCCATTCCTCCGGTGGAATGTTTGCATAGTTTTGGTGCCCCGTGGGTGGCGACTTGTCCGGTGCGAACACGCTTCCGTGGCTTCACCGTCTAGAAGACGGGACCCTGACCGTCTCCGTTGACACTGGAGTTTATCCCCTGGACGCGTTACTTCGCGCCTGCTACCTGTTCACTGACAGATGCTACCTGTTTCTGGAGCCGGAACAATCCGGCCGGCAGATACGCGTGAGCGTGGCTGGAAAGAGGGGCGCTGCGGATCTGACCGCGGTCGCGGGAGAGTTCTGCAATGAACTCCTGAACCAGCGACTCCGCTCCGAAATTGCTGCTGAAACAAGACCTATCCGTGAGCTCATAGTCGCTCAGGCGTTCGCGGAAGCTGAATTTCGAACCTGTTCAGACCAAGAGGCCGACTACAACGACGACCCTAAGGGCATAGCGAAATGAGTGTGCGCGTGACCCTCTATCCCCGGATTTATGATCGGGAGTCCTTGGCAATTACCGCTGCAGCGTTTGCCAGTCATTGTTCAGTGGCAGCCGTGGGAGAGACGACCGCGGGTAACATCGTTGAAATCGCCGGGGCACCGGAGGGCGGCGACGAGACGCAAGTCGTTCGGGAATTTCTTAACTATTTGCTCAACCTTTCCATAGAGGCGCACTTCAAGCAGCCTCAATCTCCGATTAACGTATGAGGCAAGCACGCTTCGAAAAGCCGGACTTCTACAGGTCAGGCACGGTTTACCAGTTACTTCCCTTCCAGTTTATGGATTTCGGGCTGGGAAGGAAGCTGGTGGTGAATGAGGTTGGGGAGCACCTCATTCTATCGAATGCGGAGTTTCAGGCCTTTGTTTCCCATGGCCTGGATCAAGCGTGCGACACCTACCTCGACTTAAAAACAAAACATTTCCTGTACGACTCCGAGTCCAAGGTGCCGTTCGATCTCCTCTCGATAAAATACCGCACGAAAAGGGCGTTCCTGGCGGGATTCACAAAGCTGCATATTTTCGTCGTTTCTCTGCGCTGCGAACACTCGTGCCCGTACTGCCAGGTTTCGCGGGTCAGCACCGACAAAGCCCGATACGACATGTCACCCGAAACCGCCTCGCGTGCGTTGGACCTTGTTTTTCGCTCCCCTGCGCCGGAAGTCAAGATCGAGTTCCAGGGCGGCGAGCCCTTGCTTAA
Organism: Terriglobia bacterium; assembly: GCA_030041095.1. GTDB lineage: Bacteria > Acidobacteriota > Terriglobia > UBA7540 > UBA7540 > JASHON01. The sequence goes on from JASHON010000205.1 coordinate 25,842, forward strand.
TTTCGAACGGATCAGGCAGATCGTCGAGGAGGCGGAGACGAGAGGCGCGGCTTCACGAAAATCGCTTGAGTTCGTCGTATGTTCCAATCTCACTCTCCTGAATGACGAAATCCTCGGATACCTTCAGACGCACAACGTTCTGGTATCCACCTCGCTTGACGGTCCTGCCTTCCTGCACAATGCGAATCGGCCGCGGGCAGGCAATAACAGCCACGAGCTTGCAGTAAGAGGCATACGGCGGGTTCGGGAAGCGCTGGGAGAAGAGAAAGTCAGCGCGCTGATGACTACGACGAGGCTAAGCCTCCAGCACCCGCACGAAATCATCAATGAGTACATCAGCAACGGATTTCATTCCGTGTTCCTCCGTCCGATCAGCCCTTACGGCTTTGCGGTCAAGACTGCGCGGTCGACCGGTTACAGAATTGAGGAATTCGTGGAGTTTTACAAGCGCGCTCTTGATTACATCTTGAAGCTAAACCGCGAGGGCACCTACTTCGTCGAGCTATATGCGCGGCTACTGCTGACGCGCATCCTGACACCCTTTCCAACCGGTTATGTCGACCTCCAGTCGCCGGCCGGCGCCGGCATAGGCGTGGCCGTCTATAACTATGATGGCGACGTATACGCCACCGACGAATCCAGGATGCTGGCTGAGATGGAGGACAAGCAGTTTCGACTAGGGAGCGTCCACGGCGACTCGTACGAGGAGATCTTCGGCAACGAGCTGCTCCGCACGATTGTGGCATCCTCATGCGTCGAGTCAATGCCCGGCTGCGCCGACTGCGCCTTCCAGGCATTCTGCGGCGCCGACTCGATCCACAACTATGGGACCCAGGGCGACATCGTTGGTCACCGCCCAACCAGTGATTTTCACAAAAGGAATTTCGAACTCATAAAGCATCTGCTGACGCTGTACCATTCCGATTCCACCATCCAACGAATATTCTGGTCGTGGGTTCAGGACGCTCCCCTGGGTCAGCTCACAGAGGGAGTGCCCCAATGAAACTCTACTCGCTCGGAACGACAGCGGCCGTGCCGAAAGCCATTATCGGCCGTATAACCACGGCAGGGATTGCCCCTGGCCAAGCGAGGGAGGACCACATACTTTTTTTGAAAGAAGCTCCCCCGCCGGCGGACACGGACGGCTACGCGGCCGTGCTGACTACTCAGGGTGGAGCGCCCTGGGCCGATCACGTTCCCGTGGTGCATTCACTCACAGGAGTCGACTACCTGGCGGACGGCGACGTGGTGCGGATTGACCCGAACGGATACGTAAGAACCCTTTACCGCAGGCAATCGCCGAATAATTTCATTCTCACCACGGACCAGTGCAACAGCTATTGCCTGATGTGCTCGCAGCCGCCAAAGCGCGTCAACGATTTTTACCGGCTCGCGGAACATATTCGTCTCGTCGATCTGATGGATCCCGAAACAAAAGAGCTGGTGATTACGGGAGGAGAGCCGACGCTTCTCAAGGACGGCTTCCTGCGGCTGATACAACATTGCAAGGAGAAGCTGCCGGGCACGGCTCTGCACGTCCTTACGAACGGGCGCCTGTTCTATTACCGGCGCTTCGCCGAGGCGTTAGGTGCGATAGGGCATCCCGATCTGATGTTGGGCATACCCGTATATTCGGATGTCGACTCCGCGCACGACTACGTCGTGCAGGCCAAAGGGGCGTTTGAGCAGACGGTGACCGGGCTTCACAATCTGGCTCGACACGATGTCGCTGTCGAGATTCGCGTCGTGTTGCACGCGTTGACGTATCGTCGGCTGCCCCAGACGGCAGAGTTCATAGCCCGGAACTTTCCTTTCGCCGCTCAAGTGGCGCTGATGGGCATGGAGATGGTCGGCTTCGTGCATAAGAATATGGCGGAGCTGTGGATCGACCCGCACGATTATCAAAAGGAACTGGCTGAGGCAACCTGGTTCCTGTTCCGCTCCGGGCTGAACGTCAAAATCTACAACCATCAACTGTGCGTGCTCGACCGCCTCCTGTGGCCGTTCGCCTGCAGGTCGATTTCTGATTGGAAAAACATCTATCTCGATACCTGCGATCCATGCCTTGCTCGCGACAGGTGCGGGGGCTTCTTCGAATCGGCAGCCAAGAAGCATAGCGATTACATAAAGCCGCTTCTCGACCTCAAAGCCCCCCACAATGCAGGGGTGGCAGTTGCTTAACGAAGACACTACGAGTACTCCATGGCTGGAAACCTGAGCGGGGCGGTCGGCAGGCGGGACAATAAGCGAGAGGCCTTGAGGAATCGCCCGGAGGGTCCATCGGCTGAGGCTTCCCCACTCCTCCGCAGGTTTGCGTCAAGGATCACCGATGCAGCACAGGGTATGCCCATACTTGACGTTGCCTGCGGCGCAGGCCGGAACGCAATTTTCCTAGCGCAGCTCGGCTGCGCGGTCGTTTGCATTGACAGGGATCTGACCAAACTTGAGGCACAGCTACTCCGCCTGAAGGACACGCCGTTGAGGCCAGCCTCTGCACGGCTGACTCTTACAAAGCTAAATCTCATTCAGGATTCCTGGCCCTTTGGTCCGTGTACAGTTGGGGGCATTATCAATGTCCATTTTTACTCCCCGGCGCTGTTCCCGTTGTTTAAGAACTCGCTGGCGCTAGGCTCGTACCTGCTGTTCGAGACAATTCCGGGATGTGGGGGAAATTACGTGGAGCTGCCAAAGGCGGGAGAGGTCCGGCTAGCTCTAGGCGATGCCTTTCATCTCGAATTTTACAGAGAGGCCAGGGTCGGCCCCGCGCGGTCCGAGGCAGCCACCGTTCGGCTACTTGCCAGAAAGCGCTGCTGAGTACCTCGGCATTCACTGGAAGGTGGGCTTTGATGCACTACGGCCCAGGTCCAAACGCTCATAGTCTGGTCCCACACTACCGGATCGCCGGCGAGACGCCAGCCGGGATGGGTCGCTAGAAATACATACGCGAGGTTCAGAAACTGCTGAAACAGCAAAAGAAGAGAGCTTACAGCGTTATCAGGTGCATTGTTGCGCGGCCCACACGCTGTCCCGTTTGAATGGAGTTTTCGCAGCGCGGAACCATTGCTGTTGGCGGAATCAAGTCCATCTCCCCGAGGAGCCTATGAAAGATCAGCTCATTGAAGGTTACTTGAAGGATTTCGTTGAGGGCCACGAACTGGCAAACCTCCCGGAGTCTGAGGCCTTCGAGCATTTTGTCAACTACTGCGTTGCCTCCAGAGAACATCCCGAGAATATCGAGTTTGAGTCGATGCGCGTGGGGGGTAAAGGCGACCTTGCCATTGACGGAGTCGCGGTTCTTGTCAATGAGCACCTTATTTCTTCAATTGAAGATGTAGACTTCTTCAAACGCACCCTGCGGCGCCTCGATGTTCGATTCCTGTTCATTCAGTCCAAGACGTCAGAGAAATTCGACCTTGGCGAAATCGGTAAGTTCTTTTATGGCGTTCAGACCTTCTTCAAAAAGGAGCCGACAGCTTCGATGAACGCACAGTTGCGCGTCGTGCGCGAACTGAAGGACTACATCTATTCGAAAACGATCGACATGGACCGTGCCCCTACATGCGAGTTGTATTACGTAACTTGTGGCAAGTGGACAGGGGATTCCACCCTCAGAGAAAGGATTAACGCTGGCAAGGCCGATCTGAATGGCACTGGCTTGTTCAGTGAGGTTGCATTCAATCCCATTGATGGGGAGGCTATCAAGACGCTGTATCGCGAACTGCGCCGCAAGGTAGTTCGAGAGGTCGTATTCGAAAAGCATACGATTCTGCCAAACATAGAGCATATTCAGGAGGCGTACATCGGGATTCTGCCTTGCGCCGAGTACCTGAAGCTAATTTGCGATTCCGATGGCAATCTTCAGAGGAGCCTGTTTTACGACAACGTCCGCGACTTCCAGGGCAACAATCCCGTGAATTTGGAAATCCAGACGACGCTCAACCAGTCCGACCAGCGTGACAAGTTCGTGCTGCTTAACAACGGCGTCACAATTGTCGCTCAATCAATCAACAAAGTCGGCTCCAATTTCAAGCTAGTGGACTTTCAGATTGTCAACGGTTGCCAGACAAGCCATATTCTATACCGCAATCGCGACCGCCTCGCGGGTGGATTTCTCCCAGTAAAAATCATTGTGACTGGAGATACTGAAGTCACAAATGCGATAACTAAGGGGACGAATAGGCAAACGGAAGTGAAGATCGAGGCGTTTGAATCCCTCACACCATTTCAAAAAGAGCTCGAAGAGTTTTACTCTACATTTGGTAAGGATAAAAAACCGAAGCTCTATTATGAGCGACGATCCAAGCAGTATGAGACGGTCTCCGTAAACAGGCAACATGTCGTCACCCTTCCTGCTCAGGTAAACTGCTTCGTCGCGATGTTTCTTAACGAGCCGCACAGCACACATCGATATTATGGCGAGCTACTAGAGGCAAATCGAAGCCGAATGTTTCTTTCCAATCATTCTGTTTTCCCTTACTACCTGAGTGGCTACGCACTCGTACGTTGTGAGCGCTGGCTTGCACAGGGCAATGTAGACCGCTCTAGAAGGCGCTTCAAATATCACCTCCTGATGTTGTGCCGCTTCCTTACCTCAAGGGGCGCGACACCATTCCTGGATGATAAGAAGAAAATAGACGACTACTGCTCAGACCTGCTCGCCACCTTTTCGGACGAGAGTCACGCTACCAGTCTGTTCCGCGAGGCTCAGCAGCTCCTCGATCGGGAACTTGGCGGAGGGGGATACGACAGCTATGAGGCCCACAGGCTCAAGGCGTTCACAAGCGGCCTGATTAGCATCGCAGGAAAGGGCAAGAGCACAGGGTTCGCGACCGTTAGTAGGGCAGACGGCCATGTCAAGTGGTTCAGCGACGTGCGCGGTTACGGCTTTATTGAGAGTGGTGGTAAAGACTTTTTCGTCCACTTTCGTGATATCGCCGGAAGCGGCTATCGTACCCTCAAGACCGGTCAGCGCGTGGAGTTCACCATTGTCCAAGGCGCTAAAGGTGCGCAGGCAGTTGCCGTCGACCCTCTCGATTATATAGGGGCGTGATTATGGCTTGCCCGCTTTTCCTGCCACGCGATAATCCGGTTTATCACGTGCCAGAAACATGGGGCAGGGGCCCACCGATCCTTCTGCTGGCCACCCCAGGGCCGCATTCACCGCCGGGGTGCATGATCGGCTCGCCATCGGTCCTTGACAGTGTTTTCAAGTGCTTCCCGTGCCCGCTGACGTGGCCCGATAAACCGGTTACGCCCGCGTTTATGGCTTCCCGACCTCTATCGAGACCTGACGGACAAACTTCATGGGAACGTTTGACGACATATACTGCGAAACTGACCTCCCACCCGGTCACCCGGAATCGGCGCGCTCCTTGCAGACCAAATCGCTCTTCCGCTGCCTAAACCGATTGACCATCACCAAGGAAGGCCGCCTTGTGCTTCATGCCTGCCGCTACGAGCCCTCGCCTGCTGCGCAGGAGCGCCCGCCGCTCTGGGCGCGGGTGCCCGAGGGTGATGTCGATCTCCAATTTCACGGCGACATCCGCCGCACCAGCACTGCGGAAAGCAAGCTCATCGAGTACGCGGCTCGCTTCACTCACGGGACACTCGAATGGATTCGGCCCTGGTCCGAACTATCGGAGCTTCACCAGACGCTCTTGACGCCCGACTGAGGGGCGTGCGGCTTTCCTCATGTGGTTCCCTTTTTGCGGGTAGTCGCCTCGATGCTCCGCCCGCGCAGTTCCTTCAGCGGAGTAATTATCGAGCCCACTTGACGCACGCTCGCATCAACCGTACAGTTCAGATGATTGGAATGAAGAGTTTCCGATGAGAACCGACACTAACGACACTATTGTGGTCTCAGCCCTGCGCGCGCGCACGAGTTTTGGCAAGCTGTTGCGCCGCGTCGAGAATGAGCGGCGTTCCCTGGTTATCGAAAAGCGCGGCACACCCAAGGCTGTTTTGCTCAGCATCCGCGATTATGTGGGGCTCGCCGCACCGGAACCGGAGGTCCTTAGAGTCATCGGGGAGGAATCGCGGAAGAAAGGCACGGACAAGCTGAGTTCCCGGCAGGTTGAGCAGATCATCAACGCCGCCCGAGCCGACAGGCCCAAGCGCGGACGATTCCGCTCCGCATCGTCCTCGACACCGACCTAATCGTTTCGGCAGCACTGAAACCGGACGGCCTGCAGTACACCGTCTTCCTGCTGGCGACCACCAGACCCGCCAAGCTCTACGTTACGGATGCCATCTTTGCCGAGTACGGCGAGGTGCTCGCCCGCGGGGAACTGAAAATCCGCAAGGGACTCCGGCAGCAACTCCTCCAACTCATCAAGAGCCGAGCCCATGCTGTGGTGCCGGCACGACGGCTTCAAGTGACGCCGGACCCGGACGACAACGTGTTCCTGGAGTGCGCCGACGCTGCCCGCGCCGACTATCTGGTGATCGGCAATACGAGACATTTTCCGAGGTTTTGGAAGAAGACGAAGGTGATCACGTCCCGGGAATTCCTCAGCATCGTCGCGCCGCATCTTGTAGCGTGAGCGGGAATCGAAAATTCGTGTAGCGTCGAAATATCGTTCTCTTTTTGTCTTCCCCCGATTGTCCCAACATACGGTTTCATAGTACGTGGCTTCAAAGAAGTCCATGTGCCTGGCGCCGCCGGATGGAATCATTCCCGGCTCGAAGCTATTCCTGAATTCTTCGAGAAGTTCACGTCGATGTAAAAGGTCTCCGGTGGCATGCGCTTCATCTACGAGAGCACTCTCGGCTGGTACGCCGCCCAGTATTTTCTGTTTGTCCGCCATCACGGCCAGATTGAACACCCCCGGGAACTATGGAAGGAAGATGTTTATCGGGACATTGAGGATTTCTACAACTTTTACCTTCTCAATGAGGCAGGTAACGACAAACAAGCCCAGATAGCCTGGGAGGGCGATCGTCTTCTCAGGATTGACAGACACTAGGCTAGAGTGGTAGTATATCTCTGGTGAGGATTCCGCCAGGGCCGGTAGGCGGGGATCAACAGCGAGTGAGAATTCCGCACTTCAGCTTCCGAACGACAACACAAAATCTGCGCGATTCGAATGCAGGGTAATTTTGTTCTGAGCTTCAAGTCGCCAAAAGCACGCTTGGCGCTTGTTGAAAACGGGCGGCGCTGTCATCCTGAGGAGCCAGGCGACAAAGGATCTCTGCATTTGCTTGATTTTTCAAATGCCGAGATGCTTCGCTATGCTCAGCATGACATGAACCAAAGTGTTTTCTCAGCCCCCTGTCAGAACAAATTTGCCGTGGATGCGAATGGGCGGCGCTGGACTTCATGTCGGTCCTTTATGGCCCATCAGAGGCGAGCAAGCAAGATTAGAAAGTACCCTGAGATATAATTTTTTTACGGGGAGCGAAGCCGTTAAGATACATAGAATCAGCAACATAAGATAATATTAATAAAAAACGAAGCCGTGAAAGCCGTCAACTTACTGAAAAACAATACAGTTATCGATTTCGAAAGCCGTTAAATTATTGAAAGATAAGGACACCCTCCCCACCCGGTTTCTAATCCAACCCCAGCCGAAAAGCACACGTTCTTGAGCGAAGGAGGAACCGACGCCGCGATGGCCGATCTATTGTCATACATTGACAATCTCTGTTATCGAGGAAAATCCTCTCTTCTGGAAGAGCTTGGTGCGGAGGGCGGGAATCGAACCCGCACAGCCCTCACGGGCCGAGGGATTTTAAGTCCCTTGCGTCTACCAGTTCCGCCACCCCCGCTTAAATCATTGCCATTGATGCGCCAACTGAGAGGCGAGAGGTAGAGGCCCGCCAGGAACAGTTACCCAAGCGCAAAAGCCTTCACTGAACACGGCCCAGCGAACTGGCAGTGGCCGGCGGGGGCGCCGGAGGAGGCATCAGGCCAAGGCCCTGCAGCAGGAAAACCGTGCGCTGCGCTGCACCGCGCCAGATGAGCTGGCAGCCTTCTCCCTGGCAGTTTTGAACGTATACGTCCCCGCCCGAATATTCCAGGCTGCAGTTTTTGAAGACACAGTTGATGTAAACACCATCGTCGAGGACCAAGTGCTGGCTCTCGAACGTCTCGCCTTCGTATCGGTTCATCGTCGTATGCGGGTTACCGCGTCCCGCCTCCTTCGGGTTCGACTCAGCCTATCATCTCAAACCCGATGTTTCAACCAAACTCCCAACGCGCCCGCCGGCCGGCTCGAACTGTGATAATATGACACCTTTTTCTGATGGCTGCGGACGGCCCGCGGCGCAAGAAACCTTGGTGTGACTGCTTGAAGATCTTGTTCGTCAATTCGAAACGTTGGGCTCTGCAACTCAAATCCACTCAGGGGTAAGAAGCCGTGATAAAAACGAGACCATTATACCGGGCGATATTCGTGTGCGCGCTGGTGGGGGCAGTGGCGCCTGCCTTGCGTGCTGCCAGCACGACTTCTTCGGAGACGAAGGGCGAGACGGATATTCTTGCCAACCTGAAGTTTCGGAATCTTGGCCCGTCGGTTGGAGGGGGGCGGGTGACGGCGGTGGTGGGGATTCCGGGCGATCCCAACATCTATTATGCGGGAACAGCGGGCGGCGGAATTTGGAAAACTACGGATGCGGGTGATACGTGGAAGGCGATCTTTACGAAGCAAGCGACCGCATCGATTGGCGCCCTGGCCGTGGCGCCTTCCAACCCCAACGTGATCTGGGCGTGCACAGGCGAGGCGAACATTCGCAATGATGTGATCGACGGCGCTGGAGTCTACGTGTCTACGGACGCCGGAGAAACCTGGAAGCAGGTGGGGCTGACCGACGCCGGGCAAATATCAAGTGTCATCGTGGATCCCAAGGATTCTAACAACGTGTTCGTGGGCGTGCTGGGACACGCTTGGGGACCGAATCCGGAACGCGGAGTCTTCCGAACGACCGATGGCGGTAAGACGTGGGAAAAGGTGCTGTATGTGGATGATGACACCGGCGTATCGAGCCTGGTGATGGAGCCGGGGAATCCGGAGGTGCTCTATGCGGGCATGTGGGAAGCCGAGCGCAAGCCATGGACGATGATTAACGGAGGAACAACGAGTGGCATCTACCGGACCATCGATGGCGGCCAGACCTGGACGAAGCTTACCCGCGGCCTGCCAACGCCACCCATTGGCCGAATCGCCCTCGCCGTGGCGCCGAGCGATCCCTCGCACGTCTATGCGCTCATCGGTTCGAAGACCGGGATGCTGTGGCAATCGCTTGACCGGGGAAACCATTGGGGGAAAGTGAGCAACAGCCATGCCCTGGACGTGCGGCCCTTTTACTTTTCCCGGATGGCAGTATCACCGACGGATGAAAACCGGGTTTATTTTTGTTCGTTGTTTCTGATGGAGTCGAACGACGGGGGACGGACGGCCCATCCTGCGGATCGCGGCGTCCACGTGGATCACCACGCCATCTGGATCGACCCGACGAACGGCAATCGGATTATTGAAGGCACCGACGGTGGTGTCTTCCTTTCCCTCGACGGCGCGAAAAACTGGCACACGTTCGATAATCTCCCGATCGAGCAGTTTTATTCAGTTTCGGTGGCCACCCTCTATCCTTACCGGGTTTGCGGAGGGCTCCAGGATAACGGAATGTGGTGTGGTTTTCTGACGAATCCGGGCAGGGGTCGATTGTCGGGGGCGGATTGGGTGATGACAGGCGACGGTGACGGCGAGTACGTTGTGCCGGCGCCGAGCGATCCCAGCATCATTTACGGCGACGATCAGGACGGAGACATCAGCCGATTGAACTTCCAGACGCATCATTCCACCTTCATCCGGCCATACCTTCAGGATGTCGATTCAGCAGTGCCGGCGAACTTGAAATATCGCTTCAACTGGACCTCGCCGATTGCCGTCTCGCGGACGGATGCGAACACGGTCTATTTGGGAGGGAACGTCCTGTTCAAATCGACCGACGGCGGCAAGACGTGGTCCGTCATCAGCCCCGACCTTACGCGCAACGATAAGAGTAAGCAGCAGGTTTCCGGCGAACCCGTCAATCACGACATCAGCGGCGCGGAAACCTACGACACGATCCTCTCCATAACCCCTGCGCCAACTGACCCCAAGGTGATCTGGGTGGGAACCGATGACGGCGAGGTGCAGGTCACTCGTGACGGCGGTAACAACTGGACGAACACCACGCCGAATATCCCTGGCGCCCCGGCTTGGGCCATGGTGGCACAAGTTGGCGTTTCTCCGTTTGATGCGGGAACCGCGTACGTGGCCTTTGACGCGCATAAACTCGACGATAACCGTCCTTACGTGTACAAAACGGAAGACTACGGGCAGACTTGGCAGGAAATCACCAACGGTTTGCCGGCCGACGCTTCCGCCATCGTGGTGAGAGAAGATCCCGACCAACGGGGCTTGCTGGTATTGGGAACGATGACGGGTCTTTACTATTCATTGGATAGCGGCGGGCAGTGGATGAAGCTGAAATCCAATTTCCCCACCTCGCCGGTGTTTGACCTCAAGTTCGTCCGGAAGCCGCACGACCTCGTCGTGGCAACGCACGGGCGAGGCCTTTTTGTATGGGACGACATTCGTCCGCTCGAGCAGCTTGCGCCCTCCATCGAAGCCAGCGATTTTCACCTCTTCACTTCAGGTCCTGCTGTCATGCGGCGGCGATGGGCAGGCACTGAGCGTGGGTCATCAGGGCTTGCCACTCCCGGCGCTCCCGATGGCGTGGTGATTGACTATTCTTTGAGATCGGCGATCAAATCTCCAGGAAAGAAGAAATCCGCTGCGGCCGCGCCCGCCTTCGCAGGAGCTTTCGGAATGGCCGGTGGACCCTCGCACGGCCCGGTGAAGATTGTCATCACGGATTCCTATGGCGGCACGGTGGCCATTCTTCACGGCCCCGGAAAAGCAGGCGTCAATCGCGTTGTGTGGAATATGCGGTATGAAGGGCCGGCGCGCCTGAAACTCGGGGGCCCGTCCGCGGGCGGATTCTTCGGTTTCAACTTTGGCCCATTAGTCGTTCCGGGAGACTATCACGTGGCCGTGACCGCCCGAGGGAAGACACAATCGGAGAGAGTGACGGTTGAGCCCGACCCGGCCGTGCACGCCTCCTTGGCGGATTTCCGCGCCCAGACTCAGGCAGCGCTTCTCGCGCGCAACGAGGTGAGCGCCCTCAACACGATGTTGAATCGCCTCGTCAGCCTTCAAGACCAGATTAATAACTCGCGAAGCGCCATCCAGAGCACGCGCCAGTCCGCGAGCGACCCGCCTTTGAGCGCGAAATACTCGAGTATCGTGAAACAGGGCCAGGCACTGGCCAAACAGCTTCACGCACTCGAAGCCTCGGTTTACCAGGTGAAGGTGCAGCGGAACGCGCCTGAGGATGATCTTCATTACCTGACGCTGCTTCACGGCCAGATTTCAAGTTTGCCTTTTCTCGTGGACGGCCCGTATGCCACTCCGCCGGACGCCCTGGTCCGGGAGGACATGAGCCGGCTGCGCGGTGAATTGAATCAAGCCCTCGCAAAATACAATGGGCTGCTCCGCGCCGAAGTCGCCAACTACAATAAGTCAGCCCTCGCGGCTGGAGCGCCAACGCTTTTCACTGGCGGCCCGATTAGCATTGCGCCGGTTCCCTCGCTTTGACGCAAAATAAAAAGCCCCCGGCGGCCGATTCATTCGGTCCACCGGGGGCCCTGGATGCTGATTGGATTGGCTTGCTTTTCCGCGATGCCTGACGCGTCGCAGCGCCACATTCCTCTACCCGCTAGGAAGAGGATCCAACAAGCCGGCGCCAGCGAGCGCCTAAGCCTCAGCACCCTCGCTGGGTTTACATTCCGTTGGCATGGACCACCTCCTTTCTAGCGATGCTCCGATCATATAAAGGGCGTCCAAAGCGAGTCAAGCGTTTTAATTTATGCATTTGCTCCATTTCGTGCGTCGCTTACACCACTTCGTGTAACGGCGGTTTAACGTGGTGGGTCAGGCAAAAACCGGAACTAACGGTGGGGCGAGTATTTAGTCCACTGGATTATACGGAGTTATGGTAATATGGCAGGACTGAGCAGGTAAGTGGTCTTTTACGTGCTCGATAAGATAGAGGAATTTCAATCCATGGAGGTTGCAACCAACTGTATGAAGAAATTGCTAACTCTGTTTTTCACGATAGCCGTGGCCTTGGCGATGGGCGCTCCTGTTTTTGCCGCGCCGAGCGCGCAGAGCGGTCTGAATCCGACCTCGGTCAACGCCAAAAAGAAGAAGAAGGCCAAGAAGGCCAAGAAGGCGAAGAAGTCCAAGAAGAGCGGAAACGGGATGTAATCCATCCTCGCTTTGGACCAGTCGCAACAATTCACCGGGTGATTGGAAACCCCCGGGGGACATCCTCCCGGGGGTTTTTGTTTTTTGCTGCGGGTTTCTGGTCCACCCATCATCTTCCGTTAGTTGGCCGCTGGGAAAAACCGGTCTGTCATGCTGCCCGGCAAATCTCAGTCAGGCAGCGGGTTCTGAGTTCCAAGAACCAATGGCATTCCTCCCACGCAGGTTACGCCAGCCATTAAATAAGTGGCCAAAAACCATCGGCGCCGGTGGAATACAACCGGCAGGTGCGTGCAGCGTCGCGAAGCCCCACACGGATAGCCCGCGCAATCAATCGAATACGTTGCACTGGGTTTGGCACTCCGTTTGCCCCTTGGAAGGGTGCGCTTTCAGCCCTGCGGCTGATGGGCGAATGCGCCTCGGGCCTGGCGACGCACACGGGCGAAGTTGCGCAGGGATGCCGCCAGTCGAGCGAATGTTCTCAAGGCTCGTCATGGAGGAGAATGCATGAGCGTGAAATTCAGCAATGTGATGCGCAGCATAGTTTGCTGCGCGATAGCCATCGTCCTATCAGGCGCTTGTCTGACGTTCGCCCAGGATCAGCAGGCGGCACAAGCCCAGAGCCAGCCGTCACCCGGATGGCGTCAGTTCAGCGGCGGACAGCCTGCGCCTGCTGCAAACTCCACAAGCCAGAACGCCGTTTCCAATCCTTGGCAACCCTATGGAGCATCGAATATTGAACAGCCAGTTGGTTCCAATTCGCACACAGCGGCTCCGCCGGAAAGCTCCTCAGTAAATGATCCCGGTTATCAGAACCTGAGTATTCCTCCCCGCTTGACCGTTCAAAGCGGCACGTACATCACGGTCCGCACAGACCAGATTTTATCGTCCAAGCAGAACCGGCCCGGCGACCAATTCACCGCGACTTTAGAAGAGCCGGTCGTTGTGAAGGGCTTCGTAGTTGCGCAGCGAGGCGAGACCGTCGTAGGCCGGGTGGTAGAAACAAAGAAGGCTGGGCGCATCCGGGGCGTTTCACAGCTTGGAATCCGGTTGACCAGGCTCACTCTCGTCGATGGCCGGCAAGCTCCCATGCAGACTGAAATGATCGGCGAGACGGGGACTACCTCGCGCGGCAGCGACGCTGCAGGCGTGGTAACCACCACTGGGCTGGGCGCAGCCATCGGCGCGGCTTCTGACGGAGGCGCTGGCGCCGCCGTGGGTGCGGGCGCCGGAGTGATTGCCGGAACGATAGGGGTGCTTGTTACGCGTGGACGTCCGACGGTCATCTATCCGGAAACGAAGCTGACGTTCAAGATCAACGCGCCCGTCATCGTCTCCACCACCCAGGATCCGCAAGCCTTCCATTACGTGGAACTGGATGCTTTCGCCAACGTCCCACCCGCGCGGCGGGCTCCGCCATCGCCGCCGTCTCTCTGCAATCAGAGCGGCTGCGTTCCGCCGCCATATCCCAATTAGGGATCGCCGTTCTATCCCGTTTTCGCGCCCACGTCAGGCTGGGGCGTATTCCTGCCTTAAGAAGTGGGATATACTCGCAAGCTGCTGCCAACCACCATTCGCATGGGTGGGGCTTGCGAAAAATGAATCGAAGAGAATTTGTCACGCAGACGCTCTTAGGCTCCGCAGGCCTGCTCTCCGCCCAGGCCAACGGCCGAAGCGCGGCGACAGCAGCAGAAACTCCAGCGAATCCTGCCTGGCGGTTTTCTTCTCAGAGCCTCGATGCGGAACTCTCGCCCACGGCTCCTGGACTGGTATCGCTCAACGTCGATGGAGTCGGTCTGGGTCAGCGGGGAACCAACGTTCTGCGCCTGCTTACTTCTCCGTGGGCGGAATATCGTGCCGTCCGCTCGACAGGCAGCGGCTTTATAAAGGCCGACTATCGGCGAATCGGGCAGCCTACGGCTACCGCCGCGCCCTGGGCGATCGAGATCAACGATCGGCAGATTTTACTGTCTTCACACTGGAACGCCGCGGCGCCTCCCGAGCCGCTGTCTCTTATCTTTGATCTCACTCGCTGTTTCTCTACCCTTCTAGGCGTCTTCGACGCTGACGGGGCCATTCGTTTGCCTGCGGTGCTCCATCTGCCGCTGCAGGGATCGGTCCGGATCAGCTCGCCTCATCGAGACGTCGGGAGGCTTGGCTACACGGCCGACAGGTCTGCTGGGCTGACCGTAACGTTTCCTCCGGCCAACGCGGGCGATCCGCACATCGAATACCGCTTGGACGTCGCGGCAATTTATCCGGAACTTCCAGGCATCAACGGCGACTCGCGCTTCGACGCGTTCAAGCGAAACTGGCTGAACATTCTGCAGTTGAGCCCGGACCACCGTCTGCTCTCCAACAACTCCACCAGCGATTCCTGTGCATTCTGCTATTACGAGTACGCCGATATAGCCGCTCACTCTCCGCCATTGGCCCAGGGGCTCTCAGCTTTCGATCTTGTGCAACAGACTCTGGACGGGATTCTGGCCGGCGCCCACGCTTACGGGCTTCCCGGTCCGACGAATCTTTACTCGGGCGCATCCGATTCCTGGCCCTCGCTCCTGATCGCCGCTCGCGAATGCGTTCGCTCCGGCCGGCGCGACGACTGGCTCGCGGCTAATTACGAAGGGATCAAACATTGGGCCGAGGAAATGCTCGCCACCGTCAAAAACCCGGACGGCTTGGTTGAGTACCCGGTCAGCGGCGACTCGGGAACCTGGCCAAACGGCGCTCCGAAGCTGCGCCCCTCCAATTGGTGGGACACGATCGGTTTTGGCCACCAAGACGCTTACTCCAATGCACTGGCCTGGAGGGCGCTCAACGCGATGGCAGATATGGCGCGGCGCGTGGGGAAACCCGCGGATGCGTCGCGTTACCAAGCCGCCGCTCGAAAAATACACGCTCATTATTTCCGTACCTTCTATGATCCTCATACGCAAGTTCTGGCAGGCTGGAAAAGCTCCGATGGAGAGCTTCACGATTACTATTTCCTCTGGGTGAACGGCATTGGCGTGCTTTATGACCTCGTACCACAGAATCACGCGAAGCAAATCATGAACAGGCTTCTCGCCAAGATGCGGGAGGTGGGATACAGGGATTTCAGTCTTGGTCTCCCAGGGAACCTGGTCTCGGTGGCCCTGAAGGATTGCGTGGATAAGCGTGGAAACGGCCGCTTCGGATGTGGCGCCACACCGGACAACGCAGATGGTTTCGAGAAATACGAGAACGGGGGCGCGACAGCATCCTTTGCCTATTTCTTTCTGGCGGCTCTCTACCATCTTGGCATGCGTCAGGAAGGAGACCGGATCCTGTTTCCGATTCTCAAGTCCATCGGAGACGGAGGGTTTCAGGGCTACGGGCCCAACGGAAATTCGTACGACTGGAAAATGTGGGACAGCACTCCGATGGGCTATGAAGGACTGCTGACGGACAATTACTATAGTTTGCTCGCGGTCGTTAAGAGACAGGAGGGCCTGAGATAAGTGTCTGATGCCAAGCCTCGTAGTTCGCACGACAAAACCTTGGGGATGCACGAGCGCATCTGCCGACGCGACTTTTTGAACGCGACGCTCCTCGCCTCCGGCAGCGCCTTGATGCACGGGCGCACTCCGCGTGAGCTGGTGGCTGCCGGAGATGACTGGACAGGGTACGGCGGCGTGGGCGATTACCGCAACTCGAACGGCAACACGTGGGAGGTGATGAATGCCGGTCACCAGATTCGCGACCACGTGTACAACACGCTGCCCGCGAGCGTTACGGATACCGGAGAAATATTCGATTGCGTCGTGGTCGGCGGAGGCATCAGCGGCCTGGCGGCTGCGCTTTTCTTCATCCGCGGGATGGGAAATGGCGCCAAGTGCCTGGTGCTGGACAACCATCCGATCTTCGGCGGAGAAGCCAAGCGCAACGAATTTTTGGTTAGTGGCAAGCGCCTGATTGCTCATCAGGGATCGGCGTTTTTCCCTGTTCCCTATCCGTACAGTTTTATCGCCCGGTTTTACGAATCCGTCGGTCTGAAGCAGTTTTTTCTTCCCTACCAGACTTGGAGCGGTGGCGCTGCGGAAATGCAGCTTCCCACAACTCCTTACGACTCCATTCCGGAAAACTACGGATTCTATTTCGGCGCGAAGTTCGGGCAAAAGCCGGGCGTCTGGGTTATCGATCCCTGGAGAAAGCAGCTCGAAGGCTGCCCGATTTCGACTCAAGCTCGCCAGGAGCTTCTGAGTTGGAGCAGCGGCCACTCCGAGAATAACCCGAGGTTTCCGCGTCCAACCTACGAAGGCGACACTGTTTCGCGCCATCTGGATACGCTCACGCTCGAAGACTATCTGATGGCCCGCTACGGGGTCAGCCGCGAGACGCTCCGTGCTTTCCTGGGCGATGAAGGAAGCGGATATGGAATGGGTGCAGACGTGCTTTCAGCCTATTGCGAGTACGCGGCGGACTTGCTTCACCCGCTCAGAACCAAAGACAGCTCGCAGATGTTTCCAGGCGGCAACGCGGGATTCGCGCGGCTCATCGTCAAAACACTCATTCCAGACTCCATCACAGGGCCCGCTACTGTAGAAGGCATGTCCGCGGGTCGCGTGAACTTCGGCGTGCTTGACCGCCCCGGCCAGCCAGTGCGCGTCCGGCTGGGCTCGACGGCGGTCTGGGCCAAACACGAGGACGGCCCCGAGCGCTCGCAATTCGTCACCATCGCCTATACTCAAGGCGGACGAGTTTATCGCCTCAAGGCGCGGTCAGCCGTTATGGCCGGCGGCTGCTGGACCACCAAGCACATCGTCCGCGATCTTCCCTCAGCGCAGCGTGACGCGTACGATCAGTTCTTTCGCTCACCATGCCTCATGATGAACGTTGCGGTCCGAAACTGGCGCTTTCTGCATAAGATGGGCATTTCGGGATGCGGCTGGTTCGAGGGGCTGGGTAGTTATCTGCAAGTGCGCAAGCTCGCCAGGTTGGGAGGTGTCCCTCCAACCATTGGCCCTGACTCTCCCGTCGTGCTCACGGTCAAAATCCTGTTTGGCCGCCCCGGGCTGCCTCTCAAGCAGCAGGGCGACCTTGGGAGAATGAAGTTGCTCACCACTTCGTTTCGCGACTACGAGCGCACGATACGGGTGCAGTTGGCCGAAATGTTTTCGCGCTCGGGCTTTGATCCCAAACGCACGATCGCCGGAATCATCCTCAATCGCTGGGGGCACGCCTACGTCAACCCGCAACCCGGATTCTTTTTTGGCAATAACGGCCAGCCGGCGGCGCGCGATGTCCTTCGCGGGACGCCGTTTGGAAGAATTGCTTTCGCCAACACTGACCTTGCCGGCGTGGCCGATCACCGATGTTCGATTCTGGAAGCTCAGCGAGCCGTCAGCCAACTGCTGGACCAAGTGCTTTCCAGTTAATTCACGGATGCCGGGCCGCTTCCAGACCCCGCCGTACAAACCGGCTCCTGAGCGTCGGCTACGCGATCTGACGGCGCACCTCGATAAGCCAACTGCAACAACAAGAAGCCCGCAAAGGGCCACAGCTTATCTCGCCAGGGCTTCGCGATTCGTCTTTGCCCAGGCGCTCTGCGCGGAAACCTTCTTCATCGGGGGTCCGCCCTGGGTTCCGCAGGAGCAGGGCCCTTCGGTTTTGGCTTCCGTCATGCACGAGCACGATTTTGTTTTCAGGCAACTGCACACGTAAACCGAATCACTTTTCTTCTGGTCCCCGGAACGCTTCCCGGCAAGCGCGCTCGCTTGAATCAAGCCGAGCGAGAGCATCACGGCGACGATTGCCAGAGTCAGTCTCCATTTACGCTTAAGGGTATTTTTCATAGCATGTCCTTTGTACGCGAAGATCCGCAAAACATAGACCTCGCGCCGTGCTGCATTTCCGTCGGATCGCAAGCTCCAGTCGGAGCCCCGATTTTCTTACATCCCTATCTCCTCCCCACGTTTGAGCACGCAACGTATCGTTGCTCCGGAAGTGGATAGCCGCAATACCCACTTGCAGAGAAAATGTTATGGCCACTATGATGGGGCGGTGGCTCAGGTTTCCCAAGCGATTGCTCCCGTAATTCCGCTGGACCGCAGGGCCAGCGCTCCGCTGCACCGGCAGATTTACGAAGGCTTTCGCGCCGCGATCGTCCGGAACGAGCTGCGCGCGAGGCAACGGGTTCCCTCCAGCCGCGAACTGGCATCTGAACTGGGAGTTTCGCGTATTCCAGTGCTGAACGCTTACGCCCAGCTTCTGGCCGAAGGCTACTTCGAGAGCTGCGTGGGAGCAGGAACCTATATATCTGCTGCGTTACCCGACCTCCTCGTGCCGGACCGGCCTTCGGCTCTGCCAACTCCTGGCAGTCCTTCCGGGCTGAGGCCCATCTCGCGGCGGTCTGCGCTCTTTCCCCGCTTTGAGCCGTCCGCACGCCACGGCAAACTGGGCGCTTTTGGCGTGCACCAGCCGGCGTTCGACCATTTTCCTTTCGGTTTATGGTCCAAGCTCGTCCTGCGCCATTCCCGCAGCCCGCGCGTCACGGTCATCCACCGAATTGATCCCATGGGCCATGAGCCGTTACGAGAGGCGATTTGTGAATACCTGCGCACGGCGCGTGCAGTGCAGTGCGATCCCGGGCAGGTGATGATCGTATCGGGGTCGCAACAGGCGCTGGATCTTTGTGCTCGCGTCTTGTTTGATCCGGGAAGTCCCGTGTGGATTGAGGAGCCCGGCTACTGGCTGGCCCGAAATGCGTTCCTTGGCGCCGGTTGCACGCTTGTCCCCGTTCCTGTCGACCGCGAAGGTATTGACGTTGCCGCTGGCATCAAGCTGTCTCGAAAAGCGCGAGCCGCGCACGTCACTCCCTCTCATCAATACCCGCTGGGGGTAACGATGAGCGCCTCGCGCCGGATGCAACTTCTGAACTGGGCGCAGCGCGCAGGATCATGGATTCTTGAAGATGACTACGACAGTGAGTATCGCTATGAGAGTCAGCCGGTGGCCTCGCTTCAGGGACTCGATCAAAACGCCCGCGTGATTTATATCGGAACATTCAGCAAGGTTTTATTCCCGTCTTTGAGGCTCGGTTATCTTGTGTGCCCCCGTGACCTGACCGAGCGGTTTGCAGCCGTTCGCTTTTCAACGGACATTTTCCCGCCTTATTTGAATCAAGCCGTGCTCAGCGATTTTATGCGCGAGGGGCACTTTGCGCGCCATATTCGAAGGATGCGCCTGCTTTACAAAGAGCGCCGGACGGCGCTGGTGGAGAGCCTGGGCAAGGAACTGGGTTCTGTCCTGGAAATTCATGGGAGAGAAGCGGGCATGCACCTGGCTGTCACCTTGCCGGATAGGTTTCAGGATGCGGAAATCTGTAAACGCGCGGAGGCGAAAGGCCTTTGGTTGTGGCCACTTTCCCCGTCTTATTTCACTGCGCCTGCCCGGCAGGGTTTCATTCTGGGTTTCGGAAGCACAACCAGCGCAGAAGTGTCGCACGCGGTCCATCGGCTGCGAGAGGTGATGGGTACGTGATCGGGGCGATCAAATCTGTCCGCTGCCCTCGCGAGCGCCACTTGCGCCCGCATCCATCTGGACTGGGTCCGGCCACTACCGGCCCTCACCCCTGCGCACGAGCGATTCCGCTTCTTCGATCGTCCAAGGCGGCACAGCGCCGGGCCGCGATGCCACCAAAGCGCCGATACGGTTTGCAAAGTCGATCATCTGCGCCGGAGCCCAGCCCATGCTGGCGCCGTGAACGAACGCGGCCGCAAAAGCGTCTCCCGCACCCACAGCGTCTGCCACCTCCACTTGATAGCCGTCGCTCACCACGAATTCGCCGCCCACGAGCGCTGCGCAGCCAAGCGAGGCCCGCGTCACGCATATGGATTCAAGCGCGAACCGCTCCGCATATCCGCGGCACGCGCCTTCCAAAGTGTCATAAGCTTGCCCGAACAGGGCGTCCAGCTCGCGCAACTCTGAGTCGTTCAGCTTCACGTCTGTTGCTAAGGTCAACAGGTCTCCAACCAGCGAAGCGTTATACGAATTGGGGCGCAGATTCACGTCATAGAACCGGCGCGCCCCGCTGTTCTGTTCCGTAAGCGCGCGGACTGTTTCGCGTCCTCGCCGGCTGGTTTGGAACAAGGTCCCGAAACAGATCCAGTCGGGACCCTCAGATGACAGTGTTTCGGCTTCATCGCGCGAGAGGCTGGCAAAGTCATAAGCTGCGGGACGATGAATCACAAAGCCGGGCTGACCATCCGGTCCCAAGGCAACCGTTGCGAGTCCGGTGGCTGCCTCGTTCGTTTGGCGCAGATATCGCGTGGAAAGGCCAAGCTCTTCCATTCTGCTCAGAATGCGGCCGCCACGCTCGTCTCTGCCGACGGCGCTTACGAACCAGACGTCGTGCCCCAGCCGTCGCGCGTGGGCGGCAAAATTAAATGGCGCGCCACCCAGGTGCTCCGCCGTGCCCATCACGTCCCAAAGGACTTCACCCACGCTGATCATCTTCACCGTTTCGCCTCATTCCAGGGACTGCCGCCCCTGATTATAGGGCATGATGGCAAGGGAAGGTTACAGACTCGTTTGATGGGCAGCGTGGACGCAACATCAGCAGTGTTTTGACGGCACGCGGCGGGGTATGCCATAATTTCCGTAGATTCAAGAGGGCTGGGTCAGGACCATGAGGAAGACAAGTGGCAGGATCCGGGTCGTTATGACCCTTTTTTTGTTTTGGGCGTCGTGCGCCTATCTCTCTCAAGCGTCGGCAAGCGCGACGCAATCTCCCGAGCCATCAACGGGCATTAAAGACGGCGCGGGCTCTTACTATCACTTCATGCTGGCGCGTCGCTACGAAGAGTTGGCTGGGATTTATGGTAGCGAACACTATGCCAACCTGTCGGTCTCACAGTTCCAAAAAGCGATCTCGGACGATCCCCATTCCTTATATCTGCACGTTCAATTGGGAGATATCTATTCGCGAATGAGGCGCGACGCGGACGCTAAGGCTCAAGCGAAGTGGGTGCTGAAGGAGAATCCGAATTACGCGCCCGCGCACCGCCTGCTCGGTGAAGTCTACTTGCACGGCCTGGGGCAGATGGCGTCGCAGCAGGCTGAGAAGGCGAATTTGGAAAAAGCGATCCACCAATATGCACTCTTAGCGCAGCTCGATCCCCAGGATACAAAATCCGCGATTCTTCTTGGCCGGCTCTACCAATTGGATGACCAGCCGGAAGAAGCTGCGGAGACGTTCAGGAAAGTGTTGCAAGCTGACCCAAACTCAGCGAGCGCGCTCGGCTATCTGGCCCGGTTGCAGCTTAACCAGCATCAGTTCAAGGAGGCGGAACAAACCCTCGAAAAGATCCCTCCGGGAGACCGCGGGGCCGAAGCTTCCACTCTATTGGGCGCAGCTTACATGGAATCCGGCGCGTACGATCAAGCGGCAGAGAATTTCAAAGCTGCTCTTGCGATGAATCCCGTGAATCCGCGCGTCCGCGCCCAGTACGCGGAAGCTTTGATGCGCTCCGGTAAAAGCGACGAAGCCAGGGAGCAGTTTGCGGAAGTCATTAAGACTGACCCTCAAAACGGTCAGGCCTACTTGCGTTTGGCCCAGATCGACCAATCGATGGGCCAGTTCCAGCAAGCGACGCAGCAGCTTGACAAGGCAAAGAAATTTCTGCCGGGCGACGATCTCGAAGTGCCCTATACCGAAGCCCAGCTCCAGGACGCACTCGGACACCCCGACGCGGCGATCAAAACGTTGCAGGGCTTGCTGGCGAAGACTGCGGCCCCGGACGGAAAATACTCCGAGGATGAGAGAGAGGACCGAAGCATCTTTCTGGAGCGTCTCGGAATGATTTATAGCGATCAGCAGGACTTCAGCCAGGCGGTCGCAACGTTCCGGGAGATGGAAGCGCTGGGAGGCGAGGATATCCCGGCTCGTGCGGAAGCCCTCATTGCGGAGACGCTCGAGGGGGAAGGCCAACTTCCTCAAGCTGTGGATGAGGCCGGGAACGGCCTGCGCAGTTATCCGAAGAGTAAATCACTCAACATTCTGTATGCGACACTGCTCGGGAGCGAAGGACACGTCGATCAGGCAGTCGAGAAGCTCAGGGATTACATGAAGGCTGACGGAGCGAGCGTGCAGATGGAGAGAGCCATCGTAGAAATCTACTTGCAAGGGCGTCGATATCGCGACGCGGAGAATGTTGCTCAGCAACTTCTCCAGAAAAACCTGGGGCAATCGGACCGTGAAGACGCTCAAGTGCTGTTGGCCACGGTATACGACCAGCAGAAGAAGTACGGTCTCGCGGAGGAGCAGTACAAGGCTGTGCTCGCCTCGAACCCACTGGACGCTGAGGCGTATAACGATCTTGGATATATGCTGGCGGACCGCGGTGTGAACCTGCCGCAATCCGTGAATTACATCAAACACGCTCTGCAACTTCAGCCGAACAACGGGGCTTATCTCGATAGTTTGGGATGGGCCTACTACAAGATGAGCCGGTATGATTTGGCGCGCCCGCCGCTCGAACGCGCGGCCAGGCTAATGGCGAACGATCCGACCGTTCTCATGCATCTTGGCAACTTGTACGTCAAGCTCGGGGATAAGCAAGAGGCCATGGACGCATGGCGTCGCGCGTTGAAGAACTATCCCAGCGCGCTGGACACGAGTTTTGGCGCTGCCCAGGCCAACAAACTCAAGAAGCGTTTGCACCGGCTTGAGCGCCAGCTCGCCAAGAACAAGTAAAGCCGTTACGGAATCTTCGGCTCCTGCAACCCGGCGTTGATTTCTTCCATCCGTCTCCGCGCTTTCGCCAAGATCAATCTGGCCCTTAAGATTCTTCGCAGCCGGCCGGATGGCTACCATGAGATCCGGACGGTAGCGCAAACCCTGGCCCTCCACGACCGTCTGGAAATAACCTTGACTCGTGAGCGGGGCATCTCGGTCGAATGCACGGACCCCACGCTTCCCGCGGGCCGGGGCAACCTCGTTTATAAAGCGTGCGAGCTTTGGCGCCGGGCGCGGAGATATACCGGCGGGATTCGCGTCGTTCTGGAAAAACGGATTCCTGCCGGAAGCGGGCTCGGCGGTGGCAGCAGCGATGCTGCCGCAACGCTCATGGGCCTCGAACGACTCGCGGGAGAAGCGTTGGATTGGCGCCGTCGCTTCCAGCTTGCCGCCCGCATAGGCTCAGACGTAGCCTTGTTTCTGCTCGGTGGAAGGGTGCTGGCGTGCGGGCGAGGAGAAGAAGTGTATCCTCTCAGCGATCTCCCGCCGCGCAGATGCCTGGTGGTCTTCCCGGGATTCCGGATCTCAACCGCAGAAGCCTACCGCGAGGCAAGTTTGCGATTGACAAGAACGGGAAAAAACCCTAGAGTAGGAGCGTTCGGCGTGTGGTCACAGTTTACCCCGGCAGATTGGGGGCCGGCCGAAAACGACTTCGAGAAAGTCGCTTTCGCAAGGTGGCCAGAACTGGAAAAGTTGAAGACCCAGTTCATCCGGGCCGGAGCCGAAGCCACGTGTTTGACCGGAAGCGGTTCAGCCGTTTACATCATCCACGATTCCGCCCGACAATTGAGTCGTATTTCCAGTCGCTTTCCCAAGGCGTGGGTTATGTTTCGCACGCGCACTCTGGGCCGGCGGGAATATCACCGGCTGCTTATAGAGTCCTGACTGTCACGAACAGATAACCGGCAAAGGATCGTCAAGCCCTCCCCGGGGTATACGGTTGGGGCGAGGCTGCGGACAAAAACCTGCTTAAGATCGTGCCGGCGGGGCCGCTTTCCTCTCGGCAGCCTTGGGAGGTCGTCCAGTGGTAGGACACATGCCTTTGGAGCATGGAACCCTGGTTCGAATCCAGGCCTCCCAGCCAAACCTGGAGCGAGCGCCGGCGGAATCGGGGAAAGCCATCAGGCGCAAATCAACACTGCGGCAGACATGGTAAAGAGCAACCATCAAAGGCTGAAAGTATTCTCCGGAAACGCACATCCTGCGCTCGCAGATGAAATCTGCGCCTGCTTGGGCGTGCCGCTCGGCAAAGCGCAGGTGGGGCGATTTCCGGATGGCGAAGTGCGCCTGCAGATCCTGGAAAACGTTCGGGGCGCGGATGTGTTCGTGGTTCAGCCCACCTGCCGGCCGGTGAACGACAACCTGGTGGAATTGCTGATCATGCTGGACGCTTTTCGACGCGCCTCGGCGGACCGCATTACGACGGTGATTCCGTTTTACGGATACGCGCGTCAAGACCGCAAAGACCGCCCTCGCGTTCCCATCTCCTCCAAGCTCGTTGCGGACCTGCTCACTTCCGCGGGGGCGAATCGCGTGCTGACGATGGACCTTCACGCAGGGCAGATTCAAGGCTATTTCAATATCCCCGTCGATCACCTTTACGCTACGCCCGTGACCGTCGGTTATTTCCGCAAGCTGCGGCTTCGCGACACCACGGTGATTTCGCCCGATCCTGGCGGCGTGGAGCGCGCGCGGGCGTTTGCAAAACGCATCGATGCGCCGCTGGCCATCATTGATAAGCGCCGCGAAGACGCCCATACGGTCGAGGTCATGAACGTCATCGGCCGCGTGGAAGGCAAAACCTGTCTGATTGTAGACGACATTATCGATACAGGAGGCACGCTCGTACGGAGCGCCCAAGCCCTCATCGAAAATGGAGCGCGCGAGGTGTATGCCTGCTGCACGCACGGCGTGTTCGCCTCCAATGCGGTGCAGAAAATCTGCGAGTCACCGCTGAGCAAGGTGGTCACGACGAATTCGATCCCGCTTTCCGAGGAAGGAAAAGGATGCGCGAAGATCAAGGTTTTGAGCGTGGCCAAACTCCTGGCGGCGGCCATCAAGTCGATCCACGAAGAGACCTCGGTCAGCAAGTTGTTTATCTGAACGTTGGAGAGCATAGAACATGACGCGGTCCATGACGAAAATCGAAACAGAGCTCAGGGAAGCGGCCGGGAAGAACGCCGCCGGACGGCTGAGGCGATCGGGGCGCGTTCCCGCTGTCGTCTACGGCGGCGGCGCGCCGCCACTCGCCGTGGCAGTCGATCCCAGGCAGATCGCTCCCGTCATTCTCTCCGAGGCCGGCCATACAGCCGTGTTGACCCTCGAAGCGCCCGGCCATGACCCTGTTCGCGTGATGGTTCGCGCCTGGCAAACCGATCCTGTCTACGGCCGCTTGCTTCATGTTGATTTCGTCCGCGTGGCGGCGGACACGCGCGTGAGGCTGAAGATTCCCATTCACGTCACGGGTGAGGCCAAGGGAGTGAAGGTTCAAGGGGGGATCTTTGAGTTCGTGCTGCGAGAAGTCGAAGTGGAGTGCCTCCCCGATGCTATTCCGGAAAGCATCACTGCGGACGTCACCGAGCTCACCATCGGACGCAATCTCCGCGTGGCCCACTTGCCCGTCAGCCAGGAAATCAAGGTGCTGACGGATCCGGATCGCGTCGTGGCGCATGTGGTGGCGCTCAAGGCGGAGGAAGAGAAACCTGCGGCTGAGATGGCTGAGCCTGCGCCCGCCGAGCCCGAACTCATTCGGAAGCCCAGGGCCGAGGCTGCGGGTGAAGAAGAGTCCGCTGAGGGAACGAAGGAGAAGAAGTCCTGAGAAGCCGCGTCCTCGTGGCGGGTTTGGGCAATCCGGGTGACGAATATGTTTTGACACCGCACAACCTGGGGTTCATGGCGGCGGACGAAATCGCGAGCCGCTGCGGGGCGCGAATCTCGCGTCCTGAAGGACAGGCGCTCACGGCGAGGGTGGTCTTGGAGGGAACGGAAGCGATTCTCGCTAAGCCGCAAACTTACATGAACCTTAGCGGCTTGGCCGTCCGGGCCCTGCTTGAACGGTATGAGGTGCCGGCGGAGGACCTCATTGTCTTAATCGACGACGTGGATCTTCCCTTTGGATCGTTGCGCATTCGCCAACGCGGAAGCGCAGGCAGCCACAACGGTCTTAAATCGATCATCCGCGAGATCAAGGCAAACGGCTTCATTCGAGTGCGCATGGGCATCATGCCGGAACGTCCGACCGGCGACCGTGCGGATTACGTTCTAAGCCGGTTTCGCAAGGCGGAGCTGGGGTCCGTCACGGCGATGGTGGAGCGGGCCGCGGACGCGGTGGGAACGACCCTGCGGGAGGGCGTCGAGGCGGCCATGACCTTATACAACCGGCGCCAAATTTCTTGAACGATCGCGAGGCAGTATGCACAAATACGAGTTGATTTTTATCGTCCGAACGGACTTACCCGACGACGAGATTGACAAAGTTGTTTCGCAAATGGAGGGCCACGCGGTGGCTGCCAACGCGAAGATCGAAAAAATCGAAAAGCTCGGCCGGCGGCGGCTGGCGTATCGCGTCGGCCGTTACCGCGAAGGTTTCTACATCCTCTTCGTGTTTGAAGGGGACTCGCAATCGGTCGCGGTCATCGAGCGCCGCCTGAAGGTGACGGATACCGTCATCAAGTTCCTCACGGTTCGAATCGATGAGGAACAGAAGCGAGCCGCCAAGCGGGCGCAGGAACGCGCCAAGAAGTCGGCAAGAGCGCGTCCAGCCAAGGCGTCGCCGGCCCCCGCTGCTTCAGCGGCGGAATCGAATCCAGCATAAGAAGGAGAACCAAGCCGTGCTCCAGCGCAAAAGAAACGACAGGCAGGACAATCGCTCGGCCAAGCCCCCCGCGAACGCCGCCGGCGGCTCGCGCCGGCCCTACTTCCGGCGCCGCAAGGTGTGCAAATTCTGCGACCAGAAGATCGATGTGATCGATTACAAGGAAGTGAAGCTGCTTTCGCAATTCATCTCCGAGCGTGGAAAGATTTTGCCCCGGCGCCTGACGGGCACCTGCTCGCCTCACCAGCGGCTCGTGGCGATTGCGGTGAAGCGGGCGCGCAATATCGCCTTGCTTCCGTTTGCAACGCGGCTCTAAGCCGGACGTTTGACCCTCCACGCAAACCATCCTGGGAGAACGAAGTTATGGAAGTGATTTTGATCGAGAACGTGGATAATCTTGGCGCTCGTGGCCAAATCGTAAAGGTCGCGGACGGGTATGGCCGCAACCACCTGCTTCCGAAGAAGCTGGCCGTCGCTGCGACACCGCAAAATCGAAAGTGGGTTGAGCAGCAACGGCAAAGATTTCTCAAGCAGGAAGCGCGAGAGAAGAGCGACGCGGAAGAATTGGCCCGGATGATGGAAGGTCTGCGCCTGACTTTCACGCGCAAAGCGGGAGAGCAGGGCGCGCTTTTTGGTTCGGTCACGGCGATGGACATTGCGGATCAGCTTCACGCCCAGGGTTATCAGATCGACCGAAGGAAAATCCACCTGCCCAATCCCTTGAAAGCGATTGGAGAGCAGGACGTCGCCGTTCGGCTTCATCGCGAAGTTACAGCCACTCTTAAGGTCAGTGTCCAAGCGGAACCTGCCGGAACGCCGGAATCTGCGCCGGCCTCGCCGCCTGAAGCAAACGCGAAAACTGGAGAGTAGCAAGCTGGTTGCCTTCCGCTGTAACGCTGAAAGGCCACTCACCTCTCGAGCGAACGTCGATGCCGCCTGCCGTTGCCACCGATAAGACTCTTCCCCACAATCTCGAAGCCGAGCGCGCTTTGCTCGGTTCGATTCTTCTCGATAACAGCGTTCTCAATCTCGCGCTGGAAACTCTGAAGACGAGCGATTTCTATTCGGAAGCTCACCGATTGACGTTCCAAAAGATGGTCGAGCTTTCGGAAAAGACTCGGGCGGCTGAAGTCGTAACGCTTGCTGAAGAATTGGCAAAAGAGGGGCTTCTCGAAAAGGCCGGCGGCATCGCTTACCTTGCATCGCTTACGGATGGCGTTCCCGTCGGGTCCGCATCGAGTGCCGCGGACTATGCGCGCATTATCAAAGAGAAGTCCATCGTCCGGGCCCTCATCTACGCCTCGAACAACATCATCGCCCGATGCCTCGAAGGCACAGACGATCCTCAAACCCTCATCGATCAAGCCCAGAGCCAGATTTTCGAAATCTCGGAGAAGGACGTTCAGTCCGGCTTCTTCCGCGTTCAGGACATTGTGAAGGCGAGTTTCGGAACGCTTGACATCCTCTTCGACCGGCAGTCCGGGGTTACCGGGATCGAGACGGGATTCGAAGTGCTCGATAGCATGACGTCGGGCTTGCAATCCGGTGAATTGATCATCATTGCCGCCCGTCCCTCACTCGGAAAGACCGCGCTGGCCCTCAACATCGCCGCGCACGCGGCGGCA
Source organism: Terriglobia bacterium (assembly GCA_030041095.1). GTDB lineage: Bacteria > Acidobacteriota > Terriglobia > UBA7540 > UBA7540 > JASHON01. Next base: position 54,348 of record JASHON010000205.1, read on the forward strand.
GGGCCGGGGAAAGCCGTGGCCGTCTTTTCCCTGGAAATGAGCAAAGAATCCTTGCTCCTCCGGCTCTTGTGTTCGGAAGGCCGCGTGGATAGCCATCGGCTGCGCACCGGCTTTGCGTCTAAAGAAGACTGGGCGAAAATGACGCGCGCGCTCGGGCAGCTCTCGCAGGCGCCGTTGTACATCGATGATACGCCGGCCCTGAGCGTGATGCAGATTCGCGCGAAAGCTCGCCGGTTAAAGGCCGAGAAGGGACTCGACCTCGTCATCGTAGATTACCTGCAGCTCGTTACAGGTCACGGGCGCTTTGATAACCGCACTCAGGAAGTGAGCTATATTTCACGCGGACTGAAAGCCATCGCAAAAGAGCTGGGCGTGCCGGTGCTGGCGCTTTCGCAACTCAGCCGCGCTCCGGAAGCCGGGAAGGGGCGCGAGCCTCAGCTCTCCGACCTGCGTGATTCGGGTTCGATCGAGCAGGATGCGGATATGGTGATCTTCATCCACCGGAGTGTGGCGAGTGCGGAGGCGGATGAGCCAGGCGTCGTGACCGATCTCAATATCGGAAAGCAGCGGAACGGGCCGACGGGGCCGTTCAAGCTCGTCTTCCTGAAACCTTACACGCGCTTTGAGAATTACGCCGCCAGCGAAGACGGCGAAGAATGAAGCCCTTCGGATGAATTTCCCTCCCCCTCCATGGACGCGTCCTACTTGGGCTGAAATCGACGGCGGGGCGCTGCGGCGCAATTTCGCGCGCGCCCGCGAACTGGCCGGCCGGCGTAAGATCATGGCCGTCGTCAAGGCGGATGCCTACGGGCACGGCGCTCCGCAAGTGGCCCGCACGCTCGATGCATGCGGCGCCGATTGGTTCGGAGTGGCGACGGTGGAAGAGGGCATCGAGCTGCGCAAGGCAGGTATCTCCAAGCCTGTGCTCCTGCTCGGCGGACTTTACCTCAGCGATCCCGCCGCTTTGATCGAGCATCAGCTCACCCCGGCCGTCTCCTCCACGGCCAGGCTCGATCTTTACGCCCAATGCGCGCAGCGCGCCAAATGCCCGCTGGATTTCCATCTCAAGGTTGACACCGGAATGGGGCGGTTAGGAATGCCGCCCGCACTCCTCGAGCCTTTCGTCGAGCACCTCCGTCAGCTCAATGGGGCATGCGGAACTGCCGGCGGAGGATTGCGCCTGACCGGCTTCTTCACCCATCTCGCCTCAGCGGAAGACCTGGTCTCCGGACAGAGCCAGCAGCAGCTTGACTGCTTCGCCAGCGCCCTCAGCCGCCTTCGCGCGTCCGGCGTGTTTCCCGAGTGGGTGCATGTCTCGAACAGTGCTGCCGTACTCACTCGGAGCGGGATTGAAGAGAATATGGTTCGGATCGGCGCGCTGCTCTACGGCTATTGCCTGCCGCTCGTACTTCCCGCAGATAGCGCTGGGCCGCTGCTGCCACGCCTGGAGCCCGTGCTGAGTCTGAAATCCTGCGTCATCTTCCTCAAAGACCATCCCGCGGGCCATCCACTGGGCTACGGAGGTTCTTACATCACACGCCAACCGTCACGGATTGCCACGCTGCCTGTGGGGTACGCAGACGGGCTCAGCCGGGCGTTGTCCAACCGGGGACGAGTCATTGTTCGCGGGAGTTATGCGCCGATCGTCGGCAAAATCAGCATGGACCTGACCCTCGTCGACGTTACCGGAATTCCAGGTGTGACCGTGGGAGATGAAGTAGTACTGATCGGAAGGGACGGGGAGTGCTGCATTACTGCTGAGGATGTGGCTCGCGAAGCCGGCACGATTGCTTACGAAGTTCTCTGCGCCATCGGGAAACGCGTTCCCCGTGTTTTCGTAGACTCATCGTCATCAGTGGAGCCATCTTCCTTGGTGGCGGCGGGCGGAAACACCTCCGGAAACATTCGGCGATAAATGGATACTCCGAGCGCGGCATTCATGCCCAACGCTTCCAAGTCCTCAATTTCTGCCTCCGTCGTAATCCCTCCGGCCGCGGTGATGGGTAAGGCCGTGACGGAGCGCAAGGCTCGAAACCAATCGATACGCGTTCCTTGATGTTTGCCTTCCACATCCACGCAAGTGCACAGGAACTCTGAGCAATAACGCTCGAGTTGTGGCAGCACTTCTCGAGAAGTCAGCGGCAGCACTTCTTTCCATCCTCGAATGGCGACGTGATCGTCCAGGCAATCCACCGCAATCATGCGCTGTTCCCAAGGAATGGCCGCGGCAAATTGTTCCAGAAACGCACGGTCGATCCCATCCGGCGTAAAGGCAGCGCTACCCACGATCACCTTCGTGGCGCCCTGGCGCGCCACTTCACGCACGCGCTCAACGCTGCGAATGCCTCCGCCCACGCGGCACGGTTTCATGCGGCAGAGTTGCGCGACGGTGTCCGCGTGCGGCTTTCGTCCGAGCGCCGCATCAAGGTCGATCACTTGAATTTGAGGAAACGAGTGAAATCGCGCCGCCACTCCGGGCACATCAGCCAACTCCAACACCTTGGCTTCTTCCCTTCCTTGGACGAGTTGGACCACTTTTCCACCCATCAGATCGATGCAGGGAATGATCATGGTAGATGTCAGACGTGGTACGGGCTCGCCTTTTGGCCGGTAAGGACGTGAAGGAAGGCACTCACTTGCGCTCGGTGATGAATGTGGTGCTCTGTGATGCCAAAAAGGACGACAGCAACGCGCCGGCGGATTTGGAGCGACTCGTTCACCCTCTCTTCTTCCCAGCGGTCAAGCGGAAGCTTGGAAACCTGGCGCACCGTTTCCTGATGAACGTTTTCGATGTGGCCGAGCTCCTTTTCAAGCGACTCCACGCCGCCCAAGACAGCTCCCAATCCCTGCGGAATGCGCCGCTCGAAATACCCGAAATCGCCATCGATCGCCATCCGGCGCGCGCCTTCTTCGGACACCCACACGTGGCGCACCATTTCGCCGAGCGAGAGCATGTCCGGCGCGGGCCGCCAGGCCATCTGCTCCGCCGGGATTTGGCGAAACACTTTGAGGACACCTTCGTGCGTGGCCTGTTTCTGTTTCAGAAAAAACTCTTTGAGATCCATAAAAGCAAAGGATGTGGGACGCTCAGTCCAGTTTTCTCACAGCTTCCAAAACTTCGCTGACGCCCGGAAGTTGCCGCAACTCGTAGACTTTTGCCCACGCGATCGTGCCATTCTTGTCCACAATAAAAATGGCCCGGTCGTTGGCGAAAGGCACCGGATGGCGGGCCGCGGGAAAGATGCCATACGCTTCAGCCGTTTTGGCGTAGGGCCAGCGATCCGTACCCAGCGGATAAGTCAAGCCGCCCAATGACTTCTGGTAAGCGATGTGCGAGTACACAGTATCTGTGTTGACGCCCACGACCTGGGCGTTGGCTTCGGCAAAGTGCGGGATCTCTGCCTGGAATGCCTTCAATTGGTCCGTTCAAACCGGCGTGAAGTCAAGCGCGTAGAACTGGATCACGACGGCTTTCCCGCGGTAGCTGGAAAGTTGGAATTCTCCCTGCTTTTCGCCCGTTGCACAAGCCAGCTTGAAATCGGGCGCGGCGTCTCCTTGCTTCAATGCCATCCTTAAACCTCCGTGAGCGGTCTCAACGCCTCAATCTCAGGCGTTGCGGCGGCGGGAGAATCTTCACCGCCCAACTTCAACTGCTTTATGATTGGGGCAGAGTTGCTCCGGACGTCGTCCCCGTCGCTCTCCCAACCCTGAGCCCACTTTACCGATTGTATCCCAATCATCATCGGGCGCGAAAGCCGCCGCAGCCCATCCGGGACTCGGTGAAATTTCCCTGGCGCTCGCCGCCCGCAACGCTGCTCCCGCTTCGGCCCCGCGGAGCGCCGTGGATAGCGGTACTTGCAACGTGCGGAAAGGGACGCAAGAATAAACGTCGTGGCGTACCTGGAGGGACCCGCTGGCACGGTCTTTATATATCGCTCACCCACCCGCCAACCCGCTTACGTTCCACCGCTGCCCCATCTATAATATTCCGATATGCGAGTTAGGCTGTTTTCCATTCTTCTCGCCTGTCTTTCCATCGCTGTTTCCGCCGTCGCGCAAAATGCCGCAACGGCGCAAAGCGAGATCAAGGCAGGAGTGGCGGCGCTCCAGCAGGGGCGATTCCACGAGGCTGAAGCGCAGCTTGCCGCTGCACTAAAAGCATCTCCCAGCCAGCCCGAAGTGCTCGCGGACCTTGGACTCGCATATTACGGGGACCACCGCTATGATGATGCCGCTCGGGAATTCCGCCTGGCCTTGAAGCAGAATCCGTCCCTGGAAACGCCCAAGTTGCTTTTGCCACTCAGCCTGGCTGCTGCCAACCGGTGTACGGAGGCAGAACCCGGCTTGCGCATGGCATTCGCTTCCGCTCCGAATGCGAAGATGCGCCGCGTACTTGGATTAAGTCTCGATCGTTGCCTCATCCAGACCGGAAAGAGCATGGAAGCCGATCGCGTGACCCAAAACCTCTTACAACAGTTTCCAAACGATCCGGACGTTCTCTACGAGGCCGGCCAATTTTACGGCAAACTTTCCTCCAGCATCTACCTGAAACTGATCCATACAGCGCCGTATTCCGCGCGCGCCTATCAAGTGGAAGCCAGCGTCGCAGCGTCCGATGGAAACTGGAAAGAGGCCATCCAGGTTTACCGCCAGGCGCTCCAGCGCGATCCTGCTCTGCAGGGCGCTCACCTGCAGATTGCCATTCTTCAGTTGACTCATTCGCCCGATCCCAACGCGTGGGTCCAGGCGCTGCAGGAGCTCCAGGCCGAGCTGCGGGTGAATCCGGGGAGCGCAGAGGCGGAATATGAAATCGGCGAAGTTTATCGCAAGCACGGGCAGATTCAGAAAGCCATTCCAGCGCTCGACCGTTCTCTACAACTCGATCCCGCTGCGGTGCCGGCGCGAATCAGCCTGGCGCAAGCTTTGCGTGACGCGGGCCACAAACAGGCAGCGGTGAATGCGTTGAAACCTGCAGAGACAAGCGATCCGGACGATCCTTCGGTTCACTATCTCCTGGCTCGGATTTATTACGAATTGGGAGAGAAATCGCTCGCGGAACACGAGCAGGCAATGTTTCAGCATTTGCAGAAGCAGGCGCCGGCTCCGGTCGAGGATCATTGAGAGCAAGGAACCGCCACGCCCTCCATCTCATTTGGCTTCCGGTCGCACTCATGGCCGTTGGAAGCCCTCCGGCTCGAGGCATTCGGCCCGCAAGCCTGTCCAAATCAGACTCCAGTTCCGCGAAAGAAGGGAGCAGCTTCGCCGCTCCCGGCCTGACTCATTCGGACGCCAGTGCCCAGCCGGCCCGGCAGTCCGTGGATGGGAGTTCTCCGCCGTCCCAGTCACCCTCACCGGCCGAAGCGGGCGCGGCAGCCAGCGCTCAGGAGCGGGAGTCGTGGCGGAGTTTGCTTCAGGCTGCCGCCGTAGCGGAGCGGGACGGCGACTATGCCACGGCCGCCAGCGATTACCGCCAGGCGCTCCGCGAGCTGCCGCCGCAAACCTCGCAGACACTGCTTCTCGGCGCCGAACTCCGCCTGGCGAAGGATGATTTTCTTCTGCACCGCTACGACGATTCTCTCCAAACTCTCACGCCCTCTCTCGAACAACTAGCGGGAACAAAATCGGGCCTCACGGCGCAAGTGTTGATGGTGGTGGGGCTGGATGACCTGGAGTTGAACCATTTGCCCCAGGCAATTGAAAACCTGAAGCGAGCTCTCGCGCTCGATCCAACCAGCGGAACCGCCCGGCTGGCGCTGGGAGACACGTATGCGCGCAGCTCGCAGTTCGAAGATGCGGTGCTCGAATACCGCGAACAGTTGGCGCGAACGCCTGCTGTTGCGGACGCCTGGTATAAGTTGGGCATCGTCTACCTGAAATTCTCGCAATCCTCCGTCCAGCGGTTTGCACTCAGGCACCCTGAAAGTCCGATCCTGCGTGAACTTGTGGCCCAGCGCCGGGTAGCCACCGGCCACGATTGGCAAGGTGCAGAAATTCTGCTGGCGCTCGCCAGGACGCTTCCGCACCAAGCCGGCGTTCATGCTGCTCTTGGGAACGCACTGCTCGATTTGGGATATGCCAAAGAAGCGGCACAGGAGTTCAGTGCTGAACTAATCGAAGACCCCGGCTCGGCCCCTGCTCAGCTCGGCTTGGCTCAAACTCTGGCGCTGCAGAATCATTGGCCATCCGCACTGAACGAATTCCGGCGCGTCCTGCGCGGTTATCCCCATTACCTGCAGGCCAGACTGGAACAGCCTCCGGCCAAGGCCCTTACCACGGCCTGGAAGGAAAAACGAGTCGCGATGCCACCTCCACTCGCTCGAGATCCGGCGGCGAAGCTCTGGACGGCCTGGCTGAACCATTCAAGCGTAGACGTAGACTTCACCGCGCCGGCGGAAGCTTGCAAGTGGTTCGCGGAAAACCTTGCGCGGCAGCCCGGCCGATGGCTCACCGAGCCCTGCTACGAGCTGCTTCGCAGAAAACTTGCAACAGCAAAAAGCCTGAATGCGAATCAACTCGCCAAGCTTGCGGAGACGGACTATCGCTTGGGGCGCTACGAAGCTGCATGGAATGCGGCGTCTGCCTTGAAGCGGCGGCAGCCTGACAATGGCTTGGCCGTATACTGGCTGGCGCGTTCCGCCACCCAACTGGCGAGTGATTGCTTCGAAAAGTTATCCGTCATGAATGCCGGCTCCGCCCGCGTTCATGAGCTGCTGGCACAGCTTGCGGCCCGTCACTTCGAATGGACCCGCGCCGAAAAGGAGTACCGGGCGGCGCTCCTGACTGCCCCGAACCTGCCGGATCTGCACTTCGGCTTGGGCACGGTGTACTGGCAGGCGGGTGAATGGGCAGAAGCGCAGAGGCAGCTCGAAATGACTCTCGCTCTTGATCCTTCCTCCGCGGCAGCGAGGTACGAGTTAGGCGATGCATACATCCAGGAGCGCAAGTGGCGCGCTGCGATTCCCTGTCTTCAACAGGCCATTCAGGATGGTGCGGTTGGCTACCGCTCCCGGTTGGACCTTGCGGAAGCAGAAGGCCAAATCGGCCAGCCGAGGCAGGCTTTGAGCGCGCTGCTTCCGGTAGCGTCAGAAGATCAGGATGGAGAGCTCCACTATCGTTTGGCGTTGCTCTTCAGCAAGCTCAGGCAGGACAGCCAGGCACGCCAGGCACTGACGGAATCCGAACGCTTGCGGAAAGCTACAGCGCAAAAAGCTCAGGAACGGATTCAGCAGGCTGAGGCCGAAGTGCGCCAGGTCAGAAGCTTGAGCGATGAATAATTCCAGAATCCGCCAATCCCGCCGCCAACACCTGCAATCGCTTGCGGGCGGCTTGTGCTTTATCATTCCGGTCTTTCGAGGCGGACGCCAAGGCCAGCCTGTTCTTGCGCCGGGGCCGTGGTTTGGCGAAATGGCCCAGCGGGCGGGGCTTGATGCCTTTCGAGACACTTGCGGATCCATTGCCAAAAACTATCTCGTCGAATGCGCGGGCAGCGGCGTGGCTCTCTTCGACTACAACCATGACGGTTTGCTGGATGTCTTTTTCCTGAACGGATCAACGTTCGAGATACTCGATGGCGGCCATTTACCTCGCACCTCGAGCCGGCTGTTTCGAAACAACGGTGACGGCACATTCACGGACGTCACGCGGCCAAGCGGCCTCGTGAACGACGGCTGGGGAATGGGCGTGGCCGTCGCGGACTTCGATAACGACGGCCATCCGGACGTCTTCATCACCAATTTCGGACCGAACCGGCTTTTCCACAATAACGGAAATGGAACTTTCTCCGACGTCACGCAGGATGCCGGAGTTGAAGGGGGAAACTGGAGCACGGGATGCGCGTGGGGCGATTACGACCGCGATGGGCGCCTTGACCTTTACGTGGCGCGATATGTGGATTTCCATCGCGCGACCATTCCGCGGCCCGGAGCCAACGACTATTGCCTCTATCACGGTGTGCCTGTGGCTTGCGGGCCGCTCGGCCTGCCCGGCCTTGCCGACCTTTTCTACCACAATGAAGGAAACGGAAAATTCCGCGAAGTGAGCCGCGAAACTGGCGTGATTGATACTGACAAGGCTTACGGCTGGAGCGCGGCTTGGTGCGATTTCGATAACGACGGATGGCCGGACATCTTTGTAGCCAATGATTCCATGCCGAATTACTTGTGGCACAACAATGGCAACGGAACGTTCGAGGAAATCGGCATGACCGCCGGCTGTGCGGTCAGCGCCGATGGCCGCCCCCAATCCTCCATGGGCATTGCCTTGGGTGATTACGATAATGACGGCTGGATGGACATGCTGGTCACCACTTTTTCGGAAGACTACAAAACTCTTTTCCACAACGTCAAAGGCAATTTCGACGACGTGAGCCTTCAGGCCGGGCTGGGCATCACAACGTTCAAAAACCTTGCGTGGGGCACGGGCTTCATCGATTACGACAACGACGGGTGGAAAGACATTTTTATTGCTAACGGCCACATCTATCCACAGGCCGATGAGGCCGGCAATCATTACTTCCAGAACAATCAGTTGTTTCATAATCTCCGCAACGGGCGCTTCGCGTTGCTGCCCGATTCTGAAAGCGGATTCACTAAGGCGCTCAGCAGCCGCGGCGCAGCCTGGGGTGATTTGGATAACGATGGCGCCATCGAGATCGTCGTGAACAACATCGGTCACCATCCATTTCTTTATTCTCCGCGGCAACATGGCGGCCGAAGCTGGACCCGCATCCGCCTGACGGGAACACGAAGCAATCATGACGCCATCGGCGCTCGCGTGCGTGTGACCGCGAACGGCACGGCGCAAACGGACGAAGTGCGCAGTGGCGAGAGCTACGTTTCCACCTGCGATCTTCGTCTGCACTTCGGCCTGGGTGACTCCGCGGTTGTGGAACGCATTGAAATTCGCTGGCCCAGCGGGCTCACTGAAACGCATACGAATCTGCCGGTGAATCGTGAGCTGCAGTTTGAGGAGGGGAAACAGGGAAAGTGATGGCAGCAAGGTGAACAGCGCCTCCGCCGCCCGAGTTGAAAGAACAAAACTTCGCGACACTTGCTCCGCTCGCTCCTTTTAGGCCGAAACGTAAAGACGGAAAGGGCTTATGAGGGGATCGCTGCCCAGGGCATGGATAGCGCACGGTCTGTCTCCTCTTTCGGCTCACCAAACCAGCGAAGTGATGGAGTCTGGAGAAAGGGCCAACGTCAGCTCGCGAGGTCCCAAGATAAACTGCACGCGCTGTTCATCAGCCTTACTGCGGTTTGTAACCACCAGCACGCGGCTGCCGTCCGGGTTTTGGGCGGCAATGTGATCGATGTCCGGAATATCTCCGGAGGAAGCGAAAATGCGCGCGCCTCTTTGAACGGCCTTGGAATAATGAGTTAAGGCGTAGTATGCCCCGCTGTGGGTGATCTGCTGAGATTTAGTATTGATGCAGAGGAGGCCTCCGGGCCGTCGGGCGCGCGGCGGGTTCGCAAGATCGGGCCGTCCGTCTTGATCAAGGAGCAGATTCCAGACGCAAATGCATCGCGCCCAGTTGCGGAGGATGTTTGCGAAAGCACTAGAGCATGCCGCCCAATTCGTTCCGTAAGGGTGATACGCAAATCCGCGTTTTACTGGCGAAAAGAGATGAGCCGGGATGCCGCCTTCCGTAAAATACATGTGCTTTTCCGGGAACATGTTATGCACCCGAGTCATGGCATCAGGCGACCCCGCGTAAGAGTGCCAGGCAACTCCGTCCACATACTTGTACACACCCTCGTTGCTCAGCTCATCGACGGCCCGCCCCCAAAGGTTGTAGTTATGATCGAGAATCCAGATCTTGGTGTCCAGCGAAGCTTGATCGAGCGCAGGACCCAGGTGATTCATCACAAAGCCCATTCATACTGCTGTCCCCAGAGTGTGGCTGGAAAACGTCCATCCTGATCGGTATCGACTTCATTGTTCACGGTCACAGCCTGAACTTTGACGCCAGCGGCGGCATAAGCTTGAAGAAACTTAACGAAATATTGCGCGTGGGGCACGAACCAGTGCTCGCGCATCGAGCCGCCGAGCATCGATCCTCCTGCTTTCATCCATCCGGGCGGGCTCCAGACGCATGAAAAGAGGAAAAGATCCGGGTTGATCTCTCTCGCCTGCCGGAGCGTGGGTAGAATCCACTTGCGGTCGTGCGCGATGGTAAATCGCTTCAACTCCGGATCAGGGAAAACGTCCTCATCGTAGTTATACATCTCTGTCGAGTAGTCGCTCAAGCCAATGCAGGTTCGTCCCACGGATAGCCGCAGTCCCTCCGGTCCATAAAGGTCAGCCAATAGCAACTGGCGCTGGCTGGGCGACATCTGATGGAAGAGATAGCAGGAGGCGTCAGTGAACGCGCCCCCGAATCCCAGTATTTCCTGGCGGAGCTTGCCGGGCTCAAGGTGAACGCCTTGGGGTGCTACTTCGGCCCGGGTCTCCCACTGAGGCGGTGATTGAACCGGCTGAAATTTCTCTTCCTTCGAGGTTCGCCAGGCATGCACGGGTCCCGGAGCGCCTTGAGAATCGCCGTGCAACTCCGCGGCGCCTGCGGTGGCCGCAACAGCTCCGGCAGCGGTCGCCCGCTTCAGGAATTCGCAACGATTTGTGAGCTTCATGATCTGCCTCCTTTGGAAAGGATACCTTTGCCTTCCTCGATCCGATAAAACCGGTCTGCGCGGAGGTCGGCAAAGGTCTCGACTTGGCCGTTCGGCCATGCAATTTCCAGCTTGTCCACGCGGTCACAACTACCAAGTCCAAAATGAAGGCGAAGGTCATTTTGAGACAGATAGCTTCCACCGCTCAGGACTACAGCGCTCTGAACGAGGCCGCCCGCAGTTGCTTTAGCGCGCGCATTAAGCGCCAAGCGGTTGCTGATGGTTCCTAAGAGTTCCACGCCAATCCAATGATTGGGTAGGCCGCCCTCCGTCCGCAGAACCATCGGCTGGCCTTGGAGATTTTCAACGACGAACGCGAGGCGTCCATCGTTAAACAAGTCGCCCACCGCCATGCCTCGGCTCACCTGCAAAATCTGGATCGCAGGGCCTACCCGCGCGCTGATGTCGCGGAAAGTGCCATCCCGCTGGTTTAAAAAAAGGAGCTTCGGCTCCCGGTATCGCGTGCCGATATTGCCGGAATCCACTTGGGGATAGACGTGCCCGTTCACCATGAAAAAATCGAGCCAGCCGTCATTGTCGAAATCCACGAAAGCGTCTCCCCATCCCACATAGCGCGTCGTCCTCCACGCAATTCCGGCCGCGTAAGAAACATCGGTGAAACTCATCCCTCCGTCGTTCCTGAACAGCGCCGCGTACTCAAAGCTGAAATGCGTTACGGCAATAGACGGGTGCCCCGTGTGCAAATAGTCGCCCACCGTCACGCCCATGTTGGCCTGCGCTTTCCCATCCTGACTTACCGCGACCCCGGCCTGATAGGCGATATCCGCAAAGCGGCCGTTTCCGTCGTTCCGATACAAGTAATTCTGCCCCCCGTCGTTGGCCACAAAGAGATCGAGCATGCCGTTGTTGTCGAAGTCGCACCAGACGACACCTAGTCCGAAAAGGCGCGCAGGGTTGCTGACGCCAGCGTGTTCCGTGACATCCGTAAACGTTCCGTCCCCGTTGTTGTGATACAAACTGTCAGGCGATCCCGTAAGGCCTCGTGGGCCACACTGGACGGGAATCCCACGGTATTCGCAGTTGATTTGCGACCCGAATTTCGGCAGGTCATTGAGATGGAAGTCCACATAGTGGGCAAGAAACAGGTCAACCCAGCCATCGCGGTCATAGTCCCCAAACGCTGCACCAGTCACCCAGCCGGAATCTCCTCCAAGGCCTGACTGTTGGGTCACGTCGGTAAAGGTACCGTCGCCATTATTTCGATAAAGAACCACGCCCCCAAAACAGGTGACCAAAAGGTCGGGCCAGCCATCGTTGTTATAGTCTCCCACGACGGCCCCCATCGCCCAGCCGGGATGGCCAACGCCCGCTTTTTCGGTGACGTCGGTAAACGTACCATCGCGGTTATTGCGATAGAGCGCGCTTCGTGCCTTCTTGCCGGCCAGCGCCATCGCGACGCTGGGCGCATTCGTGAAATAGATATCCAGCCAGCCATCCCGGTCGTAGTCGATGAGCGCCACGCCGCCGCTCATGGACTCGACAATGTATTTCTGTTCTGGGGCGGACAAATGATTGAAGTCAATTCCCGTGGAGCTAGTGATATCTACCAAGTGCGGGTAAGGACCATCCGGAGAAGCTCCGCGCGCCGATCCCCTCAAAGATGAGGCCCACCCGCTCTCATCCTGCGCCAGAAGCCAGCCCGCCAGTGTTCGAGGCGCACTGAAGGATGCTGCCTTCTTGAGGAATTCACGGCGGCTCGCCGGAGTCATGATTGTTCGGCCGTGATGGGATAGGTGCTGCGGACCCAATAAGAACACAGAAGGGCCGGCTAAGAATGGCTCTTTTCAGGCCCGTCGAGCGCTTCCTTTGCGGGTTCGACGCGCAGCGTACGGTAAAGATTCCTCAGCTCAGCCTTGATCGCCTTGTATTTTTTGTACTGCTGGAATTCGCGTTGGGCCTCGGCGCTTTGTCCGGTGCGCCAGTAGAGCGTACTGAGGCGGAAGTACGCGACAGCATTGGTCGGGTCAAGCTGGATGGCGCGTTTCAGAAGCGGTTCAGCTTTCTCCATCTGGCCCATGGACATCAACACTTCCGCAAGGCCGAGATTGGCCTGCGAGTCGTCAGGGCGCAGTTGAAGGGCCCGCGCATAGCGCTCGTAAGCTTCCTTGAGGTGGCCTTTTTGGTCTGCAATGGCGCCTAGCCTGCATTCTGACGCCTCATCATAGGGATTCAGCGAGAGAGCCTTCTTGTATTCGCTCTCAGCCCCGTCCCGCGTGGCATCCGAATCGTAAAGCATTTCGGCAAGCTCATAATGGGGTGCAGGACGACGCGGGTCCGCCTTGATCGAAGCGCGGAAACTTTCAATCGCCTCCTGCGGATGCCCATGCTTCGCCAGCGCGAGTCCCATAACCTCACGCATGTAAGCAGACTTCGGAGCGACGACCAACAAGCTTAGGATGGACTGCTCGGTCAGCTCTGAATAGACTCGGTAGGCGCTGTAAAGAAGCGCTGGATTCATGGGTTCCATTTTCCTCAGAACCCCGATCGTCGCTGCAGCCTTATCGAGATCCCCGGTCTTGGAATAGAGGTCGATCAGTTCCATGCCGGTTTCAATTCGAATCTTCTCGTTCTCGACATTTGGAAAGGCTTTCTCCAAGTCGCCGCGCGCCGCTTTGAAATCTCCCGCCCGCTTTTCAGCGATGCCCAGAAGAGCTTGAATTTTCCACAACCCCGGCTGCAGTTTCAGCGCGGCCCGGAATTGCGGAACGGCCTCCGCATAGTTTCCCTGGAAGTACAACAGCACACCCAGGTTCGCGCGGGCATCCACGTTTTCCGGCGCCAGCGTCACGATGGACCTAAATTCGGAGGCCGCGAGATCAAGCTTGTGCTCCTTCAGATATTCCTCCGCCTGGCGGGCATGGGATTCCAGTTGTTGCTGGCGGCTGGAAGCGGACTGGGCGAGACTGGGACGGGCGGCCAAGAAGAGCACCAGCCCTAGAAGGAAATAGAATCTTCGCTGGGTCATCCCGTCATTATATGGCGATTGTGTCGGTAGTGCTGACCTCTGTTTTTCAGGTTCGCGGTCTTCGAGTGGGCCTCGGACAAAAAGCCGCCGACCTCAAAGCCGGCGGCGCTACCGGCTCTCCTTTGATGTTCGTGCACAAGCCGCGAAGTTTTCAAAAGCAGGAAATTTGGTGCCACCTCACCTTTGCCCGCAAAAAAGAAGAGGGGACGGCCCCCTCCCCATGCCGCCGTCCCTAACTCTAACGAAGGCGCTTAGAACGAAAACCGGGCGCCGATTTGAATTGACCGGGAGTTATTCGAAACACCGGTGATGGTGGCCACCCCCGAACTCGACACGTCATTATTCGGTAGTGTGAAGCTGGGATGGTTAAAGGCGTTCATAGCGTCCGCGCGAAGTTCAAACTTAAATCGTTCCTTGAAAGTCCAAGTCTTCGCCAGGGACAGCTCAACATTATTGAGATCTGGCCCGAGCAGCGCGTTCCTGCCACCACTCCCGAACACGCCATTACCCTGCTCGGCTGGAGTCTCAAACGCTGCCGAGTTGAACCAGCAGCTCAGCGTTCCCACTGCCGCGCCGTTGGGGCAAGTGCCTGAGTGAGGGGACACACCGGGAATGGGGCTGGCGAACTCATCTCCGGCCTGCGAATAATTGTTGACGCCGCTGTCCAACACCGTGAACGGAGTGCCGCTCTGTATGATAAATGCTCCTGCTACTCGCCATCCGCCGATGACGGCGTCCAAAGCGGAGTTGTGGCTCAAAAAGGCCCTGCCCGTGCCAACCGGCAGGTCGTAATACGCCGTCGCCTTGAACGCTTGCGGGACGTCTACGTTCGAATTGCCGTAGTTCGCGGCGGGATTGTTCCCGTATTCCCACTCCTGCACCCCGGCCGACCCCCCCTTGCCGGCCGAGTCCTGGTCATCGAGCATATGCGACCAGGCATAGTTGGCATTGAAGCTCAGCCCGTTGGAAAAGCGCTTCTCAAACACGATCTGCAGCGAGTTGTAGTTGGAGATGGCATCGAAGTTCGAGCCGGAAAGCGCGCCGAACGCCGGATACGGGCGCTCGCAGGTGGAGGGATCCGCCGCGATGCTCGTCGGCGTCGCCCCGTTGCAATCGGATACATCCGAGGGGTTCAACTCGGCCGGGTTGGTGATTTGGTTGAGGTCGGTAAGGTACTGCAGGTTCGTGGCGTGGCTGCCGACGTAAGAAATCGATGCCATAAAATTGTGAGCGAACTCATGCTGGACGGAGAAATTCCATTGCCAGATTTCCCCCGGCGTGATGTTATAGGGCTCGTAAGGCGGACTAAAAACGGGATTGGTGATGTAAGACGAGGGGTTCCGCGAAGCCGATTGGTAGGGCAGGGCATTGGCCATCATCGTGGCGCTCGAGTCCAAATAGAGCGGGGTGGTGTTTGGGGCGGCAATCCAGCCTATGTCTCCTGCGGCGGCGTCCGGGTCGCTGTTGCTGCCCTCAATGGCGGCACCATACCCCATCTGCGCGCCTCCCTCGCCTCCATAAATGTCCATCATGTAGTTGTAGGCAAATATGCCAGCTCCGCCCCGGACGACGGTATTGGGCCTGATCTGCCAGGCAAAGCCGGCGCGCGGGAGGAAGGTACGATAGTCCGGCTTCTGCAAGGTCGATCGATTATCCTGGGGGGCAAACCATAGCGAGCCCGCCGTGCCGGCGAAGGGGCCGAAGTCATTGATGAGATTCTGGTCAAAGTCGCCCAGGCGATTGTATTCCTCGCTCATGCCGGTGTTTCCTGTCCAGCGCAAGCCGAAGTTTACCGTGAGATTGGGCTTCACTTTAAAGTCGTCTTGAATGAAGAGATTCGGCTGCTTCTCCCGCATGCCGGTTATGCCCTCATTCAATGCGGACCAGTTTTCGACATTGCCCAGCAGGAAATCCGCGAAGCCCGAGCCAGCGGTTGAGGTATTCAGCGCTCCGTTGACGACGCCTCCAGTGTATTGCCCGGTAAAATCGTAGTTGCCGGCGCTGTTAGAGCCCCAAGCCGACGTATTGCCCTCGTCGATCAGCACCTCAATGCCGAACTTCAGGATGTGCCTGCCGCGAACCAGCGTGACCATATCCGACGGGTCAAAAATATTCTCGATGTAAATGGAGTCGCTGGATGGTGAATCGCCGGTCACGGCGTCTGGGCCGCCGATGTCCATTGCTGGCATTTGGTCAAAATGTGTATCTTGCAGGCCAAATGCCGTTAGCGGGTTCACTCCCTCAGTGTCGGAAAGGAACCAGTTGCCTTGCTTGGTATAGCCAAAGCGAAATATGTTCACCATGTTCGGAGCGAGAGTCCACGTATCGCTAAGCTGCGTTTGGTAAGCGTCCACGTCCCCGCTGCCGCAGAACTCTGGGCAGGGCCCGCTGTTATCGACCCCGGGGTTGTTCTTTGACATGATCGAGAAGTCGATGCGGTTCTTCGCGCTCATGTCGTAGTCCAAGCGCCCAAAATACCTAAGAACCGGGGACGGAGAGGGAATCAAAATGAACGCGTTATCTACACATTCGTTCTGGTAGGGAGCGGCCGCGCAGGTTCCTATGCCTTGCGGAGCGGTGGGCCAGCCATCGGTAGAATGCTCGAATTTCAGCGCTACGGAGTCCATCCGTGACGCCGGGATCATGTTACCAGGGAACTGCGTCCGGCTCAATGTCGCGCCCGACCCGGTTGTCGAGAGCGGGTCATAGATGGGGTACATGCCGCTGAAGTCACCATTCTCCATAGCAACGGTCGGATAGGTTTCGTACGATGTGGATACGGTGTCATCAATTATGGCGTCTCGATCAAAGTAGAAAAAGAACTTATTCTTGAGAATCGGCCCGCCGACCGAGCCGCCCCACTCGTCGTAATGCAGAGGCGACACTGCATGTGCCGAGTTAGGAATTTCCGGGCCGGTGGGGTTCAGGGGGTTCGTTATCATCAGCGGCGCCTGATTGTTGAAATAGCCTGCGGCGTTTAGAGCGGTGTTCTGAGTGTAGTCGTAAAGCGACCCGTGCCAGGTGTTGGTTCCGCTCTTGGTGATCTGGTTGAACACGACGCCGCCCATGCCGTATTGTGCCGAAAACGAGGAAGTATTCACCTGAACTTCCTGAATGGTCTCGAAGATCGCATCGTCGTTGTTGGAGGCGGCGTCCAAGGTGGTGCTGGCGCCGTTCAAGAGAAAGTTTCCGTAATTCGCCAAAACGCCATTTATGGAAACCGCCTCGCCGGCATTCCAGGCGCCCCCGCCCAACCAGGCGATCCCTTGAGTCGCGCCTGAAGCGCCCGGGAGATAGATGGCGAAGTTGGACCAATCGTTGCCGGTGATCCCGGCGCCCAACTGGGGCAAGTTCTGCATGTCGGTCGCTGTCATAATTTCACTCTGCTGGCCGTTTTCGGTCTGAAGGAGCGGTGCACCCGCCACTACGACGGTCACCTTCTGCGTTGTTGCGCCAACTTGGAGCTTCGCGTTCTCCGTGATGACAGTTACACGCAGTACGACGGGCCCGACCGTCAATGACTTGAAACCGGTCTTGGTAAAAGTGATCTCGTAATCTCCGGGAGGCGTTGAGAAAGTATCGTAGAGTCCGGCACCGTTTGTGACGTACTTCCTCATCACGCCCGTATGAATGTCGTGCACCTCGACGGTCACGCCGGGCACCACGGCTCCCGAGGGATCCGTTACCGTGCCACGGATTTCACCTGTGTTGGTACTCTGCGGCAACGCCGTAGTTGCGTAAAGCAAAGTGCCAAAAATTACCGCCAAAAAAGTTATGCGACTAATTTTCCCCATTTTTTCCTCTCCCGACGCCTGAGGCGTTGCCGTTCTTATTTCCAAAGAAACACGGGGATGCTTCGCTTCGCTCAGCATGGCAATTGGCTTTTTTCAGCGACCCCCTAAATTCTTGCGAACGAACACTCGACCACGCGCCAAAGTGGCCCGCCTTGGCGTCGCGATTTTCGATTTCTACTTCCGTGGCGCGATCTCGTCAAGGTTAAAGGGGCTAACATGGAGTTAACACA
This sequence comes from Terriglobia bacterium, assembly GCA_030041095.1. GTDB lineage: Bacteria > Acidobacteriota > Terriglobia > UBA7540 > UBA7540 > JASHON01. The sequence goes on from JASHON010000205.1 coordinate 72,022, forward strand.
AGCAACGTTTTTATTAACATGGAGTTAGCAAAATCCTCCGCCGGGGCTAACGAGAGTTTTCCGTTGATCGTCACCCTTGTTTTTTGTTGTGGTATACTCTCGCTCGGTACCATGCCCGCTCGAACTCAGCCTGAAATCGACCAGGAAGAGCTTGAAAGAGTCCTTGCCTCAGAGATCTTTGCTCGATCCCCAAACTTGGTAAAAATACTCCGATATATCGGAACGGAGTGTCTTGCGGGCAACGAAAACGCCATTAAGGAGTACACCATTGGAGTTGAGGCGCTTGGACGGCCACCCGATTTCGATCCCAAAAGGGACTCCGTGGTTCGTGTGGAGGCGCACCGGCTTCGTGACAAACTGGAGCATTATTACAAGACCGAAGGAGCAAACCATCCGGTAGTCATTTTGTTGCAAGCCGGTCACTACGTTCCGCAGTTCCGGCATCGGGGTGAAGCAGAGAGGTCCGCCACGGGCATTTCCTTGGTCCCTGGCGCATCCGAGTCGCCGGAAAGTGGTGGTTTGCGCAAGATCCCCTTGGCCACTTCACAGACGGGGATGTGCGATCCTGGCGGGTCAGTTGTCGCTACGGATGCCCGGAGGGCCCCTTTGGCACGGCTGATTCAGCCACTGGTGGGAGGCCGGAGATGGCCGTTGGTTATTGCGTTGCTCTTAGTGGTCATTGGCGCTGGTGTCTGGGTTGGGAAGAAGGCGAAGTCGCGCGATGCGCCCATGGGAGCCGCTACCTCATTGCTTGCGGGGGTGCAAACGTCAGCGGCAGTCGCTCAGGGGAATGCCGTGCGGATCATCTGCGGCTACTCGCAGAGAGATTATGTGGACCAAACTGGCGAGATTTGGGGGCCCGACCGCTATTACAGTGGAGGCCAAGCTATCGTCGAGCCTCAAGTATTCATTGCGGGAGCCGCGGACCCGACTTTGTTTGAGACTGCGCGCGAAGGAGTGCTTTCCTACGATATTCCCTTAAAGCCCGGACGCTACGAGCTTCGGCTCTATTTTGTGGAAACCCAATTTGGACCAGGAACGCATGCCGGCGGAGGCGAGACCAGCCGTCTTTTCTCAATTAACTTGAATGGAAAGCGTCTGCTGACCGACTTCGACATTTATAGCGACGCCGGTGGTAATGACATCGCGGATGTCCGCGCCTTCCGGGACGTTTCTCCCGCAGCGGACGGTGAGCTGCACTTGGGTCTCGTGAAGGCGCTTGACAGTCCCGTCCTCAACGCTCTGGAAATCATTCCAACCCCGCAAGGGAAAACCCCGCCGATTCGCATTGTTTGCCAGGATAATTCCTATACCGACTCGGAAGGGCGACACTGGAAGCCCGACCGTTATTTTCTAAGGGGCCGTCTGGCGACCGATCCAACTCGAGCTCAGGACACTCCCAGTCCCGGCCTTTACGCCGAGGAACGCTACGGCAATTTCAGCTACGCCATTCCTGTTCCGGAAGGGCGTTATGCGGTGACACTGTTCTTCGACGAGACTTCTTTTGGTCCCGGCGATCCGGTTAAGGGAGGAGTGGGGAGCCGAGTGTTCAATGTAGATTGCAACGGTCTCCCACTCCTTCGGAATTTCGACATCTTCAAAGAGGCGGGCGGAGCGAATCGCCCTGTGATCGAAACGTTTCGCAACCTTCAGCCCAACGCCCAAGGGAAGCTCCTGCTCTCTTTCGTTCCCATCAAGAACTATGCCGAAGTCCGCGCCATCCAAGTCATTGACGAATCTCCATCAGCGCTACCAGAATGAATACATCTAAAGCATGTTGTCGAGGCTGGCCCGAGGATCGTGCAACATGCTGCCATAGATTTGCGAAGGAGGCGAGATGCCACACTATAAGTACCTGATTGTGGGCGGAGGGATAGCGGCGGATGCCGCAGCACAAGGAATTCGCGAGGTCGATGCCGAAGGGTCGATCGGCCTGATCAGCTCCGAGCCTGACCCGCCATACAATCGCCCCCCTCTTTCGAAAGGTTTGTGGAAAACTGAGTCTCTGGATAGCATCTGGCGCGGAACCGGGAAACGGGGAGTCACGCTTCATCTCGGCGAAGAGGTCAAGACCCTCGATCCGCCCAACAAGACCGTTCGAGACAGCAAGGGAACGGTCTACACCTATGAAAAGCTTTTACTCGCCACGGGCGCGGCGCCGCGAAAGCTTTCCTTCGACGACGCCCGGGTCATTTATTATCGGACGATGGAAGACTATAAGCAGCTTCGTAAGCTCGCTGATGGCGGGCGGCACTTTGCGGTGATTGGCGGAGGCTTTATCGGCTGGGAAATTGCAGCGGCGCTCGCCATGAACGGCAAAGAAGTAGTGATGCTGTTTCCGGAGGAAGCCATTGGCGCAAATGTCTATCCAATCGATCTGGCTCGCTTCCTTAGCGGCTACTACCGCCAGAAGGGTGTGAATGTTGTCCCTGGAAGCATGCTGATTGGCTTGGAGAAAAGAGGCCAAGCCACGGCCGTAAAGACCCGGGACCACGGGGAGTTTCTGGTGGACGGGGTGGTGGCGGGCATCGGTGTTACTCCCAACCTCGAATTGGCACGGTCCGCGGGTCTCGAAGTTGACAACGGTATCATCGTCGACGAGTTTCTGCGCACCACCGCTCCCGGCGTTTATGCGGCCGGCGACGTGGCGAACTTCCCAAGCTCCGCCCTTGACAGGCGCCTGCGGGTTGAGCATGAGGACAACGCCTTGACCACGGGCGAGTTGGCAGGCAAAGGCATGGCCGGTGAGGCAAGCCCCTACCGGCGCCTTCCCTTCTTCTATTCAGACTTGTTTGACTTGGGATATGAAGCGGTTGGGGACCTGAACCCACATCTGGAAATCGTCGCGGACTGGAAGGAACCTTATCGCGAAGGGGTGGTTTACTACCTGCAGGATCGGCGCGTGCGCGGCGTGCTTCTTTGGAACGTCTGGGGCCAGGTGGATGAGGCTCGGCAACTCATTGCGGCGACCGGCCCGTTTCAAGCCGCTGACTTGAAACGCCGAATCCCCAAGGCCTCCTGAGCGAATCGGGCCCCCGCGATCAACGAAGACGTGTTTGGATCCATCTGGATTGAGTTGCGGGGGGAACCCTCAGACTTCTTCCTCGCCGCCGGCTCCAGCAGCCCAGTCTCCTATGTTTTCCGCCTCCTCGCGAAAACTGCCGCTCGCGATTTTGATTGCGGCCAGCTTCTGTCCGGCCGCGGCCCCGGCCTACCAGGCCTCCGCGGGCACTCAGGCCGGCGGATTGTCGCCGCCGGGCGCTGCAATTCCTGCGGATCAGGTAGTAGCGGCGGTGGCCAAGGCGCGGGAAGAGATCGCGCAGGACCCGCAATCGGCTCAGGCGTACTTGCTGCTCGGTCGAGCGCTGCGCATCGGTGGAAACATCCAGGCTGCCGGGAAAGCCCTCGACCGCGCCCTCGCGATTGATCCGAAACTATCTGAAGCGTGGGTGGAAAAAGGGCTGATTGCCACCCGGCGGTCATCCATCGTGACGGCGGAGAGCCTGTTTCGCAAGGCCGTTGCAGCCGATCCCGCAAATCCGCAGGCACGCGTTCAGCTTGCCACGATTCTCCTGCAACAGGGAATGTTTGACGCCGCGCGAGCGCAGCTCCATGCCGCGCTCCAGAGTGACCCGCGCAACGCCTACGCGTACGGTAATCTAGGCTATATTCATTTGCAGCAAGGCGACCCCCGCGGCGCCGCGGACGCGCTTCGCAAAGCGATCGCGTACCAGCCGGATTTTGCGCAGGCAGACGAATATCTGGGCGAGGCGCTTCTCGGAATGGGCAACGCCGATGGGGCGCGCGCCGCTTTTGAGAAAGCGCTCGCCGGCAATCTCCCGGATCAATCCATGGCCACTTACGGCTTGGCCAGGGCGCTCAAGAGCTTGGGACGCGTTGCCCAGGCGCGCGCAGAGTACGCTCACGCCGCTCTTCTCATGCGCCAGATGGTTACTCTCGACCGCGCTCAAGACGCCGATAATCGCGGCCTCCAGCTTTGGCACGAGGGCCACCTGAACCAGGCGGCCGCATCCTTTCGCGAGGCGATCGCAGCGGATCCTGCTTATGCCGACTCCCACAATAACCTGGGCGGAGTTCTCTGGGAATTGAAGGACGCTGTGGGAGCAGAGCGGGAATTCACGGAAGCCGTGCGCGCTGACCCGAAATTTGCCAAGGCGCTCAATAACCTGGGGCAAGTCTATTTGACAGAAGGGCACGCCGGCGAGGCCATTCAGGAATTTCGGGCCGCCGTTGCCGCCTCGCCCGGATTTGCCGTCGCCCACCTTAACTTGGGCGCTGCACTCTTGCGCGCGAAGCAACCGGTCGCTGCCGAAACGGAGCTGCGCCAGGCGCTGGCGCTTGATCCAACGCTTGCCTTAGCCCACATCGAGCTGGGCCTTCAGCTTGCCTCGAGCGCCGGGGGCATCACGCCCGAGGCACGCAAAGAGCTTGAAGAGGGTCTAAGGCTCAACCCGCAACTTTGGGCCTCATTGCCGGCAGCCGTTTATGCTGACTTGATGGCAGGAAAATAAGAGCAGTAGCCGTTGCCCGTGGCCTGTGATTTGTCGCCTCTTGCCTGTGGCCTATGTCCTGTTGCCTGTCGCCTACATCACCATCACCCGGATCTGCTCGATGGTGTTATTCGCGTAGGCATCCAAGCGGTTTGTCGGAAGTGATACGGGCTGTTCCACGCCGCCCGGCCCGATGGCTTTGCAGGCGAGTGTGGTGACACCGCTTTGAGTGAGGTCGAGAGTTGCCGTCCAAACTCGCCATTCGTATTTAGGCGCTTGCGAAAGCTGAGCCAGGCGCCAGACCTTTCCGCCGTCTGCCGAGACTTCCACGGCCACGATCGGCGCGCCATTTGACCAGGTAAGGCCGCGCGCATTCACACTGCCCCGTTCGAGCACGGCACCCACGGCCGGGTAGGTGAACACTGACTTCACCTGGATGGGCGGCAGCATTTGGCGGCGCACTTGTCCTCCCGGGCCTCTCAATTCCGCCCAGTAGTCGTTCGGCACGGGCTGAACCGGCGACGATGCCACAACAATCCGCTCGAGCCACTTCACGGAATCCATGCCGTACCAGCCGGGGAAAAAAGCTCGCCAGGGAGCGCCGTGGCGCGGGAGCAGCGGCTGATGGTTCATTCGCGTAACGAGTAGCGCGCCCTCTTTCGCCCGGCCGATCGGAACCGACCGGAGAAAGCCGTCGCTGCCGTAAAGATGCAGGTAAGAAGCCGAAGGCTTGGAACGCGCCAAAGCCAACACGTCCTGAAGAGCCCAGCCTTCCCACACCGCGTTTCCCGCCAGCTCGTAAGGACCAACGCTGTTGCCGGAGCATTCAAGTACGGCGCCTACCCGGCGCAGCTCCAGACGTGAGAGGTCCGCTTCCGTCAACGTTCGGCTTTGCTCCACTTCGCCTTCAATGCGGAGGGTGGGCTGCGCGGGTAAAGAAGGGATGGCAAAATGATCTCGCACATAGAATTCCGGCGTGGGCGTGTAGCTGCCGCGGAGAGACTCGAGGTTGTATTCCGCGATGAGCGGAGTTCTGGAGACCACGGCCACATCGCCATAGAGAAGCGGTGACGCGGCCAGCGTGCTGCCAATCAGGCGAATGAGGTCACGCCGGCGCATAGCTAATTCTCACAACTCCGCCTTTGCGAACGTTACTTACCAACGCCGGGCGAAAACAGACAATGCACGTTCCCTTCGGGCGCCGGACACTTGGGTAAACGATGCCCGCTGAGCCTGCGGCCAGCAGTTGGCCCGCAAGTTTCTGAGAGCGAGCGTAGCTCTTGGGATCGAGGCAATCAGCATACTTCGCAGTGCCACGGATGTCATGAAAGTCCGCGCGAAAGTCTGCGAGGTAATCGTCAAATTCGAACGTCTCCTCGTCAGGCCAGTTAATTTCCATCAACTCCTGCGATTTATGAAAAGCAATCTCTGCCCTTGCCGTTTCCAATTCAAATGCCGCATACCACGCGCCGCGCTCCCGACCGTTAAACCGGCTTCCTGCAGGATGGGCATGGGTGAAGGCTGCATTCACAATGTGAGCGTAGGAGACGCCAAACAGAAGCTCGTGAACGCTGATGCCCGGCAGCAAGCCTGCTTCGCCCAGCAGCCGGTCGTTCGTTGCGTCATCCAGCTCGAATAAATCTTCGAGCTCGCTCTCATCGTCAGCCAGCCTTGCCAGTACGCTGGAATCACTGTAACGGGAAGGGATCAGCCGGTGAGTACCATCCTGGAGGATATGGGTGAGCCGGGGCGTCACCGGCCGCCTCGCCGCGCGTCAAGCAATTGTCGTACGCGCATCAAAGCCGGCAGCCCGCCCTTGATCATATAAGCTAGCGGCGCTTCACCTTGAAACTGCGGATTCGTGTTCGGCAAATTTACCCACGCATCGGCCAGCTTGCGGCTGTAAAGGATATTGAGCGCCTTGAAAATCCCGAGGAGCAGAGAGATTCGCGTGAGCTTATCCTGGTCCAGCGTCTTCTTCTCTCCGCGCTTGAGCTGATAGTACGCACCGTTCGAGACGCCGCCCAAAAGTTGCCGCGCAGCCTCATCGCGCAACTGCCACGCCTGGGCCAGCTTGAAAAACGCAGGAATGGCCCGGCGGCTCAGACGTTCCTGAGTCTCCTTGAGCGAGAGGTCTACGGCTGCGCCGGGGAAGAAGCCGGCAAGCGGTTGTTGAAGCGTCGCCATTCAGGCACCTCCATTCATGGACTATCATATATCCATTACTGGAGATACCGCAAACTGCCAGTCGCGAAGAGGCAGAGTCGGAGGGCCACCGTCCCGGCCGCCCTGGCCGGCGAGACGCCGACGCTGCGAAAATCCTGGTTGGGATGAGACCTTCTCACCCAAGGGTCGTGAGCGTAGTCGAACCAAGCGAGGGAGGCGCGGCGAAATATCCTCTGCAAAAAATTACGCGGGACACCAAACTAAACCGTGCAGGGGGATAGGGCAGGATTGGCAGGCGCGAAGAAGGATCCCCGCAATTCGCTGAAAACAAAATGCCGGGATCCTTCGCTCGCGCTCACGATGACAAGATCCGCTATCCGAGCCTTTCCGCACGGAAGGCGGAGAAGAGCCACCGCCTCAGAACAGGATCTTCAAGGCGAGCTGGATCTCGCGCTGAGTAGTCCAGCTATTCACGACGCCGAAGGTGCTGTCAGTTACCGTATCGTCCGTTCCGTTGGCCGAAGGGTGATTCAGCCCATTGAAGAATTCAGCTCGGAACTGGTAGGTGATGTCGTGGCCCCATTTTTCGGCGATGGGTCCGTTCTTCATCAAGGCAAAATCCAGGTTGTCCAACCCAGGCTGTGTGATAAGAGCTGCGGGGTCCGAGGCAGCGAGGCTAGATACCGTTGGCTGGTAGAAGCAGGAGGTGTTGAAGAACTGAGCGAGCGATCGATTGCCACGCACGGCGCAACCCGGCTTGATGGCGGCATACTCGCTTCCTCCGACGTCCGTAACTCCATTGCCCAATGGATCACCGCTGGCATAAATGGAGGTCGGGAAACCGCTATCCAGAGCCAGATCGCCGGAAATCTCCCAGCCGCCTATCGTTCTTCCAGCCAAGCTGTGGTTGTTCTTAAACCAAGGCTCATCGTAAATCCAGGTGACCAGGAAGTTGTTCATCTGGTCATAAGGGGCGAGCGTCCAGTTATACATCGGATTGTAGGTATCCGTCGCCACCGAATAGATGCTGCTGGTATCCGTAAAAGCTTTCGAGTAAGTGTAGTTAACGTTGAATTGCAACCCATTTACAAACCGGCGTTGCACTTCAATTTGCAGCGCGTTGTATTTGGACTCGCCTTCCATCATTTCACTCAAGTCGCCGCCAATGCCCGGGTAGGGCCGCAGAGCGTCTTGAGGAGCTGCGGCGTTGAGGGGGTTAGTGAAGGTTCCAATCGCCGGCTGGTTAAGGTCCGCATTGAGCGGATTATGGACGGATCGGTTGCCTACGTAAGCCACATCAAGCAGCGTATTGTTCCAGAACATATGCTGAACCGAGAGATCCCATTCATACGCCGCCGGAATATCATAGCCCAGGTCCGTGCCGGTCATCGGGATAGGTAATGTCGCTCCCGGCGTCAATACTCCAGCCGGATCGTCGGCGTGGCCGTTAAAAACATCGGCCGCTAACTGAAACGGCGTCACGCCACCCGGCAAGGTATTGTCTGACAAAGTGTTACGGTTATAATACAATCCGCCTGCACCGCGAACTACGGTGTTGCTGCCGTGTGTCGGTGACCAGGCAAACCCGAACCGGGGCTCGAAGTTGCCGAAATGCTCGTCAACGATCCACGGCGTCAGGCCACGCAGTATTCCATAGTTTGTGAGCTCGGCGTCAAGCGCGTTGATGTTTTGAGGCGTCACGACTTGCCCTAAGACGGAACGGCCTTCTTCGCCCTGCGGCAATGATTTACACGGCATGGCGATGCCATCGTAGGGATTGCCGCCGATGATTGTATCGCTGGAACTAATCACCGGCTTCTCGCCCGGCAGATCCGAATAGAAATTGGGACTAAACATCGCCCAATTGCACCAATTGGCGGAAAAGGGTGAGAAATAATCCCATCGCAGACCGCCCTGGAGGGTGAGCCCGGGTCTGACCTGAGCGCTGTCCTGGCCAAAAAATGCGACGTCGTGACCACCCCACTGGGTATCGTTGCGATAACCTATTTCAGAGTAACTGTCGAAGTTGCCGAGCAGGGCATCGGCCAGCGGCCCGCCTGTGGTGTTCGGATTGGAGGTGGCGGCATTGAATTCGAACTGCCCGTTCAGGTTGTTGCCCACGCCGCCGCCCGGCGAGACACGAACCTGGTCGGAATCGTTTTCGCCATCGTGGTCCCACCAGAACCCGAACTTCATGGCGTTGTTGCCTGCGATTTTCGTAACGATGTCCTGAACGTCCCAGACGTGGCCAGTGCTGAAGGAAGGATAAGGCAGCCCACTGACCTGATTGAAGCCGCTTATGATCAGTGTCGGAATTTTTCCCACGACGTCTTTGCTGTCGTCGGGATAAATATAGGGAAAATCAATGCCAAGAGATGTGCGGTCCAAGCCATTGTCGCCTGGCAAACCAGGTTCGGGAAAGGGGTGGTTATGGTCCCTCTGACCACCAGCCGAGAAATCATTCAGCAATGTGGGGCTGAATGTGGTAGTCCAGTCGAAAGCCCCGGACCTATAAGGAAAGAGGTAGCCTATGCCCAGGGCACCGGAGCAACATCCGCTTGCTCCGTAATAAGGGTCGTTCTCGACCTCGGAGAACTGGTGCAATGAGACAAACATACTATTTTTCGCATTGGGATCGAACGTGATCTTGCCCCCGTCCAGCCGTGTATTATTCGTACCATTGTAGGTGAAGACTTCATTCGTTCCACCTTCCAGCGGATAAGCCGTTCCGGCATGGGTTACGGTATTCGGCGCCAAAAAAAGGCTGCTCACCATAGCCGTGCCGTTCGGGCTGAGGAGGTTGGCGGGAATTGTGTCATTCGGGAACGCCGCCCCGGCCACTAACCCATCGACTCCATTGAGATATGAAGGAACCTTGGGGCAATTGGACGTAAATACGGCGCAGTAACCGCTGAGGTCGCCCATCCGGTCCTGCGCGGTGGGCACTGTGCCGGTTTCGGTATTCCCTGACACCTCTTGAAAGTCTTCCTCCGACCAGAAGAAAAAGAGTTTGTGGTGAGTTTTCGGGACCGGGCCGCCAATCGTGCCTCCAAAGTCGTCGAAGTCCAGCTTCGGGACCGAAGTGGAGTTGAAATAGCGCGCATTCAAGCCAGTATCCCGCTCGAAATCAAACAGGTCGCCATGCCACTGATCCGTGCCGGACTTCGTCACGACGATGAATTGGCCGCCCTCACCTCTGCCGTACTCCGGCATATAGCCGTTGGTCGCGGTGGTCATTTCCGCAACGTCGTCCACGCTCGGCATTCCCACAAAAGCGCCATTAGCACGGGTGCGCGTGGAGGGGGTGCCGTCCATCGTCCAGTTGTTGCTTTCTCCGCTCAGGCCATTGACCTGGGTGCATTGGGACGCGAACACGCTCGCATAATTGAAGCTGTTGAAGCTGAAACTCTGCACCACCCCAGGCTGAAGCCCAGCCAAGCTGATAAAATTCCGCCCGTTCACAGGCAATTGCTCAAATTGCGTCGTATTGATCAGTCGAGAAACCTGGCCGCTGCTCGTTTGCACGTTGACCGAAGCAGCTCTAACCTCAACCCTCTGCGAAACCTGCCCCAATTGCATAATCGCATTCACTGATACCGTGCTCGCTGGGTCCACATGAATGCCAGTGTGCACCGAGGCCTTGAATCCCTGCTTCTGGGCAAGAATCGTATAAACGCCGGCCGGCAAATCAGCGAACACGTAAAAACCGGAACTATTGGTGGTGGCCACGGCAGTGCGGGCCGTCTCTGTGTTTGTGAGGGTAACCTTGACGCCAGGAACGACCGCGCCACTGGGGTCGGAAACAATTCCATTGATGCTGCTGCCTTGGCCCAGAGCGATCATCGGACAAAGGACCAGGACCACAATAGATACCAGAAAATAAAACCGGTAGCGCGGAAAATACCTCTTCATTGCTTCCTCCTCAGCGACTTATATTACTCAGTTTTAATGACCACTTAACCGTCCAAATATCGTACAGCCTCGGCCCTAGTGTCAAGTGATTATTTTCAACGCAATAAGAATGTACTGGGGCCGCCGTCCCGGAGGCGATGGCCGGCGAAACGCCGGTGCAACGAGACTCGCAGGGGTGAGGGGTATGGGTTATCTTTCCAAAAGGTTCACTTCGCGAATGGCGCCACCCGTCAAAGGGATTCTCAACGTCTTGATCTCAAACGGGCGAAAGTTGCCACTCCACCGGCGATTGAGGAATCCCAACTCTAATGTCGCGCTCGCCTGGCGGCCCTGTGTTTCATAGCAGCGGAGTATAAGGTCATTATCCCCATTTTCAGACTTTTTAAGGGCCGTGACTACCACATTTGGGGCATCCACGGATATGAAAGACCCCGATTGCGGCTTGGAGCCTCTATGGATGCCCTGGTATTGCACCGGAACCGGGGCTACGTGCTCCTCGGCTGCCCGGACAATTCCTGCCGCCTGCCAAGTACCGGCGTGCGGTAACAGCCAAAGGCGAAACGTCTGAATGCCCTGGTCTTGCCAAATATAGACGCCGTTTGGCTTGAGCGGCGTCCCGAGGTCGTGCGCGTAGACCGAGCCGCGCGCAATTGAAACCCGCATCTCATTGTGGAGCACGCTGTACCCGTATTTTGCGTCGTTGATGACCGCCACGCCGTAGTCCTGGCCGGCACGCTTCCCCGTCAGGTCGATCCAGCGCTGTCCGGGATTTTCCATCCCATCTATCGGCCGCTCGATGTGCCCGAAAGCGATTTCGTAAGTGGAGCGCGGCCGCTCCACTTGCACCGGGAATGAAAGTCTCAGCATCTTCAGGTGCTCATGCCAGTCGAGACGGCAGCGAGCTTCAAGCAGCCGGCCGCCCGAGTAGAGGATCCAGTCGGTCTCGAGTGTCGAGTTGCCATAATGGGTTCGCATCCGCACCCGGCCGCGCAACGGCCCGCGTTCGAGCACTCGGAATTCCGCATTTCCAAACGTTCCAATCTCGTCCGTATACGAATAGACCCGATGGCTCCAGGTATCGGTCGTATCTTTCAGCACCACGCCCCGCGCTCCGGAAATGGGTCCTTCGAATACCTCCTGCCCGGAGTCCTTGTCAAAGATGCCGATAGCGCCTTCCGGTGAGAAGGTCACGCGCAGGCGATTGTTTTCGAGAGATTGCGGGCTGGCCTCGACCGCTCCTGGAACCGAACTTTCCAAGGGGGCGGAGCCGGAGCGGCGCAAGCGAAACTGCCGGTAACCAAAAGCAGGCATTGGCGCCTGGAAAACCAACTTGTGCCGGTCGCCGATGATTTCTGAAGCTTGCACCCATTGGTGCGCAATTTTTGTGTTGCGCTCGTCGGTAAGCTGCGAAGGTATGAGAGGATCCCAATCGAGGTCGTATTCAACGTTCAATTGCGCCGGCCAAGCGTGCGGGTTAAACACAACTAGGTACTCAGACTTCGGATCTTCCGTGGGAACTTGCCACGCCAGCCGCTGGAGCGAGAGGAAAATCGCCTGATTGGCTACATCTTGAGCGTAGCCGTAAGCGTGGCGGGAAGTGACGTAGTGTTCAGGGTTGGCGCTTCCAGCCAGGCTGTCGTGGAACTGCTGGAACAGAACCTTCTCCCAGGCAGCGTGAAATTCTTCCCGAGGGTAAGCGGCGCCCCACGATACTGAGCCAACAGCGGCAATCTTTTCGGCCGTCGCCAGCGCCTGCTCAGTGGTGCGATTATCCTTCTTCACCTGCGCTACGGCCGTGTAGCATCCCACGGCATGGTGCTGCAAGTCTCCCTCGACCACCGGGATTTGCGCCCCGTTCAGAGACCGGATGTCTGCAAAATACCCGGCCGGCGTGCTGTAAATCAGCTTGGGAGCGCCGGGCGTTGCCATGATTTTATCGATGGAAGCAATGTTGGCGCTCGTTGCGCCGCCGCCATGGTCGCCGGCGCCGTAGAAAATCATCAGGTCTTTCACCGGTTGGTCGAGGCTCATCACTTCCAGGAGGCGATTGCCGACCGGGTGCGAATCCGTGTAACTAAATGGAATTCGGTAAGTGAGAGTACGCGTGCCGTCAGGCCCCTCCCACCAGAACAAATCCGACGGTAAATGCTTGGCGTGCTCCATGGGCCGCATGAAAATGTAATCTTCCATTTCCTGTAATTTCAGAATCTGCGGCAGCGTGCCCGTATGGCCGAAAGAATCAGGATTCGCGGCCACCTTGGCCTGCCGCCCGAAAAGTTCGCGGAACACGTGTTGTCCGTAAAGACCCTGGCGGGCCAGCGATTCGCCATTGGGCATGTTGACGTCAGGCTCAATCCACCAGCCGCCGATCAGATTCCAACGGCCCTCCTCCACTCTTTGGCGGATTTCCCGCAGCATGTCCGGGTCGTTTTCCGCCACCCACTTATAGAACTGAGCCGAGGTTTCAGAGAAGGCAAAGTGCGGGTCTTGTTGCATGCGGTCAAGCATGGAGCGAAACGTACTTAAGACGACGGCCATCGCTTCGTGCCAGGGCCAAAGCCACACAGCGTCGATGTGGGCATAGGCAACCATGTGGAAGCGATAGTCAATGGCTGCAGGCGGCCAGGAGCCGGTCGATGGCTCCGCAGCCATGTTTTCGGATTTCGCCACCCCCGCCAGCTTTTTCGAAGCCTCACCGAGCGCCACACTCGCCGTTCCCAGGCTTGCCAGCCGAATGAATTCTCGCCGGTCTAGATCGTCGCTCATAAATTTCCTTTCCGGGCTCGCGTTAAGCGCGCCGTACAGGCAGATCTCCCCGCTCCGGTCCGCCGTTTTTTAGCCGCCTTCGAAAGAAGAAGTGCGTCAACGTGCAGCAATACGAGACACGGCCAGGGCCGCCGTGCTACCCGGGGCTGGCGCGGTCCCGCTTCGCCGTGTCCAATCCATCCCCAATTGTAACCGTGAGGTCAAGCCCGTCTTAGAAGCGTCGCAGGGACGGGTCACTTCGTTCGTTCACTGAGGACCCGAATTGCCGAATGAAGCGCGGCTTTAATCATCGGCGCTGCCGACGGGGCGAAGGCTGATTGGGTTTGTTACGGAGGCGCCTTCCTGGGCCTCGATGCACTTGGGAAAGTGCTTCAGAAAGCGTTCGTACGTCCGGTACAGCTCAGCCGAATTGCTTTCTTGCCGATAGATGGAAGCGAGGACGCGGTAGGGCTCGAGAAGAAGCGGATCGAGTTCAAGCGCTTTCCGGAGCTCCTGAATCGCGGTCGCGCTTTTGCCAAGCGCCTTCCACGCGCCTGCAGCGTGAAGATAAGCCTGGGCGTTATCCGGCTCAATCCTAACGACGCGATCAAGCACCTGCGCCGCATCGCGTTTTTCCCCGGCGCCCAGCATCACTTCGCCAATCGCCGTCAACACGGCCGGATCATTCGGAAATTTCGACCAATTGGCCAAGAGCAGCTTGAGCCCGCGAGAGACGAGCGCAAGCGACTTCAGCCTCTCGCCCACCTCGATATCCGCCAGGCCCAGGTTGCGCCCCTCGTAGCGCGCCGCAGGCGCATGCCAGCCCACGAGAGGCGTTGACGCCTCTTCAGCCGGGTTAAGTTTCAGAGGCTGCTGGGCGGCAAGCTGCTGAGGGGTGTAAATAGCGATTCGATGATCGGTAAAGATCGTGTGGCCTCCGTGCTCAACCGGAAGCTGAGGCATATGGCAGCCGATGCAGTTCATATTGGGCTTCGGATGGGTCTTCAGGAGCGCGGCGCCGTGGCAGGAAAGGCAGCGTTCGCGGTAATAGGCTTCCCGATGCACTGGGGTTTCGTGGGGGTTATGACACGTTCCGCACCACAGTTTTCCACCGCTTGCCCGTGCGCACCGGCTGAGGGCAAGTTGTTGCACCTGGCTGATGACGTCGAGCGGGCTAGGGTGAGACGGATCGCGCGAGCCCTGGAAGACATAAACCGAGTACACGTCTTCCAGATCTTCTCCGGGGTGGAAATCGCTGAGCCGCTCGCCGGGATTGGGAATCCGCGCCTCGCCAGCGAGGTGGCACTGTTCACAGACGCTGTCGCGGGCGCGAGGCGGAAGCTTGGCGGAATTGATGATCGAGCCGGGTACGGGGTTGCGGAGATGCGCTTCCACCGGACCGTGGCATCGCGCGCAACTTATCGCCTCAGCTCTGAACGGCGGAGTCTGATACGCATTGAGAGTGTGCTTGATGGGAAGCGCCTGCCCGGAATGGCAAACGAGGCACTGGGGCGTTATGGGCCTGTAGAAATCGGGCGCCTTGTAATCCTCGTAACCGGGCGCCATTCCCCACCCGCTCCCCCGGTAGTAGCAGATGGGAGCCTGGAAAAGGTGATTTCCGATTTCAATGACATAGCTTATGGCATGAGCGCCGGACCCGATCGCGTACGCCGGCACGTACTCCGCAGAGTAGCCGTCGCGCTCGATCTTCATCACCAGCTTCGAGCCCTTCAGTTGGACAGAGAATCGAGTGCGTGACAATCGATGGGCAAAGGACCCGGCGGGCGCCGGGCCAGGAGGGCCGAGGGCATGAGCCATCTGGGTGGCGTCGTATCCCGCAACTTCCTGCGGATGGCAGCGCGCGCATCGCCCGCCGGGAGAGGAAAAAAGCGAAAGACCCGGTGCGAACAAAAACATCGCAAGAGCCAACGTTTTATCGCTGCTTCGCCATTCGCGCCTTAAAGACATGGCAGTTTCCTGCGCTCGATCATAACACTGCTGACCGTTCGTAAAACGGCAGGTTAAGGAAGCCGGGCGACGCGCGCTCTTTGAGAGCCTACGGCCCTTTTCAATGGAACCGCAAACTTGGCGCGGCCATCTTGGAAAGCGATACGGCAGGTCGGGAACGGTTGCATTCCCTGCCGGTCGGCGATATCCTGCAAGAACACCTCAGAGAGGGGGGTCGCAGTCTCATGTTGAATACTTTGGTAATCCGCAATGGCGGCAGGAGGAGAGGAATATGCAAGACCTGGGGGACGGGCGGCACGCTGGCTTTGCTGCTCCTGGTCTGCGGCCCAGCGGCGCTGGGCCAGAGTTGGAATGGTTCCGTAAGCGACGTCTGGGACGTCGCCGGAAATTGGACAACCAACACCGTACCCAGCAGCAGCTCCGCCGCCGTCACCATCGGCACGGCGATAAACAACCCTGTGCTGTTAGACATCTCCGCGACCGTCGACACACTGACGCTCGAAAACAGTGACAATTCGTTGACCCTGCTCAGTGGGAATAACCTTACTGTTGCCGGCAATGCCATCAGCAATGCCGGGACCATCACGATCCAAAGCTCAGCTAGCCTTCTAGGCGTCGTCAGTGAGCAATCCACGAGCCTTTCCGGCGCTGGCACGATCACACTGGCCGGCGGCACTCTTGGGACGGCATCATCATCGACCATGGCCACGTGGGACGATGGGGACAACACGATCGAGGGTTACGGCAACATCGGCGGTGCGGGTCTCGATCCCGGCGGCTTAACGTTCGCCAACAGCGGAACGGTTCTGGCCAACGTTTCCGGGCAGACTTTAAGCTTTTCCGGCGGCACCGGCGCTGTGACACTTACCAATGTCGCCCTGGCGGAAGCCACCAACGGCGGAACGTTGGAGTTCTCGAACCTGAGCAACGCAGGACTGGTTTTGGCGGAAGACGGCGGGACGGTCGAGACCGCGCCGACCGCGAACCTCGCCCTTGACGGCGAGGATCAACTGCTCGAAGCAGGCAGCGGTGGGACACTACTGCTCGGCCAGTCGGGCGGGAGCCTCAACTACGCGGGTCCGCTCTATGTCACGGCTAATGGCGGCGCCGTCGTGTTGGCTGGCGACATAATAGGCGCCGGCTATGCCAGTTTCACGACGGAGAACGGCGGTACGATAACGGTCAATGGTGCTGCAGTTGACTTGGTGGAACAGCCTGTAGGGCTCGTCATAACCGGCGGAAGCACGCTGACGGCGAACGATAGCATCATTTCCTTCTCGGATTCGGCTCAATCCGTTCTGAGCAACTCTGGCACCATCGTCCTGAACAACAGCGAGTTGGATTTCAGCCAGAACGTCACCCAGACGATCTCCGGGGGCGGCACGATTACGATGAACTCGGGCTACATCGACACGTCCGACATCGCAGGCGGAAGCTTGACCAACGCCGACAATACGATCCAAGGGACCGGCACGATTGGCATCGATTCCTCCTCATCTTTCACAAATGCAGGAACCCTGAACGCCAACGTTGCGAGCGGCACGCTCACCATCGACGCGTCCGGCGCCTTCAGCAACCAGGGCACAATGGAAGCAACCAACGGCGGAACCCTGTCCATATCAGGCGGCGTCACCAACACGGGCACCGTGAGCGTGGGCAGCGGATCAACCCTGACCGCGACCGGCGTTTATACGCAGAGCGGTGGCACAACCACGGTAGCCGGTACGCTCATCGCCCCTACGGTGAATATTAACGGCGGGCTGCTGGACGGCTCCGGCGCCGTTCAGGGCTCAGTAACCGTGGCGAGCGGGGCAACGATTCAGCCCGGCGATCAGCCCGCAACCCTGGAGATCACGGGCAGTCTGTCCCTGAACAGCGCAACCCTGAACGAACTGATCGGCGGAGACATAGCGGGTAGCTACGGCGTGCTCGACGTCAGCGGCGCATTCAGCATCGTGAATTCGGTGTTGTCACTCGAAGACCTGAACGGCTTCACGCCCATGAACGGCGAAAGCTTTGACATCGCGAATTCCGATGGGCTTACCGGTTTATTCTCTGACAGCAGCATCGCTTTTGGCGACGGCACGTTCAGCGTGAGCTATGCAACATCCGGTTGTGCCGTTGGGTACGAAAACTGTGTTGACCTGACTTATGCGGCCGCGCCAGCGCCCGAACCCGGTACGGCGTTGCTGCTGGGCATGGTTCTGGTGTCGCTGCTGCTGGGTGCAAGCCGGAAGCTACTACTGGCCCGGTGAATCGGGGTATGACCGTAGTCATGCCGCAAAAATGCGGAAGGAAACAGGGCTTTACAGGCTGCGGAAAAGCGCCCTCAACGTCTGCCATTCTGAGCGTAGCGAAGAATCCCAGCATTCGTTTCCCAAGAAATGCAGAGATGCTTCGCTTCGCTCAGCATGACAAACTGGCCTTTTCCCGCAGCGTGTTTAGCCCCTGGTTGCACCGGCCAGCGGCTAAAGCCGTTGGAGTCTGCGACGCACTGCGGCATGACTGAAGTCATGCCCTGATACGGGGATACGAAGCGGCTGCCGGAGCGCCCGGGAAACGCCGTACGAAATGTAGAAACTCCACGCTGCGCGGGCCAGCGAGGCGCTCAACACCAACGCCGGGCCGGATGGGCAGCCGGGGCGCTAGCCTGCCCAAACCAGGCGTTTCTTCCGGCGCTCCCACTCTTCGGTGGAAAACATCTTCGGACCCACTTCGATCAGCCGCGGAAGCATGTTGAAGACGGAAACGGGGCTCCAAGGCTTTCGCTGGCGCGTCTTGAATCCTCGCTCGTTAAGCTCGCCAGACACCTTCGAGAGCGGATAATCCGCGACAATCAGTTCCATCATCAGCGTGAGAGCTTGCATTTCGAGCGGGTCATCTTCGAGGTGAACGCAGTCGCTCGCCACGCGCAGGCCGTAGCTGATCTCTTCATAAGGAGGGCTGGCCAGCTCTTCGCCCCTTTCAAGCTGCCGCTGCCACTCGAGCGCCACCAGAGTCCATCCCTCGTTTTCGCGTTGCTTCAAATGGCCGGGATCCACCGTGCCTTTCACAAATTCGCGTATGCGTTCGATTGTTGCCATGGTTCCTCCAGGTGCGCGCGCTGGATTGCAGAGGCAAATTTGCTTCCAGGCGGACGGCAACCTGTAACTGACTGCCGGATCGAGGGATGCAGCAATTCGCAGAATCGCAAGAGATTCCCCGCACTGTCCGATTACGGGATTCGGTGTCCAATTCCGGACATGGCGCCGGCGCCAGTTCATGGTTGAACGTCTACCCTGGGTGCGATAGAATCTCTTCCATGGAAACTGAGAGAGATGCCAACCGGCTGGAATTGATGCAAGGAACGCTGGATATGCTGATTCTCAGAACGCTGGTGCTGGGTCCTGCCCACGGGCACGAGATTGCCAAGCATATCCAGCGCACGACGGATGACGTGCTGCAGGTTGAGCACGGCTCGCTCTATCCGGCGCTGCACCGCCTGGACCGGAAGGGCTGGGTCACGGCCAAGTGGGAGATTCGTGAAGGCCGAAAGCGCGAGTTCAAGTATTACCGGCTTACACCGGCGGGCAAGCGGCAACTTGCTGCCGAGCAATCGAAATGGAAGCTGCTCGTTGCCTCCATCGGCCGCGTTATGGAGCCGGCCGAAGAAGTATGAGGTTAGTATTCCGCGTTGCCGGTCTTCGATTGGCGATTGAAAGGCCGCTCGTGGCCGGCTCTTACAGGCTGCGGAAAAACTCGACGACGCCGCGAACGGTGCGCCGGCATCTTGCCGGCTTCCGTTGAATTGAAGGGAGTTGCCGACTGGAAGCCGGCGCTACGTCAACTCCCGAAAGAGTTTTTCCGCAGCCTGTCTTAGCCGCACAGCCGAGGAGCCGACGTAATGAAAATCCGGCGCTTGAGGACTCGACGGGCCCGGCGCGAAGCGGAGCTCGATCGCGAGCTGCTCGACGGCCTCGATCTTGAAGCGGAAGAGCAACAGGCAGCGGGCTTATCTTCTGAAGAAGCTCGCTACGCCGCCCGCCGCGCCTTCGGCAACGCCGCCAGGATCAAAGAGGAGGTGCGCATGACCTGGGGGTTTCGGTGGCTTGAAACGCTGCTGCAGGATCTCACTTACGGCGCGCGCCAGCTACGCCGGAATCCAGGTTTTGCGGCCGCCGTTGTTTTATCTCTGGCGCTCGGCATCGGCGCAAACACCGCCATCTTCAGCCTGATTGATGCGGTGATGTTGAGAACGCTACCCGTGAAGAGTCCGCAGCGGCTGGTGCTGCTGAATTGGAGCCGCTGGAAGGGCCGGACGAACACGGACGTTCTTGCCGTGCAAAGCGATAACGGCGCCCAAAACGACTCACCCATTTCCTATCCGGCATTCCAACACTTACGGGCGCGCAATAACGTATTTTCCAGCCTATTCGGGTTTGTCTCCCTTGGCAAAACGGAGATCGGGGCCCGGGGCCCGGCATCGCTCGTTAACGGAGAAATGGTAACGGGCGGTTATTTCTCCGGGCTTGGCGTCAATCCTGTCTTAGGCCGCGGCATCACGGCTCAGGATCAAAAGCCCGGTGCTCCAGGCGCTGCAGTGATCAGCTCTGGATATTGGTCGCGCGCCTTCGGGCGCAATCCGAAAATCCTGGGGCAGAATATTACCGTCGATGGCGTACCGTTTACGATCGTCGGCGTAGCGCCTCCAGAGTTTTTCGGCGTTCAGCCGGGCCGCGCTGTGGACCTATGGGTACCAATCACGGGCAACGCCAAGCTGCTCCCTTATGGCATGGACTCAACTCCAGGAGGACGCCCGCTCTTCACCTCGCGGGACTGGTGGTGGCTGCTCGTTATGGGACGGCTAAAGCCAGGAGTGGCTGCGCATCAGGCCACTGCTCAGGTGAACCTCCTGTTCCGGCAGAGTGTCACCGCTGGCTTGAAAGTGCTTCCGAGATCGGTTCCTCATCTGCAACTCGATGCCGCCGCCAGAGGCATTGCGCTCTTGCGCGAGCAATTCTCCAAGCCGCTAACTGTTTTGATGGTCCTGGTTGGTGTAGTGCTGCTCATCGCCTGCGCGAACGTTGCAGGGCTGCTAGTGGCGCGCTCGGCAGCTCGGCAAAACGAGATTGCGGTGCGCCTTTCGCTCGGCGCTCCGCGATGGCGACTGATTCGTCAGCTCCTTACTGAGAGTGTCTTGCTCAGTGGCTGCGGCGGCGCGCTCGGGCTATTGTTTGCAGCGTGGGGAAGCCGCGCGCTCCTCCTCCTGATGTCGAAAGGTGGCGCGCCGTTGAACGTCGAGCTCAGGCTGAACATGACCGTGCTGGCCTTCACGGCAGCCATTTCCATCGCAACTGGAATTCTATTTGGCCTCACGCCCGCCTTGCGGTCGACGCGCGTGAGTTTGGCGCCGTCGCTGAAAATTTCGGCTGGCGCCGGTTCAGCCGCGAACCAGCGGACGTGGCTGGGATCGGGTAAGGCGCTCGTGGTGGCGCAAGTGGCGCTCTCGCTGGTGCTCCTGATCGGCGCGGGTTTGTTTCTACGGACGCTCGAGAATCTGGAGAATCAGAATCTCGGCTTCGATCAGCGTCACCTGCTTTTGTTCTCCATCGATCCGACAACGGATGGATACAAAGGCCAGCGGCTGATTGATTTTTACGGACAAATGCTCGCGCGCCTTCAGACTTTATCCGGAGTTCGTTCAGCATCGATGTCAGAAAACGCTCTGATATCGGGACAGCAGGGTGAATGGGGCATCTCAATCGACGGTCATAACACACGGAGTGGGCATCTCTCGTATGTGCAATTTAACGTCGTGGGCCCGTCGTTCTTCCAGACAATGGGAATCCGGCTGCTCGTTGGACGCGGCGTTGGGTGGCGCGATACTCCAGCTTCGCCGGAGGTAGCCGTGGCGAACGAGGCGTTCGCGCACCGTTACCTTAACGGCGGAGATCCTGTTGGCCACAGCTTCCGCTTCGGCTACTACAACTTCCGGGCCGGCGAATTCAGTCCCGCATACGAGATCGTGGGCATGGTCCAGAACGCCAAATACGCCAGCCTTCGGGAAGCCTCGTTTCCAACCATCTATCTTCCCTATACGCAGGCGCCGTTTCCGATCGGCGGCATGCATTTCGAGCTGCGTACCGCAGGCGATCCGCTGGCTGTGGTTCCATCCGTTCGCCAAGCAATTCAGCGTCTCTCTCGGGACTTGCCGATTTCTGAGGTTAAGACGCAGACTGAACAGATCGATGAAGCCTTGGTTAACGAGCGCGCCTTTGCCCGGCTTTCCAGTTTCTTCGGCGGGCTCGCCGTGCTTCTGGCCTGCATCGGTCTCTACAGCCTGATGGTGTATGCCGTGACGCGGCGCACGCACGATTTTGGCATCCGCATGGCCTTGGGCGCCGAGCGGCGGGACATCCTGAAAATGGTGATGCGCGAAACGATGGCGCTGGCCGCCTTGGGCATCGCGCTGGGCATTCCTGCGGCCCTTGCGGCGAGCCGCCTGGTTTCAAGTTTTCTTTACGGTCTCAAGCCTTCGGATCCGCTGACGATTGCAGCCGCGGCAGGCATCATGATTGCGGTCACAGCCCTGGCGGGTTTCGTTCCGGCTCGCCGCGCGGCTCATCTGGACCCCATGGCCGCCCTACGGTATGAATAAATATTGGCAGACGTGGAGAATGCCGGTAGTGTCGGAACGCTGTTTGGGAGTCCTGAAGCTTACTGGCTTTTACTTGCACCCGGCGTTCAGTTCCGGTGCACGCGATATGATTTTACGACAACCGCGGCCCCTGAGCCGAGCCCGTTGGCTCTGCTAACGATAGGGCTTGCTTTGTTCGGGGTGGGGGAAATCCTTCGACAACGGACACGGCGAGTGCGCTTGAGATGTGCAACTGGAGCGATCTTCAGTTCTTTTCTTTGAGGAAGGCAGAGACCTGTGCGGCGGTTGGGAGCGAGGGCTGGGCTCCCTGCCTTTTGACGGATAGGGCCGCCACAGCGGAGGCAAAGCGTGCTGCTTCACCCGGTTTCATGCCCCGCATCAGGGCGACGGCCAGCCCTCCGTTAAAAGCATCGCCGGCAGCGGTGGAATCCACCGCTTGCACCTTGAAGGCAGGCGCAAAGGCTGCGCCAAGATCACGTCCCGCCAGGTAACTGCCCTCTTTCCCCATTGTGACCACGACGTTTCGCGCACCCTTCACAAGAAGCCTTTCTGCAAGCACGTGGACATTGGATCGGTCGATGACTTGCCCTTCACCGCCGCACAGCGCAGCAGCCTCGGTTTCGTTTGGCGTCAGGAAGGTAACATTCCTAAGCAGGGACGGATGAAGTGCTTGAGCCGGGGACGGGTCCAGCATTAACGGAACCTCAAATTCGCAGGCAAGCCGCGCCAAATGCTCAACCGCGTCCATTGGAATCTCCAACTGGGTCATGATCATCCCTGCAGACCGCAATAGAGGAGCGGCCCGATCCAAGTCCGAAGGACGCAAGAGGCCATTTGCACCCGGAACCACGACAATACTGTTCTGACCCTGCCGGTCTGTGGTGATCATGGCCACACCCGAAGACACACCCTTCGCAACTCCAAGAGCCTCGACAGATACCCCCGCAGCTTTCAATGCTGTACACAAACGTGCCCCGAACTCATCATCACCAACCTTGGCGATCATCGCCACCGGATAATCCAGCCGCGCCACGGCAACAGCCTGATTGGCTCCTTTGCCCCCTTCAAACAGATGAAAGCTGTCCCCGCCGACCGTTTCTCCGGGCGAAGGCATCCGCGCGCAGGAGCACACCAAGTCAAGGTTCACGCTTCCAACGACGACGATGGGCTTAGTGGTCATTCCGATCTCTTCCGCTCATCTCCGCTGCACGCTTCACTTAACAACCGGGGCCAACGCAATGCAGGCGAGTCCGAGCACAAAGAAGGCAAACATCAGCGCCAGAAGCCGTTTTGCCCCCGAATCCGCACCGTCGAACTCCTTCCACACAAACACGCCCCATATGGCGGAAATCATTGTCGCGCCCTGGCCCAGCGCATAGGAAATTGCAGGGCCGACCATCTGCGCGTACGATGCCACAAAGTTTGAGATGGTTCCGATGCCCCAGATCACTCCCCCGGCGATTCCCCACAAGTGCAGCCTGCCAGTTCCTTTGAAGTAATCGCCCAGCGAGACCCGGGCGCCCGAAACGGGCCTGCGCATGAAGATATAGTTAAGCGGAATCGTGCACACCAGCACGCCGATCGCGAAAACAAAGGCGACCGTATAAGGACCGAGATGATGCTCTCCCTTGATGGCCTTAGCCACAAAAGGATAGAAGAGCCCCATGCCCACACCCGCCAAGAGGCTGACCACAATTCCTTTGGTGCTGACGGCCAGATCTTTGGCAATCCTGCGATAAGCCAACGCGTCCAGCAGAATCGCAATACCAACGAGGACGATTCCGCCGAACAAGAGTAGAGGATTACCTTCGGGAGTAATCAGATAATTGAGCGCGGAACCGATCACTAATGCCAGCCCGATTCCAATGGGAAACGCCACAGCCAGCCCTGCGATAGCAATGGCTGCCACCAACAAAATGTTTGCTATGTTAAAGACGACCCCTCCCAGCAGAGCCAGCAGAAGATGCACGCCGTCGGCCGCACCCAGGTTTTGAAGAAAGCTGTCCGGACTGGCGGGGATTGTACGACCCAGCGTGAAGCCCATCAGGATGGAAATGACGAGAATCCCCCAAACATAGTCCCAGTAAAAAAGCTCAAACCGCCAGCCCTTGCACAGCTTCTGCGTATTGGCCCAGCTTCCCCAGCAGACCATGGTCAGGATGGTCATCAACAGAGCCACTGAGTACGTTGCCGGGATAAACATGGTCGATACTTTGTCGTGAAGTTTTCCTGTGACGGTTTGCCACAGAGATTAAGGCAATCGCCGCTTACTTCACATCCTTGACGCAGCGGAATCCCAGGGTTCCCGCACGGTCGATGCTCGAAGCCATCAGCAGATACTTGCCATGCTCATCCAGCCGGTAGGCCTGGGGGAAGTACCAGAGGCTTCCCTGAGGCTGATAGTAGCTCCCACCGCGCAGGATCGCTGCTCGCGTGTGCGGATCCTCAAATTCGTCCGTATATTGCCAGACGTTTCCGTCCATGTCCATTACCCCAAACGGGCTCGCTCCCGCCGGATGGGCATTGACGTCGTCGGGAGCGCGCAATGTGCGGCCCTTCTCCGACGCCGGCGCCACCGCCGCGCGCCACTTGTTGCCCCAGGGGTAAAGACGGCCGTCCGTGCCCTGCGCGGCGTACTGCCACTCCCATTCATGCGGCAGACGCTTGCCAGCCCACTTGGCATACGCGCGGGCGTCTTCGAGTGAAACCCAGGTCACGGGCTTGTTTCCCCAACCTTCTGGATACGTCCCATTTTTCCAGTCTTTCAGGAAGTTGTGAGTGTCTGCGGGAACGTAGCGGGCGTCGCCCAGAAACTTCTTGAACTCGGCATTCGTCACCGGATATTTATCAATGTAGAAAGGCTCAATCACCATCTCGTGATGGTGCTGCCGGCGGGGCGAGCTTTCCCATGGATATTGCACATCAACCCCAACGTCGTTGCCACCTTCGATCTCCACTCCGGAAACACGGAAATCAAACTTGCCGCCCGGAATGTACACCATGCCCGGCGGATTGGTGGTTGCGGGTGTTGTGGGAGGAATGGGAACGATGTGCTGCGGCAGGAAGCGCCACTCGTTCGAGTAGCTCGATAGCGGCCGCGCTGCCAACCGACGCATCGCGCTCAGCAACTGTTGCTCGCGTGCCGTTAAGTGGTCCGTTGCCAGGATGGCGCCGTATCCCTCGGCGCCCATCTTGAAGCTTAAGGTCGCCGTCGAACCGTGCAGCTCCGGGTTCAGCTCAACCCCGTGCCACAGGTCATAGTAGTGCAGGCCGGGCTCATAAGCCGCTTCCATTTCGCGTCCGGAAAGACCGAATTCATTTCGATTGACGATCGTCCAAAGCGTTTCCGTCTTCCCGGGCCATTTGCTGGAGAAGGCGCCATACTGCAGCATGGGCGCAAAGGGAGTCCAGTTGGGGCTTACGAGCAACTGCCAGAACTCCCGCTCAATCCTGGCAATTCGGCGAAGCGCCTCGGCATCTCGATCGCCAATCTGATTCCAGATTCCCCAGATGTTTTCCCAGCTCTCGTATCCCGTGCCGTTAAAGAAGGCGTACTGCAAGTCGTTAACTTTGGTTCTTGCCCAGCGGTCGCACACATTCACCATGTAGCGCGACTCGAGCCACTTGTTCTTGCTGATCATGGGCTCGAACGGATACTGCCAGTATCCCCAGCCGAGGTTATTCCATGCCATGGCCGCGTCATTGGCGTCACCGTTCCCGCCCTCGGGTTCAAAAACAATTGGATGTCCCGACTCGTCCGACGCGACCCGGAAAGCGCGAGGAACTGCCCCCATTGTGTCGCCATTAATTCCATCTCCGCCATGAGCTTTGCCAGCGTTTCCCAATCAGGCGCTCCTTCCGGCCGCGTCCCCTGATCCCAAGGGTTGTACGGAAACAGCACGCGCACGCCGTGCCGATGGAACGATTGCACCATCTCCCTCAGCCCTGCAATGCCACCCGGCATATCCCGGATCAGGTCAAACTGATTCCTGTCGTCAATTCCGAGGTTCGGGTACGTGGGCCAGATCAGTACAGCGTCAATCCCACCGTAACGCGTCTTTAAGTCTTCGAGATAGCGGGCGACGGTGTATTTACCAGTATGCGGATCGTAGAAATAGCGGTCCTGCGCCATCATCTGCGGCTGAATGAATGCCTTCTGCACCCATTGAAATACCGGACGGTCATACTGCGCCTCGTTGAACCCGATGCGGACCAGGCGTTCCGTCCGCCAGTGGCGCACATCGGCAAGCCACGCCTTGATGGCAGAGTCAGCAAGCGGCCTTTCACTTCCGGTCGCGCAACAATGACCTGAAGTGGCAGCCGGATTTTCCGGGCCGGGAATCTGCTCGCCCTGGGGTGGGTACTTTGTGTCCTGTCCGGGCAAGGGCGCCACCAGAAGAAGACTAAACGCCAGCAGGACGCTTCCATATTTCCGCATGTGTTTAACTATCCCACTTCCATTCAACAACTTACTGGGATAAGACAGGGTGAATTCCTATAACTAAGCCATTTTCAACAACTTACTGGGTTTGTTGGTATCGAGCTTTTCGCCGTCGTTTGTTTTCAGCAACTTACTGGGTTTGTTGGTCATGGTTTGATCGCTGCTACATCCTCTCGATAACTCAAAGGGTTCCGTTTACTTTCGCCTTTTATTCGCCTACCGCCAAAAAGTGCCTGTGTCGCTTCAAAATAGCTATGCCCTCTGTGTTGGCGGGTTCTTGTTCAATCCCGCCACGTGACCCCGATACCACCGCGACGGTGGCTTCAGGATGCCGGCGCCTGCAGCCCGTGGAGCGGGCGCAAAAACCGGACCCGGGGCCTGGAAGCCGTAAAAAAAGCAACTGCCTCTCGCAAAGGCGCCAAGGCGCAAAGAAGCGCAAAGCGTTTTCTATGCTGGCTTCGCGCCGCAGTGGAGAGCGGCGACACCGCCGGCGAGGTTGCGGTAGCGGACATCTACGAATCCGGCGCGCCGCATGAACTTCGCTAGAGTCTCCTGATCCGGAAAGCGGGAGGCGGATTCGTGCAGGTACCGGTAAGCACCAGGCGCGCCCGAAATCCAATCGCCCACGCGAGGTAGAACGTGAGCGAAATAGAAGCGAAACATTGGACCAAATACCGGCCACCGAACCTTGGAGAACTCCAGAATCACCGCGCACCCTCCCGGCCGAAGCACGCGCATCATTTCGCGCAGACCGAGGGCGTAGTTGGCAAGATTCCGAAATCCGAAGGCGCTAGCCACGACATCCAGCGAATTGTCCGGTAAGGGAAGATCGAGAGCGTCGGCGCCGATCATCCGTACGAGACGCGAATGAGAAGCCGCCTTTTGTCGCGCCCGCGCGAGCATGGGCCGGCAAAAATCCGCGGCGAACACGCTTCCCCACGCGCAGCGTCTTAAGGCAAATGCCAGATCGCCCGTGCCACAACAGAGGTCAAGCGCCACAGAATCCGGCGATGCGAGTTGGGCTCGGAGCGAGCGGGCGGCGACGCTTCGCCAATACAGATCGAGTCCGGCGGAAAGGAAGTGATTGAGAAAGTCGTACCGTGGTGTGACGGTCTCAAACATGGTTCGCACCGCTTGCGCGGTGGAACCGAGGTCGGCGGGCGATCCCAACGGGCTTCCGCGTAGCGGCTCGCGGGCTTGGGGCGCGGTGGAACGGTACTGGCGCGGCACGGAGATATCATAGCAGCCATGCGCGGCAGGCAACAGAGAATCGGGAAAAGAGTCCCGGCATTTGTTTCCGAAGAAATGCAGAGATGCTTCGCTACGCTCAGCATGACATGACTGGCCTTTCCGCGCAGCGTGTTTAGCCCCTGGCTGCGCCGGCCAGTGGCTAAAGCCGTTGGAGTCTGCGAGGCTCTGCGGCATGACTGAAGTCATGCCCTGTCTTGAAAATTGAGTAGGGGCGGGTTTGAAACCCGCCCCTACCCCTTTTGGAAAGGCAAGCCTTTCCGCACGTCAGGCGGCGGAGCCGCATCATGCCCGTGCGATGCCGCCGCGCAAAGGTAAGTACTTCCCCAGAGATAACCCCATGCGTCTCCGCACCCGGTGTATACTTTCCCACTTTGGGAGGATGGCATACGATGCGGATGAGGCGGAAAGAAGCTAACGGCA
>JASHON010000206.1 GCA_030041095.1 Terriglobia bacterium
TCGGATTACTATCTGGCGCCGCCGGGAGAAGTTTTTCGCGCTATGCTGCCTCTCGGCCAGGAAACTTACCGGGCGCGGCGGATCAGCATTACGGAAGGGGGTAAGACGAGACGGGAAGAGCTTGCTTCGAGCCTGCTGGAGGAAGTGCGAGCAAGCGAAGAGAGCAGGCTGCTGAACTTCCTGGCGGAGCGCCCACAAGCGGCGGTGGGAACAGTGCGGCAGAAATTCGGCCGAGAAGCTACGGCTGCCGTCCTCAAGCACGGCTGGGCACATCTGAACGAAGTGGAGGCCGAAAAGCGAAAGGCGCTTGCCGTCAAGCTGGTAAACCAGAGCACGGAGCTAAGAGAAACGGAGAGGAAACGTTCTAAGTCACCGGCCGCGGTGCGAATGGTGGATGCGCTTGAGAGGCAAGGGGGCTTCGTGCGCGATCATCGTGAGCTGTTGCGGGCCGCACGGGCGACGTTGGCAGCGCTTCGCCGGCTCGAGCGCGACGGCGTTGTGACTTTGGCTGACAGCCGCTCTGCAGCGGCGCCTGAAACTCATCTCGCCGGCCTCGAGTGGGATCCCGTTCGTGAACTTACTCCAGGCCAGGCTTGCTCGTTGGAATCCCTCGTCAAGGCCCTCGAACTCCGCGAATTGGGAGTATTCGTGCTGCACGGTGTAACAGGAAGCGGCAAGACGGAAGTCTACCTCAGATTGATCGAACGATGCCTGGCCCAAGGCCGGTCCGCAATGATGCTCGTACCCGAAATTGCACTGACGCCTATGATGCAATTGCAGTTTGCCGAGCGGTTTTCCGGCCGAGTGGCCGTGCTCCACAGTGCGCTTACTGAGGCCGGACGGCGAAGAGAGTGGTGGAAGCTTTGGCGCGACGAAGCTCAGGTGGTGCTCGGGACCCGGTCGGCTGTTTTTGCGCCGACGAAGAATCTGGGCCTTGTGATTGTAGACGAAGAGCACGATAGCGGTTACAAGCAACAGGAAACGCCACGCTACAACGCTCGCGACGTTGCCATCGTGCGGGCGCGGATTGCAAAGGCTTTGGTGGTCCTAGGCTCAGCAACGCCATCGCTCGAATCTTTCTGGAACGTCCGTCAGGGCAAATATAAGGTGCTTTCTATGAACGAGCGGGTCGCAGGCCGCTCGCTGGCTGAGGTGGGGATCGTGGATATGCGCCTGGAATTTCGCGAGACCCATAGCCAGGCGTTGATCTCCCGGCAGCTCCACTCGGCCATTGAAGCGCAGCTTGCCGGAAAAGGGCAGATCATGATTCTCCTGAACCATCGTGGTTACTCCTGGTTCCTGCTCTGCCGAAGCTGCGGCAATGTCCAAACGTGTGTGAACTGTTCGATCAGCCTCACCTATCATCGCCGCGAGCAGCGGCTGGTGTGTCATTACTGCGGATACGCCGCACCTGTACCCAGGCGTTGCCCCGGCTGTGGCAGCGAATACTTGCATTATGTGGGAGAGGGCACGGAAAACATTGAGGGCAAGTTGGCCGCACTTTTCCCTGGGGCTCGTATCGGCCGGCTGGACCGCGACGTGGCGAAACGGGCAGGCCAATACCTTCACGTGCTTTCCGAGTTTCGATCTGGTCGGCTTGACATCCTTGTGGGTACGCAGTTGATCGCCAAAGGCCACGATTTCCCCGGAGTGACGCTGGTGGGCGTGATCTCAGCAGATTTAGGGCTGAGGCTACCGGAATTCCGCGCGGCCGAGTGGACGTTCCAGTTGCTGACACAGGCGGCTGGCCGCGCCGGCCGCGGCGAGATTCCGGGTCGAGTCCTCGTCCAGACCTTTTATCCGGAGCATTATGCGATCCTGTTCGCTGCGAATCAGGATTATCCCGGTTTCTTCGCTAAAGAAATACGCTTCCGTGAGCTGATGCATTATCCACCCGCGACGGCGCTCGCGAACGTTGTTGCACAGGATGCCAAGCTCGAGCGAGCTGTGGATATCGCCGGCATCATGGCCAAATTCCTCGAGAGCCATCCCCACGCTCGCTACTTGAAGATTCTGGGGCCACAGCCTGCGCCAGTGGCGAAAATCAAAGGCCACTATCGCATGCAAATCCTGCTGAAATCCGACTCGCGGGCGCGCTTGAACGGAGTTTTGAGAGGCTTGACGGATTTTTGTAGCCAGCGCCGTATCGCGTCGCGCTCCGTCATGCTTGATATTGATCCGCTCAACATCATGTAAGCAGGCGAATCATAAGGTGGAGTGATCACGATGTTCCGGAAAGCCACGCGCCGTTCCTCGCTGCCCTGAAGATAAATAGGACCGGGTCATCCTTCATTCGCCAGGCGAGTGTCACCAATGCTTGCACCTTACCACTTTTCAACGCATGCTATAATCACTTTAGGAAGGCGGGAACGCTCGTAGGGAGCTAAAGGTGCACTATGTCCAAGCGGTTGCGTTATGGCGTGATTCTTATTTCTTGTCTGCTGGTCATGTATATTGTCATCGGCGGAGTGCTGGGGCAGGGGACTTCGACCAACGAACAAACGTACCGCGACCTTGGCGTTTACAGCGAGGTACTTTCCCGCATCAAGAGCAATTACGTCACAGAGCCCAACCTGGAGAAAGTGACCGGTGGCGCCATTCGCGGCCTGCTGCAATCGCTCGATCCTTATAGCACGTACTTTACTCCCGAGCAGTTCAAGAACTACCTCGCCCATCCCAATCCCGGCCCCGCGACGGTCGGCATTTTTGCTTCTGAGAGAGCGGGCTTTGCTGCCGTTGTCTCCGTGAGGGCGGGAAGCCCGGCGGATAAGGCCGGAATCATCCCCGGCGACTTGATCGATCGCATTAACGACAAGCCCGTCCGGGAGCTTTCCGCAGTTCAGATTGAGCGCGAGCTGGCGGGTGAGCCAGGAACAACGGTCGATGTATGGATCGTGAGCGAATCTGAAGGCAAACCGAAGAAGTTCACACTGACGCGAGAGGCGCTGGGTGATCCTCCGGTGACTGCTCGCATGGCCAACTCAGACACAGGGTACGTGTACGTCGGCAGCTTTCATAAGGGCGTAACAGCAGAAATCGCGGCCAAGGTGAAGCAGTTGGAGGGGGAAGGCGCGAAGAGCCTGGTGCTCGATTTGCGTGACTGTGCTGGTGGCGAGCCGGACGAAGCTGTGCAAACCGCAAGCCTGTTCATCCCTTCGGGGCTCATTACTTATACGTACGGGCAACAGGACCCGCGGCATAATTATATGGCGGCGCCTTCCGGCTCTGTGTTCCGCATGCCGCTGGCGGTCTTGATCAATCGCGCGACGGCGGGACCTGCGGAAATTGTGGCGGACGCTGTGCTTGGTCGCAACCGAGGCGATGTGGTGGGACATCCCAGTTTTGGTGTTGGCGTCGTGCAAAAGGTGATTCCCGTTGGAGACGGCTCCGGCTTGTTGCTCTCCGTGGCCAAGTATTACGGCCCGAATGGCACTGCCATTCAAGGAAATGGTGTCACACCCAACGTTTTGGTTCCTGCGCCGGGCGAAGTGCCTGCTACGAACGGGCCCGTGGTTGAGCCCAAAGATTTTGGAACGTCGGGCGACGTTCAGTACCAGCGCGCTCTTGAGATCCTAAAGAGCCAAGTCCCAGCGAGCAAGGCCGCGTAAGCGTTGAAACGGCGCCGAAAGAGGAAGGCACGCCGCCGGCTGTCGATTGTTCCATTTATCGCGCTTGCCGGCGCCGGATTATTCGCTTATTTCATTCTCCATAGAAGTTCGCCGCGCAAAATCACCCCCAAACCCTCTTCTGCGCTTCATCGGTCAGTTTCGGTTCAGGAGCTGCTTCGGACTGTCCAGCGATCCGGACGTACGGGCGTGTGGATCAAGTCTTTCGACCCAAAAAGCATGAAAGCGCGCATGACGGTTGTCTCTCTCCCGCCAGCCTATTCCCGTGTTCTGAAGGCTGCAGTTAAAGTAGCGAGACGAGAAGGGCTCGTGCTGCGCTGCAGGCCTGTGGACGCTTGCCGAATTGTCAACCTATCGCAGCGCTCCCCTTACCCTCTTCCCCTCTTACGGGGAGAGACGAGGGGTGAGAAGGTCCAGCGGTCGTTGACCGTTCTTCCCTCCCGCAGAGGCGCAGAGCGAATCACCAGGAAAGTAACCATTCGCACGGCGGAAATCACGGCAGAGTTCCAGCGAAGGAGATTGTGGACGCTTGATCTCATCGAGGTGCCCCGGATCACCCGCGTTGCGATCGTGATCGACGACTTGGGGCAGAGCCGGCAGGTTGCACGAAGATTTGCGGAAATGCCACGCTCGCTCACGCTTTCCGTAATGCCGCGCTTGCCGTACTCGCGGTTCACGGCCGAGGCGGGTCGCCACGCGGGCCATGAAGTGATGCTGCATCTGCCCATGCAGCCGATAGCCGATCGAGCGCGAGACATCAGCCCGAACGAGCTTCGGGTGGGAATGCCAAGACGTGAGGTGGATCGGATCATCCGGGAGGACTTGGCGTCCGTACCGGGAGTGGTTGGCGTAAACAATCATATGGGCTCGCGCGCCACCTCCAACGCTCGTCTCATGCAGGAAGTGCTGGCGAATCTTTCGGCTCGCCATCTCTATTTCATCGACAGTCTCACGACGCCTCATTCCGTCGCTCTCAAGGTCGCCCAGCGGCTTGGCGTACCGTCGTTTTGCCGCTCCGTCTTTCTGGATGACACGCGAACCGTTGCGTACACTCTGGGTCAGCTTCGTGAACTTTGCCGCGAGGCCAAAGAACGGGGCGCCGCGCTTGCCATCGGCCATCCCTATCCGACTACGATCAAGGCGCTCATTCGTTTTGTTCCGGAGTTCAGCCGCGAGGGCATTCAGATGGTTCCAGCATCGTGGCTGGTGGAGAGAGCACAGGTTGCGCGGCAGTAACCTGACGAAGCGGATGACGCTGTAGCTTCCAAGACCACAAGGCTCCGGCAGGGGCCGTCTGCCTGTGGCTGCGCGGGGACGGCCCGAAGATTGAAAGAACAGGATCAGGTGGAAGACCCCTCATGGAGGGGCACGACTTCGCCAAGCTCCACCAAGAGGCTGGGAGAATTGCGCACGGGGGAAGCCGCCCGGCGGGAGGGACGTCATCCCGCAGGGCGGAAGGCTGCGCTGACTATGCCGGGTGGCCAAACCTCGGCTCGGCGCAGCGTCTCTTTAGCACCGAAATCAACAAGGAAGGCTAGGCGATCCCGATTGCGCTCTGGCAACGACGGAGAGGGGCGCCATTCCGGCCTCTGCCGGCCGCAGCAATCGCCGTACTTTGGCCCGAAGGTGAGCCACGGCAGCGCTGTGAATCTGTGAAACCCGGGACTCGTCGATCCCAAGTTTGTCGCCGATCTGCTTCATGGTCAGCTCACGCTCGTAATAAAGGGAAAGGATCATCTTTTCACGTTCCGGAAGGAGAGAAGCCGCGCGATTCAATATGGCCCGCTGCTCGGAGCGATAGCAGAGATCGAACGGGCTTTCGGAATCTTCCCTTGCAGGCAGGTTTCCTTCATCCACCATGTGGTTTTCCGGGACGTGGTTGGGACGCATCCAGTCAATACCCATGTTGCTTAACTCCTGCTGCGTTCGATACCATCGCTTCAGACTTATGCCGAGCGCGCTGGCCAGTTCTTCATCCGTGACGGCACGGCCAAGTTTAACTTGCATCTCGATGAAGGTTTTTTCTGCCATCTTGTTTTTTCGCCTCATATCGCGCGATGCCGTATCCAATTCCCGGAGGCTGTCGAGAATGGCGCCACGAATCCGATGGCGGGCGTAAGTTTCAACCTTCACGTGCTTGCGCGCATCGAATTTCCTGACCGCGTCGAGCAAACCCAGCACGCCGGCTCCCGAAAGGTCTTCAAGATCCACGTGCTGTGGCAGACGCTCGCGCATCTCTAGCGCAACGCGCCGCACCAGGGAAAGCAGCCTCACGGCCAGCGCGTCGCGCTCGACGAACGGCTGCCCGGCAGTCTGCCTTA
The DNA here is from genome assembly GCA_030041095.1 of Terriglobia bacterium. GTDB lineage: Bacteria > Acidobacteriota > Terriglobia > UBA7540 > UBA7540 > JASHON01. Next base: position 5,948 of record JASHON010000206.1, read on the forward strand.
ACCGCCCTCGACCCGGTGCAGGGGAGGCTGTGTGCTCACGGCCGTGCTCGCGCATACGCCGCCGAGTACGGTGCGGAGAGGATTGATGCAAAGGTGTGACGTCACTGGACCGGCTGTAACTCATCCCCAAAGAACCCATCAGAACCTCGCGTGGCTGAATTTGAGCGGGCCGCATGATCTTGCCCCTCCAAACGGGCTAGCAGCTCTTCTTTCGTCGCGGCGCCGCTCTGAGCGGTTCTCAGAAATGCAAGCCCGATGCCAGCAGTTTGAAGCGGCGGTTGGCCCGCTGGCCCGTTGAGCAACTGCACAGGAATGCGTTGATTCCTTTGGAGAACCTCGATGACGCCGCATACGGGCAGTCGAGGTTAGACCTCCCTAACAAGCCGCTTGCCGTTCCATTTTGGGAAGAACGTCCCGGACTGGGTCTGGGACTTGACCGGATGACTTGGCCGGATGATGTTGTGAACGTGAACGCGCCGGCTTAGACTGGGGTGGATATGAACGGTGGGAGGTTGAACGATGAGCCTTAAGGGAAAGAGAGTAGCAGTTCTAGTGGCGGATCAATACCAGGAGTTGGAAGTGTGGTATCCATTGTTGCGATTCCGAGAGGACGGAGTGGAAACGCAGGCGGTGGGTGCGGAAAAGGGGAAGACATATGCCAGCAAGAAGGGATATCCCGTAATGACGGATCGCTCGATCGCGGACGTCCGCGCCGAGGATTACGACGCGGTCGTCATTCCCGGCGGCTGGGCGCCGGATGCGTTGCGGCAGGATCCGCGTATGCTGAATTTCGTTCGTGAGATGGATACCGCGGGCAAGATCGTGGCCGCTATCTGCCACGGTGGATGGGTGCTGGCCTCCGCAGATATTATTCGAGGCCGGAAGGCCACGGGGTTCAAGGCCATCAAAGACGATCTGATCCATGCCGGCGCTCAGTACGAAGACGCAGAAGTGTTAACGGATGGGAATCTCATCACATCCCGAGTGCCGACGGATTTGCCTGCCTTTTGTCATGCGATTGTGCGGGCCCTGGCGGCCGAGCCTGCGGGAGTGGGGAAGGCAGTGGGGAGCCGGCAGTAAGCAAGCAATCAGCAGCCAGCCGCCGGCAGGCCTGAATTTAACCTTCGCGATTGCTCGCGGCCGATCGCTTGAAAACGCGACGGTCGAAGTCACCGGCTCCCAGAGTCCCCTGCTTGGACTCCTCGGAAAATCCTTCCAATAGCAGCATGGCGCCGAGAGCATCCATCTCCGGTTCCCGTGGTCTTCGAGAGGCCTGGGCCAGTCGTCGTCTCTGTCATCCCCGAATTACTGAGCGCCAGGCGCTACCCGCCGGTAGAACGAAAGCTGGGAGTCGCCATGCCGGATGGTGCGTGTGAAGTGTAGCCCGCCGTAATCGCTTTCCAATCGGGTGAGATGGGAATGTTCAACGATCACCCAGGCTGTCGGCAACAGGATGCGGGATCGCGCGACCACGCGAAGGATGCGGTGATATTCGCGGATTTCGGCGTAGGGCGGGTCAAGAAACACAAACTGAAACTCTGCGCGTTCCTGTTCGAGTCTGGCAACTGCTTTCTCTACCTCAGAAGTGAGGATCACGAATCCCGAAGTGATACCGAGGGACCCGAGATTCTGGCGGATCAAATCTGTGGCGGCCTTGTGGCGCTCCACAAATACAGCACGAGCAGCGCCCCGGCTAACTGCCTCGATGCCAACTGCTCCGCTTCCTGCATAAGCGTCGAGAAATGCAGCCCCCAGAATGCGATCTCCCAAGACGTCAAAAAGAGTTTCGCGCAGTTGGTCGGACGTTGGGCGGAGGGCGGTGCTCTTCAGCGTTTTCAGTCGCAAGCCGCGATAGGTACCTGCAATGACTCGCATTAGACCAGTGTTCAGTTGCGACCGCCCGCGCTGGACATCCAGAAAGGTCTGCTCACGGCCAGCCACGGGTTTCAACCCAGCCGTGCCAAACTGTAACGTCCGGGCCATCGCGCTTGCAACTGCCGGGTGAAGTCATCCAATTCATCGGCGGATGCTCCGCGCTCAACAAATTCGAACGCTTCCCGACGGGCCTGTTCCAGGATATCGCGATCACGGAGCAAGTTGGCAATGCGGAATGCAGGAATGCCAGACTGGCGGGTGCCCAGGAATTCGCCCGGCCCGCGAAGCTGGAAATCGAGCTCGGCAATGCGGAAACCGTCCTGCGTGTCCGCCAGAGCGCGGAGCCTTTCGTTTGCGTCTTCGCCCGCATCACCCCCAGACATCAGGAAGCAATACGACTTGGCTGCACCGCGTCCGATCCGGCCGCGCAACTGGTGCAATTGAGCCAGCCCAAATCGCTCTGCATGCTCGATGAGCATCACGGTGGCATTGGGAACGTCAACGCCCACTTCCACCACCGTTGTTGATACCAGCACCTGGATCTCACCCGTTTTGAATCGTTCCATCACGCTTTCCTTCTCTTCGCCGGGCAGGCGGCCGTGCAACAGACCAACGCGCAGCTCTGGAAAAACATCCTTCGCAAGGTGCTCGTGGATGCGGATGGCAGGACGAAGATTCAGCTTATCCGACTCTTCGACCAGCGGGCAGATGACGTAGGCCTGTTCGCCTGCCAGGATGCGGCTGCGGATGAAGTTGAGGGTGCGAGCGCGGTCGGACTCAGAAAGCACGCGTGTGAGCACGGGCGTCCGCCCCGGCGGCATTTCATTGATGATCGAGATGTCCAAGTCGCCGTAGGCCGCCAGCGCGTAGGTGCGCGGAATCGGCGTTGCGGTCATCACCAACACATGCGGAGCGGGCCCCTTGCGCACCAGATTTTGGCGCTGCACGACGCCGAAACGGTGCTGCTCATCGACAATGGCCAGCGCGAGCCGCGCGAATTCCACATCCTGTTCGATCAGTGCGTGCGTGCCCACCACCAACGGAATGATTCCGGATTTCAGCAGATTTTTAATTTGCAGCTTCTCGCGTGCACTCTGCGACCCGGTAAGGAGAGCGGGTTGGTAGCCGAGAGGCGAAAGCAATCGCTTGCAATAGAGATAGTGCTGAGTGGCCAGAACTTCCGTGGGCGCCATGATGGCCACCTGGCTTCCATTTTCAATCGCCACCACGGCTGCTTCCAGCGCCACAAGCGTCTTGCCTGAACCCACATCGCCTTGCAACAGGCGGCTCATCGGGTGCGACGATCTCATATCGTCGACGATTTCCTTCAGCACGCGCTTCTGAGCGGCAGTGGGGTGAAACGGGAGAAATCGCTTGATGGCCTCACGAACCCTGTCATTTATTTCGACTGCGATTCCAGGGAGCCATTTTAGCTGGCGCCTCTTGAGAGCCATGGCGACACCGATGGCAAAGAACTCTTCGAAAATCATCCGCTGTTGAGCAGGCGTCCGGAAACTTGCCAGCGCGTCCAGGGGAGTGTCCGGAGGCGGAAAGTGCATTTGGCGCAAAGCGCCGGCGCGATCCGGCAGATTCCGTCTTCTGATAATGGAGGGCGGCAAGCATTCGGGGATGCGATCGCCGATATTCTCCAATGCAGCCCAAACAAGACGGCGAATGACCACCGGACTGAGTGGTCCGATCGCTTCGTAAATCGGCGTGATTCGGCCGATTTCTAGCGAGTTTGACGCCCGCGGAACGGAATCCACGAGGATTTCAAAGCGCGGCTGCGTGATCACCAGGTTGCCCGTACCGTAGGCGTCGCGCTCCGCCTTGCCGTAAAAGAAAACGTGCTGTCCAGCGCGAAACGTTTTGCTCCGTTCTAAATAGCTGGCGTTGAACCAGATGCAGCGAATAAGACCCCCCGGCTGCACTCCACTTGCATCCCCGGCTGACAGATCGTAAATGAACTTGCCGCGCCGCGTTCTGACCAGCCCGCAGGAGAGCACTTTGACGAAGATGGTCGCCGTTTGCCCGGGTCGAAGATCGTGCACGCTGATCATTTGACAGCGGTCCTCGTAACGGAAAGGAGCATAGTAGAGCAGATCTTCAACTGTGCGAATGGATCGCGAGGCGAACATTTTTGCCCGTGCCGATCCCACGCCCGTCACGTTTTTGACTTCGCTGCTGAGCGTCAACTCCGGATGTGTCATGGTTCTCCCCAGTTTATTCCTGATGGCTGTAACGCCTACGGCCGAGCGCCACGCGAGATAATATGGAAACAGGGATTTTATTTTAAGCCATGATGCCAACTCGATCTCATGTGCCCTGGATGAAATATCTGGCAGCGATCTTAGTGGGCAACCTTCTCTATTTCTCGCTTGCTCCTCATCTTCCGAGGGCCGCGCGGCACGAGACCCTGATTGACTGGGGCACATTTGTGGACCTGTGGTTCTGCGTGCTTGTTTACGGCGTCATTGAGCTAGTCAGGTTCCTATTTTGGCGGCCGTAGCGTGTCTCCGAGCAACACGTTAAGGAGCAGCGACATGCGACCCAAAAAGAACTCCCAATTGACCGTCTGGGTGCTGGCAACGTCAAAATGGGCACAAAGCAGGCGTGGCTTTTGAGAGGCCGAAAGTGGCGGTAGAAAGTGGATTTGAAAGATCAGGTTGACGTAACGGCAGGCTCACTCTGGCGTCACCTCTAGCGTCGTTCGAAAGGGCGCTTACCCTAAGTCGCGTGGTCAGAGAAAATGATGGGCGCGGGAAAGGCGCAAGGCCAGCAAGCACATGCGGCCCTTCCCGCATCGTTGGAGGTAGAGCAACACTCAATCCTTCAACACGAATTCACCAACACTTCACGCTTACCTGAGGAGCTCCAATTCTCACAAACGTCACGCTTCCGAGCTTCCCGTGAGCAGAGAGAAACACCGTATTCCCCCCTTATCTATTTCCGATTACGTTCCAGACAGTTGAAGTGGAAGAAAGCCAGCGTGTTGCTGCCGGAGGGGGAATCCGTTTGCCTGTTAGCCAGGGACTTCCGTGCATCAATGCTTTGGCCAGGCGGATGAGCTGACGATGACGGGCAGTAGACGCGGCAGGAGTGTTATTTCGAGCGGCAGCCGGCCGAGGGGCTCGCCGTCGATTCCCACCCAGGCCGGATTGTCGGACTTTGCCTCGATTCTTGCTGCGCGCAGATGGTGAGCCCGTCGGTTCTTATAGATGTTATTTGAATAGAGACCGCGGATGCCGCCGCCCAAGAAGAGGGTGAACACATTCATATAATCAATGACGGTCACCTCAAAGATTCCGTCATCCATCGCAGCTTTGGGGCAGGGGTGCATGCCGCCACCGTAGAATCCACCGTTCCCGACGCAAATATCCGTGACGTGATGACGGCTTGAGGAGCGCCCACCATCCAACGTGAGCGTCACATGGCTTCCCCGGTACGATAAGAATCCCCGAAATGTGGCCCACAGAAAGGCCAGCCGCCCACCAAGCGGAGTGAGAAAATTGCGAGATCGGGCTGCGACCAGACCGCCAATCCCGAAGCTGGCAAGATTGATGAAGTAGCGTTCCTGAAAAGAACCATCGTGTCCGGCGAACCGAGCCTTGCCTACGTCCAGGCGGGCTACTGAGCCGCTGGCAAGACGATCGATGGCATGACCGATCCCGTTGCGAGATGGAAGGTCGAGGGCTCGCCGGAAATCACCACCTGTTCCGGTGGGCAAAATGCCGAACCTTGTCTCCGGACGCACCAGCGTATCAAACTGCAGGAAGCCGTTGACCACTTCATTGATCGTACCGTCACCACCAACGGCCACGATCGAGTCAAAGCCTTCGTGAAGCAGCCTTCGAGTGAGGCTGATGCCATCTCCAGGGCGCCTCGTAAACTCAGCGGTGACGGGACCGAGCCGCTGCTCCATCGCCCGAGCGAGTTGCGGCCATCGCCGTCCTGTCTTCCCGCCAGCGGAGTGTGGGTTCACAACAGCCGCTACTTTCATTCACCCGCCTGCTTTTATTTGCGTGCTTACGTGAAACAGCTTGAAATGCGAATACATGTGGTGGTTCTCAAAAAGCTGACCTTGATATCCGATCGTAACAACGACGTCGACCGGAAGCCAGAGGGTTCGAGCGCTTTTCCTTAAGCGAACCGCCTTGAACTGAATGTCCGTGGTTTCTCTCTCCAGGCCAACCGCGGGCAGAGGAGCCAAGAGGTCCGTTCGCATGCGACGGATTCGAAACTTTGCCGAGTCAATCCAGGCCAGACCCTGCATCAATATGGGCTCTGAAATACCGCCCGCCGTCTGGAATATTCCGACCAGCCCGCGGCCTCCGGGCTCCTGGGCAAAAGCCACCACGAAAGTTGGGTGGCCGCGGAGCTTTTGTCGTCCCAGGTATCGAAAGTGAGATGATTTTTGTTCCAACGGAAGGAATAGCGCCGGCATGCCCGCAAAACCGGACGTGACGAACGGCGCGTTCGGAAGCATTTGCGAAGCACTCACAGGTTTCCCCTGCTCATCGGTTCTGTACTCTTCCACGCCGGCGCCCTTTTCACCTGGGACCGTCAGGAAGAGGTAATGAAAAGTTCTTTCCTCGGTTCTTGCCATTGGCCATACTTCCGGACCCGATAACAACTGGCCAACGGTTATGTGTTCGATGGAATCGGTATTGGTGAAGTCGCGAAATAGTCCAAGCATCTGCCTGCCGGTCTTCTGCAGGATGGGGATAAGCTCGGATTGGCTTGAAGCAGGTTCCAGGTGCTTCAAGCCAAGCTTGCTGTGAAGCAGTTCTGCCAGGGGCCAGTCAGTAATGGGATTCGCCTTGCCATAATCTCTCAATTCCTCACGAGTGAACGCCGGCGTGAGCTGCTGCGCTTTGGACCGATGAACTGCCACGAGAACTGCGGCCCACAGCAATGCGAATTGAATGATGCGTGCTTTCCGAGCCAATGGTCCCGGCCTCTCACGTTACCGCTAAATCTGCCGTCCGCAGGAAGCGTGGAGGGCGGCGTAGGCGAGTGGCGTGCTCAAAGGCGAAGGCCAGTTTCAAAAGAACTGGCTCACTCCACGCACGGCCAAAAAAAGAAATGCCGACGGGAAGGCCAAAAACCGATCCCATGGGAACCGTGACATGTGGATATCCCGCGACGGCGGCCGGACTGGAGCTGCCACCGGTATCGTGGTCGCCGTTCACCAAATCCGTCGTCCACGCGGGCCCGGCACTGGGCGCGACCAGCGCGTCCAAGCGGTATTTGCCCATCGCGGCATCGATACCGTCAGTTCCGGCCATGCTTTGGTCATTTCGAAGTGCGGCCTGGTATTCGGGCGTGGAAAGCGGGCCTTTCGTCTCCGCCTGAATGAACAGTTCCTGGCCAAAATAGGGCATCTCTACTTTCCAATGGCGCCGATTGAAGGCAATGACTTCCTTCAATGAGTGTACCGGCGCCTTGGGCCCGAGGGCCTCAAGATAGCGGTTGACGCCGGCCTTGAATTCGTACAGCAGTACCAGTTGCTCCGTATGGCCGAATTTGCCCAGCGTAGGAATGCGCGCCGGATCCACAAGGCGCGCTCCTTCCCGTTTCATCACGTCCAAGGCGTTGTCAAACAGGTTTAACACGTGGCTGTTGAAGTGAGACAGTTGCCGCACGACGCCAATCTTTGCGCCCCGCAAGCCGGCTGGGTCGAGAAACGCGGTGTAATCCGTGAACGCTTTGCCGCGGCTCGCCAGGGTTTGAGGATCGCGCGAGTCGACTCCGGTGAGCGCGCCGAGCAGGATGGCCGCGTCCGTTACCGTGCGCGCCATTGGGCCGGCAGTGTCTTGGGTATGCGAAATGGGAACGATCACCGAACGGCTGACCAGGCCCACCGTCGGCTTGATCCCCACAACGCCGTTGATCGATGAGGGGCATACAATCGAGCCATCCGTCTCGGTGCCGACGGCCAGCGCGCAAAGATTGGCAGATGCTGCCGCGCCGGAGCCAGAGCTCGATCCACAGGCGTTCCGGTCCAACGCATAGGGATTGCGTGTAAGCCCGCCCTGGCCACTCCAGCCGCTGGTGGAATGGTCCGAGCGGAAATTGGCCCATTCACTAAGGTTTGTCTTGCCGAGAATCACGGCGCCGGCGTCGCGCAGCTTCCGGGCGACTTGCGAGTCCTCAAGCGGGATAGAACCAGCAAGGGCCCAAGATCCGGCGGTGGTGGCCATCCGGTCATGTGTGCCGATATTGGCCTTGATCGCAACGGGAATGCCGTGCAGCGGCCCATGAGTCCCATTCTCCTTCCGCTCGCGGTCGAGCGATGTGGCGATCGCGAGCGCCTCAGGATTCAGCTCGATCATTGAATTCACAGCCGGCCCGTGTTTGTCGATGGCTTCAATCCGCCTGAGATACCTCTCCACAATCGTACGCGCGGTGTATTGCCCGGATTGCATTCCCCGTTGAAGCTCCGCAATAGTTGTTTCCTCCAACTCAAACGGCGCCACAGGCGATGGCGCGGCTGAAGCCAGTTCTTGGCGCCCCGCCACGGCGGCTGCGCCGAACGCTGCGGATTCCAGAAATGCTCTGCGGCTTAAGCCTTCATCATGCGTTTTCATGCCTTAAGATGCGCTCCAACTTGAGATTCTGGAAATCCTGGTGCAGCGTGACGGCCTGCCGCATTCCTCCTCTGTGACCACCATTCGTTCCGCGCCGGGCGTCAGGCGCACGCGACCCGCGTGCGAGGCCGGAAATAATTCATTCTGCCAGCCTGACTTGGCTTATACTACTGTTCCTGCCACGAAGCAATGCCTGGAATAGTAATTGATCGCGAGAGGGCCACATGAAGAAGACATGGTGTGGGAGAACGCTGGCTTGGATAGCTGCATTCTCCGTGCTCCTGGTGTATGCCGCGCCCATAACGGCGCAGCCACCCTTGCTTTTGCTGCAGTCGCCCACAGTGAGTAAGACCCAAATCGCGTTTGCCTACGGCGGTGATATTTGGATTGTGAGCAGGAATGGTGGACAGGCGCACCGTTTGGTGACGGGCAGCGATCGCCTGAGCGGGCCAGTCTTCTCGCCCGACGGATCGCTGGTCGCTTACACGGGCACTTTCAACGGCAACACGGATGTTTACGTGGCGCCTGCCACAGGCGGCGAGCCGCGCCGGCTTACGTACAACCCAGCGCCTGACATCGCCGTAGGTTGGACGCCCGACGGCAAAAGCGTGCTCTTCCGCTCCAACCGCTACAGCTACTCGGATCCGTATCAGCTCTTCACGGTTGCCGCCACCGGGGGCTTCCCTTCGGAACTGCCGCTATCCATGGCCCAGCGCGGCTCATATTCGCCGGACGGCACGCGCATCGCCTACGTTCCCAACTTTCGCTGGGAGCCGTTCTGGCAGGGCTATCGTGGCGGCCAGACCACGCCGATATGGATTGCCAACCTGGCGGATTCAAGCGTCGTGAAAATCCCGCGGCCCGATTCGAATGATAACGATCCGATGTGGGTGGGCGACACGGTCTATTTTCTCTCCGACCGCTCCGGCCCAGTCACATTGTTTGGGTATAACACCCGGACCCAGAGCGTCACGCAAGTGCTGAAGAACTCAGGCTTCGACATCATTTCCGCGTCCGCCGGACCTGGAGCCATCGTTTATTCACAGTTTGGCCAGATTCATCTTTACAACCTGAAGACACATAAGTCACGTCGGGTTCCCATCACTATTGGAGCAGACATGCCGCAACTGCGGCCTCATTTTGAGCCTGCGGCAAGTCAGATCGCGAATTATGACATTTCGCCGACTGGGGTGCGGGCGGTTTTCCAGGCTCACGGTGATATCTTCACGGTGCCGAGCAAGAAGGGGGACATTCGCGACATCACAAACAGTCCGGCCGTCGAAGACCGCGACCCGGCGTGGTCGCCCAACGGGAAATCCATCGCCTACTTTTCCGACCGCGATGGCGGATACGATTTGCGCATCCGCAACCAGACCGGCATTGGAGCCGTGCAGACCATCCGGCTGGGCCAGCCGTCGGCATACTACTACCAACTTTCCTGGTCGCCCGACAGCAAGAAACTCGCGTTCAGCGACCAGGCCATGCACCCATGGCTGGTGGATTTGGCCCACCCGGCGCCGGTGCTCGTGGATACCGATCTCTACGGCACGCCGCTCCACGAATTTGATCAGATGTGGTCGCCTGACAGCGAGTGGCTCACGTATACCAAGGAACTCACGAACCACCTCCGCGCCGTATTTGTGTATTCGCTCGCAACGCACAAAGCTACTCAGATTACGGATGGCATGAGCGATTGCCTCTATCCGAATTTTGACAGGAGCGGAAAATACCTTTTCTTTACGGCCAGCACGAATATAGGTTTGTCGGCAGGCTGGCTGGATATGACCAGTGAGGCACATCCAGTCACGCGCAACGTTTACGTCGTGGTTCTGCGCAAGACCTTGCCTTCGCCGTTGGCTCCCCAGACGGGCGATGAAAAGGTCAAGGCACCCCCGACGGAGGAAAAAGCAAGTAAGGCCAAGCCAAAGGCAAAGCCGGCGAAAGTGGAAATCGATTTTACCGGCATCCTCCAGCGCACTCTCGCCTTGCCCATTCCTCCTGCGCGCTATGAGACGCTCCTGGCGGGCAATGCGGGAGAGTTGTTTCTCGTCCGTGCGCCCGTAGTCAGTCCTGTGTTCGGCGGCGTGTTCAGTCCGCCTTCGGGTGACATAATAAAGTTTGATCTGAAGACCCGTAAGACAACCCCGCTCGTTACTGGGATTTCCGCATTTGCTCTTTCTGCCGATGGCAGCCATATGCTTTACGCAAAAGGACCGCCTGCGCATGCGTCTTGGTTCATCGTCCCAACTGCGGCGCCCGCTAAACCTGGCGAAGGCATGCTGAAGACGGCTAGCATGCAGGTCTATGTGACGCCACGGCAAGAATGGAACCAGATGTACCACGAAGTTTGGCGCATCGAACGCGCATTCTTCTATGATCCGCATTACCACGGTCTCGACATTGACGCGGCCGAGAAGGAATTTGCGGCTTATTTGCCCGGTATCGCCAGCCGGGACGATTTGACCCTCCTCTTCCGTGAAATGCTCAGTTTCATATCTGTGGGCCACATGTTTGTGAGCGGCGGCTACGAGCCCCCCCAACGCCCTGTGAGTGTGGGATTGCTGGGCGCGGATTATCAGATCAAGAACAACCGCTATCAATTCACTAAGATCTACAACGGCGAAAACTGGAATCCCGAGCTTCATGCCCCGCTCACTCAGCCTGGAGTGGACGTGAAAGTGGGCGAGTATTTGCTAGCGGTCAACGGCCGTGAGCTTTACGGAACCGACAATATTTACAGCTTTTTCCAGAATCTTGCGGCCAAGCAGACCGTGTTGAAGGTAGGACCGAACCCCAACGATGCCGGGTCACGGGAGGTGACGGTCATCCCCGTTGCCAGCGAGCACGCGCTACGCAATCTGTCCTGGATCGAGCACAATCGCCGCCTTGTGGACCGGCTCAGCGAGGGCAAGCTTGCTTACGTCTATTTGCCGGACACAGCCGTGGGCGGCTTCACGAACTTCAACCGCTATTTCTTTTCGCAAGTGGATAAGGAAGGCGCGATTATCGACGAGCGTTTCAACCATGGCGGACAACTTGCGGATTACATCATCATGTTCTTGAACAGAAAACCCATGGCCGTCACGGAAGCGCGCTACGGCAAGACTTATATTGAGCCGCCGGAAGCGATTTTCGGTCCCAAAGTAATGATCATCAATCAGTTTTCCGGCTCAGGCGGCGACGCGTTGCCGTGGTATTTTAAGCGGACTCACACCGGGCCGCTTGTGGGCGTGCGAACGTGGGGCGGGCTAGTAGGCATTGGCGGTTATCCGCCACTGATGGATGGGGGCGGGGTGACCGCCCCGCGCTGGGCCATTGGGGGATTGAACGGCCACTGGCAAGTGGAAGATCATGGCATCAGCCCCGACGTTGAAGTTTGGCAAGATCCGATGCTGGTGCGGGAAGGCCACGATCCGCAGCTTGAAAAAGCTGTCGCCGTGGCGCTGCAACTTCTTAAGGAGCACCCGCTGCCTCACTATTCTCCGCCGCCTTATCCTAATCATCACCCGCACTTGCCGGCCCTGCCCACAACCAGCGGCCGGTGATAGGTGACGAGGCGTAAATAGCTGACCGAGTCTGAAAGTAAAGCTTGGCTTTGCGCGTGCTGGCGCCGCATCGGAGAGAGCCCTGACAGCTTCAGGGCTCGTCCGCACAGCCGGTAGTGGCGGCACGGCGCTTATCGTGGTCTCGCCACCTTACGCTCCGGCACGGGTCTCTGGCCTCACGTCTCTCGCCTCCGTTTGGAATAGCGGGCGCGGCCTGAGTTTTGCGATTCGACCGGAGATACTTGTTGGGAAACGAGTGATTCGGGCATTGAAAGAGCCCGCGTCGTCATTGTAGGAATCAATTCGCTCGGAGATCCGTTCCTCAAGTTCCTCGAAACGGGCCTCAAGCTGAGAAAATGTGGCATTGCGTTCGAGCTCAGGATGTTTCTTCGCTTCGCGGACGAGCGCGTGAATTGCATCGTGAAGCTGGCTGTTCGCCTTCGCCTTCTCACCCGTTGTTACGGCCCGCTGGCTGGCGGCGCGCGTAGCCGAGACTTCCTTGAATGCTCCCGTTTCCGCAGGCAGAAAACTCCGGCACGTCTGAATGAGACGCGGCAGCTCATCTTGCCGCTGTTTGAAGAGCCGCTCGATGTCTGACCAGTTGCGGTCCAGACTATTGCTGGCACGCTTCATGCGCCCCGCCGATCGGAGAAGCAAAAGCAGAAGAAGCACCACCAGAGCTATGACAGCAATAACGATGAATAAGGCGTGCATCGATCAACTTCCAGTGGCGATGGATTCGAACGGCGCGAGCCGGCGTGAACCGCACGCCGGATCATGGAGTCTATCGGAATTCCTTGGCGAATTGCAAATCCGGACCGCATCCGGCTGCGAAACATCGTTGGTTTCACGATGATCCCCTTTTCGATCCTCGAGCACACGGCCGATGTTGGGTTTGAGGCCTTTGGGGAAACACTGCAGGAAATGTTCATCAATGCGGCTCGCGCTCTGACGGACCTTCGTGTGGCCGTCGAGACCATTGAACTCACGGAATCCATCGTGCTGGAAGCTCGTGGACGCGATTGGGGTGGTCTCCTTGTGAATTGGCTGAGCGAAGTGTTATATCAGGAAGATGCCAAGGAGCTGCTGTTGCGTGACTTCGAATTCACCAGATTGGAAGAGACGGTTGTTGCGTCTGTCGCAAGGGGTGAACGTTTTGATCCGTCGCGCCACCAGCTTAAGTGTTTGGTAAAGGCGATCACGTATCATCAGCTTGCGGTCGAATGTCATAACGGCGTGTGGCGAGGCCGCGTCTTTGTGGATGTGTGATGGCGTTAACTGCGTGGAGGTGTGGGAACCGTCGAAGGGTGCTACGCTGAAGTGGAGAAGGACCGCAAGATGAGGAATATTCGCGAGCTGGAAAGGGGAGGTTTCCTTGGCGTTTGGTGACGCCCAATCGGCCTCATCCAATCAGGCTCGCATCTCCAGGCTCTCTCGGCGGAGCCGGAAGTCTCAGGTTGATGAACCGTCTGTTTCCGCGAGGCTTTGGGGGACGAAGGGTGTGAGCCTGCGCTTGCCGCCGCTCATCGCCGTTGTGGCCATTGCCCTGTGCGTCCGCACCGGCGTTGCTATAAGTCGAGACTATTCGGTTCAAGAGCTTGCACCTCATACTTACGCTTGGATCCCCGACGACGTGATGGACCAGAACGGCGACCCGCGTTACAGCCGCGCGGGCAATGTCGGCTTCGCTATTACGGATCAGGGCGTGGTGGTGATTGACACTTCCAACAACCCTTTTCACGCCCGCGATGTCCTTTACGAAATTCGCCAGCGTACCAACATTCCCGTCCGGCTTGTTATTGACACAGGACCGGAAGCGGACGAGGTGCTTGGCAACGAGGTTTTTGCAGAGCAGCATGCAGAGATTCTTTCCACGTCGGCGGCTGTAGCCCGCATCCGGGCTTACGAGCAAGTTGTGGCTGCGCTCGTGACCCAAAGCCGGGAATTGAAAGAACATATGCGCGGCATCCACATCACGCTGCCGAACCAGACCTTCGAAGGTAGCATGAGTTTTACGATGGGCAGCGAGCCCATTCGGGTGATCACCTTGCATTGTGCGTTACCCGGGAAATCTCAGGGCGATGCTGCCGTATTCCTTCCGAAAGCCAAGACGGTTTTCCTGGGAGATCTCTATGTGAACGGATACGTCCCAAGAATTGGGTCTCGGGATATTGGCCGCTGGATCGCCGTTTTGGGCAAGGTGGAGACTTGGGACGCAACAACTTTTATCCCATCGCACGGTCCGCCGGCTACCAGGCAGGATGTAGAGCGATTTCGAAGCCTTCTCGAGTGGCTGGAAGGACAGGTGCAAGGAGGGATCGGTCAAGGCAAGTCACTAATGGACGTGGAGCGGGAGTTGCTGGATTCAAAGATGCTTTACCTGCGCGCTTCGGAGCTGGCTCCCTCAGCGATTGCTGACGTCTATCAGCAGTTGGCAAAGCCCCCCAAGACCCACGTATCGCGAGCCATACCGCCGAAAGGCGATTCGGCACTGCGCCAAGCCCGCGAGGAGCTTACGGTCCGGCACAACTGGTAGCGTAGCGTGTCAATGCCACGCACGCCACTTTGAAGGAAGGCGGTGGCCGCGCACTCTGTGCATCGTTGGAGCGGCAGCCGGGGACCTTTCGCCGGCCGCCAGACTCAGATGATAGCGCCGCAATCCTTGCCAGGAGAACGAGAATTCACGGAATCCCGCTGCATCGGGCCAGTCAATTTGGGCCAAAGTTGAGAAAAAGAGCAATTCGAGCGTCTTGAAATGTCCGCCGCCCCTTCGAAAGGGTCAACTTGGGAGGGCCAATTTAAGGTTGGATTTACTGAAAGCTTTCAACAACTCCCCTTCCACCACCTCGTGCGATAATCCACGCGCTTCCGCTATCTCGTCCACCAGCAATTGCCACGATCGTTCCAGCATCCTTTTTTCGCGGAAGGAAAGCGGCTTCTCCTGACTCAACACGAGCAAAACCTTGAACACTTCGGCAACGCTCTGAAGGGATCCGTTGCGCATCTTCTCCAGGTTCTGCTTGAACCTTCCCTTCCAGTCCGGCTGCAATCCAACGTTGGGCTCATTCAAGTACTCGAGCACCGAACCCACTTCACGGCTTCGTGCCACTCGACGTAAGCCCACCACGGCAACATTCGTCATCGGCACCATAACACGCATGCCCTTTGAGCTTAACCTGAGCAGGTAAAAGGTTTCCGGGCGTCCCGTCAGGTTCCTGCTGGAAATCTGTTCGACCACTCCGACACCGTGGTTAGGGTAAATCACTTTATCCCCGACTCGGAATTCCATGTTAACCCCCGGATAAGATATTGTTAAGAGCGTGTAAGGAAGAACTCAATCTACCTCTTTGCGAAGCCCAAGTCAACCGGCAAAGTCTATCTTTTCCTTCCCTTCCCCCCCTGCCGGGGCTCCGGGAGAAGGGCAAGCGCCTCAAGATAATGGCGGTGGTAGGAATCGTCTTGGGGGTCCAGTTGCATGGCGTCGCGATACTGTACGACCGCATCCTTGATGTCTCCGAGTTTTTCGTCGGCAAAGCCCAGGGCATTATGGGCGTCCGCATCATTGGGATCGTAACGAACTGTCTCGATGAGCTCGATGCGCGCGTTCTCCCACTGCCCGAACATCAGAAACGTCGTCCCCAATTCGTGATGCAGGTTGGGGTTCTCCGGCTGAAGGGCAAGCGCCTTGCGAAGCGCCTGGATGGCCTGCGGAAACCGGCCCTGCGAACGCAGATTCACCGCGTCATTGAGGAGCGTTCGGACCTGGATCCGGTTTTCCGCCGCTTCCAACGGTGAGACGGGCGCTGGCGCTTCGGCGGCGTGCAATTCCAGCCGTTGACCAGCCTGAAGAGAAGAGACGAACAGCACTCTGGTCGGATCCGAGCCGCATTTAATGTGGAGGTAATGCGCCGAAGGCTCAACGTCACTGATGGTCACACGTCCCTGAGCATTGGTTACGCCTGCGGAAGCACCGTCTACATCAACACGGCAGCCGGGCTTCGCCGCTTGCACGATAAGGGTAGCCGTCTTCGCAGGATGTTTCCGGTGAGGAAAATGTACGGGGAGGGCCATGCACTCGCCGGCTAAGATCCATCCCGCCGCAATCACTCCAAACCACGACACCAAGCGCATGGCGTGCTTATCTTAACACACGATCTTCATATGCTATAGTCATAGCCGGAAGCGGGACTTACGGTTGAGGTGAGAGTTGGACTTCGAATTTTCGGACGAACAGCGGGAAATTCAGCGATCGGTGCGCGAATTCTCCGAACGGGAGATGCGCCCGCACGTGATGGAATGGGACGAAGCTCAGACCTTTCCACAAGAGATCGTGAGCCGAATGGGGCAGATGGGGCTGATGGGTGCTGCTTTCCCGCGGAAATACGGCGGAGCTGGGTTGGGGTACGCCGAGTATTGCATGATTGTGGAGGAATTGGCGCGTGTGGATGGCTCCGTGGCCATCATCCTTGCGGCGCACCATTCGCTGTGCGCTGGTCATATTCACGAAGCTGGAACCGAGGAACAGAAGCGTAAATACCTGGTCCCGCTGGCACGTGGGGAGAAGCTCGGCTGCTGGAGCCTGACCGAGCCCCAGGCGGGCAGTGATGCGGGTGGCACGCGGACAACGGCGCAGTTGCATGGAGACGAATGGGTTCTAAACGGCTCGAAAACATTCACTTCCAACGGTAGCTACGCCGATTTGTGCGTTGCCATGGCAGTCACCGATAAGGTAGCAAAGAAACACGGCATATCCGCCTTCATCATTGAGCGCGGCACTCCCGGATTCCGCGCGGGAAAGAAGGAGAACAAGCTCGGTCTTCGGGCGAGCGACACGGCGGAAGTGATTTTCGAAGATTGCCGCATCCCACGCGAGAATTGCCTTGGCAAGCCGGGTGAGGGCTTCATTGACAGTCTGAAGGTGCTCGACCACGGGCGGATTTCCATTGCCGCGCTGGCAGTCGGGATGGCGCAGGGCGCTTTTGAAGCCAGCGTGAACTACGCGGGCGAGCGCCGGCAATTTGGCCAACCTATCGCCAAATTCGAGGCCATCCAGTGGAAGCTTGCTGACATGGCAACGGAGATTGATGCCGCACGTTTGCTCACGCTCCGGGCGGCTTCCCTCGCAGACCGTGGACAGCGCGTCACCCGGCAAGCCGCAATGGCGAAATTGTTTGCCGGCGAGGTTGCGGTTCGAGTGGCGAACGAAGCTGTACAGATTCACGGCGGATACGGTTTTATCAAAGACTACCCCGTGGAGAAATATTATCGCGACGTGAAGCTCTGCACGATTGGCGAGGGAACGAGTGAGATCCAGCGGCTCGTGATCTCGCGAGACCTGCTCCACGCTCGGTTGTAGCAGGGCAGGCTCGGCCGCTCGATACTGAAGCCGGCGTTTCCTTCTGGGATGCGTGTTAAGCCGGAAGATTCCGGATTTCGAGTCAAACTGCCAGAGGCCGTGCCGCAAAACTCATGGCGTTGGATATTGGGAAATGGGTGCAGAGGATTGCGTCGGGTGACGCACGAAGCATCGCTCGCGCGATCACTGCCATCGAGCGACGCGATCCAGCGGGCGTGACTCTGCTCAAGCAACTCTTCCGCCTCAGCCGGCGCGCGCAGACCATAGGTGTTACGGGCCCTCCGGGAGCAGGCAAGAGCACGCTGGTCGATAAGCTTGCTGTGTCGTATCGCGCCCGAGGGTGGCGAGTCGGGATAGTTGCCGTAGACGCGTCGAGCCCTTTCACCGGCGGAGCATTGTTAGGCGACCGCGTTCGTATGCAGCGCCTGGCAACCGATACGGGAATTTACATTCGCAGTATGTCGTCACGCGGGCATCTGGGTGGCCTGGCTTCGTCCACGTGTGACGCCGTGACGGTGCTCGAGGCGGCCGGCTTCGAGATGGTGCTGATCGAAACCGTGGGGGTGGGTCAGGGAGAAATTGAGATTGCGAGTCTCGCGGATGCCACCCTCCTACTTCTCGTGCCAGGACTGGGCGACGAAGTTCAATGCCTCAAAGCCGGTGTCATGGAAGTTGCCGATATTTTCGTTATCAACAAGGCCGATCGGGGAGGTGTTGAGATTGTTGAGAAGCAAGTCACAGCGCTGCTTTCCCTTGCGAAACGGAAGGGCGGTTGGCAGCCTCCCGTTTTGAAGACCGTTGCCACCTCTGGCGAAGGCGTCGGCGAGCTCCAGGGCAAGATCGAGGACTTCCGGTCGTTTGTCTCTCAAGGGCCGGAGGCGGAACATAGGGAGCGTGAAAAGTGGCGCGCCCGCATTCTGGAGATGCTCAGGGAAAATCTGCTGGCGCAAGCCGTAGGAAGTCGTCTCGATGCAGAATTGGTCGACGGGCTCGCGCTGGAAGTGGTGGAAAGACGCCTGGATCCCCATTCCGCCGTGGAAACCTTAATGCACAATCTGATGAAGTGAGATGTGCCGGGAAGGAGCAAACGGTTGGGTCACGAAATCATAATTCATAATTCCCGATTTGGCGGTTATCATGAAGTGTCACTATGCGGATCCATCATGTGGGCATAGCGGTAGAATCGCTGGAGGAAGCGATTTCCGTTTTTGAAAAGCTGCTTGGCCGGATTCCCACCGTTCCCGAGCGAGTTGTCGAACAAAAAGTCCGAGTGGCCGTTTTCCCTTTGGACGGCGCGCGCATTGAGTTGATTGAGGCCACGGCTGCGGATTCGCCAGTGGCGAAATTCATGGCACGGCGCGGTCCGGGAATTCACCACCTGACCCTTACGGTTCCGAATCTCGACACAGCGCTCGCCGAGCTCGAACAGAAAGGGATTCCAGCAGTGCAGGCTGCGCCCCGCGCCGGCGCCGGTGGTACGCGGATTGCCTTCCTCCACCCCAAAAGTACGGCCGGCGTGCTCATCGAGCTTGTGGAAGATTCCGTTCAAAATGGGAAGCGATCCAAATGAAATTGGGAAAGTTTGAGGTGCATGCGCTTTCCGACGGCGCGTTCAAGCTGGACGGCGGACAGATGTTTGGGGTGGTTCCCAAGCCGCTTTGGGAGCGTAAAATCGCGGCGGACGCTCGAAACCGCATCCTCCTGGGCCTCAATTGCCTCCTGGTTCAATTGGACGGGCTCAATTTGCTGATTGAAACCGGGATTGGAGACAAACTCGACGCCAAGCACTCTGACATTTACGGCGTCGATCACTCCGAACACAGCCTTCTTTCGGATCTGGCTGCGCATGGAATCCGCACACAGGACGTCCAGATCGTGATCAACACCCACTTGCATTTCGATCACTGCGGCTGGAACACGCGTCGTGAAGATGCTCGGGTGATTCCCACATTCCCCCGCGCACGGTACTTTGTGCAGCGCGCCCAGTGGAGGCACGCGCTTGGACCCACCGAACGTGACCGGGCAAGCTTTGTTGAGGAATCCTTCACGGCGGCGCAATCACAGACGGAGTTTCTGGATGGAGACGCTGACATTTTGCCCGGAATTCACGTCGAGCTCTTGCCGGGCCACACGCAAGACATGCAAGGCGTGCGGATCGGGTTTGGCGACGAACAGGCCTATTTCATTTCCGACCTTGTTCCCACTGCCGCACACCTTTCTTACCCATGGATCATGAGCTTCGACCTGCACCCGTTGGAAACGCTTAGCAAGAAAAGGCAGCTTTTGCCTGAGCTGGCGTCGGCGGGAGCGCTGGTCGTCTTTCCACATGACGCCTCAACCCCTTGGGCGAAGCTTGCACTGGATGGTGACAGGATCTCGGCTTTGCCCGTGCCCACGTCGTAATACTGACGCCGACGCCCAACGGGGCTTCGACTGGCTGGCCTGAGAGATTGCTTGCAAAGGAGCCTGGCCCGGTCACCCTGGTCCGGAAGACCGGAGACGGATATCGACCGCTAGTCCAGAGGAAATACCCGGAAGTGTCTCTTAAACGGCAAATGAGGCTTTCCGTAACATGGCTGCGTCGCTTGCTGGCGAATAATGATTGATCGCTGAAACTGAAAAGGAGCAAAGGGCCTATGGCTCACGCGGAGGTTGGCGTGATCGG